>JBEVHG010000154.1:0-10744 GCA_040511335.1 Mycobacterium sp. | reverse complement strand
CAGAGCGCGCAGTCCGTCGACCTGGCGTCGCCAGTCGTCGGCTTGCCGCGTCACTGCTCCGAGCTCGACGAGCTCGTCGAACAGCCCGGCCTGGAACCGGCTGATCCGGGTTGGCCCCTCTTCGGTGTCGGTCCGCGCGCGGGCCTCTTCGATCAGCTGGCGCAGCTTCACCAGCTCCGGCTTGTCCAGCGCAAAGTAGGCGCCGTCGGGAAGCAGCAGGTGCTGCTGCCCCGACGCGAGCGCGGTGAACACCGTGACGAACGGAACCTGTTTGCCCTCAACGCTGATCGTTACGCCCAGATCGAACCAGTCCGTCTCGCCGAGGACCTCCTCGGCCGTCACTCCGATGACGAGGGATCCGCCCGCCTCCCGGTAGTCAACCGGGTCGCCGATCACCTCCAGTGCGACGTCCGGAAGATCGGCAAGCAAGGGCTGAAGTTCGGTGGCGAACCGCATCGTCTCCAGGCCCGACAGTCGCGTCCATGCGATGAGCGTGCCGTCGGCGGCGCGGAGCCTGAACCGCTCTAGCGGGGCGTCGATGCCTGCGGCGAGCCTGGTCTCCGCGTCCAGATCGCGGTAGCCGGCATCAGGAGATGAACCGACAAGTGCGCGAAACTCGTTGTCGCCCAAGCGGTATACCCACTCCCACGTCAGCTCGAGCTCGTGTGAGTCCTGGTAGTCGGCGCGCAGCACCAACGTGGGTCCGGCGATGATCGGCAGCGTGAAGGACTCGTCGGACGACGTGACGGCCGCGATGTGGCGCAATCTCGGGTAGTACTCGGCGGCGAACCGCGTCGCCTCCTCCGCGGGTATCGCAAGGGGCTCACTGTCAAGCGCCATGCGCTGCAACGCCGTCGGCACCGGCTTGTCCAGTCGGGCCAGCCGCAAACCGCCGTCGGTGTACACCACGCCGTGACCCGACGAACCGATAAACGCTACCGGCAGTGTCGGTGTGCCGTCGACCCGAAGCGTTGGTGTGATGGAAAGATCGCCCGCATCGTCGACCGTGACGTCGAGGCACATCTGTGCGACGGCATACGCCGGCACATCGCGCTGCGCCCGCGGCTGCACCAGCCGCACCCCGACCTGGCGCGCCTCGTCCAGCAGCGGCCACAACTGCGGCGACTCGAACTGCAGCAGCGAGATTGTCTTCACGTCCCCGTACGAATAGCCGCCGTATGAATAGCTGTAGTAGCCAGTCGAATTCGACACTCGATAGGTTGCATAGAGCTCCTGCAGCAGCCGAACTTGGGCGTCGGGAAATCCGTAGTGGCGCAGCATGTCGACCCTGGCCCAGCTCAGATTACCGGCAACCCAGCCGCCGCGTTTGCCCGGGCGCACAAGACGTGCGTCCAGCGTCGGCGAATGCCCGGCCTGCGACAGTCTCAGCTCGATCGCCAGCAGCGTCGTGACCGCGTCGTTCGTAGAAGAGGTGGGTAGCAGCGCATCTAGCGATTGCCGCCACGCGGGTGGGGATGGCGCGGGTGGCGTACGTTGGCCGCGCGTTTTGGTGACCACCCCGGCGGCGGCGACGACGATTGCCGCGACATGCTTGCAGTCCGCCTGCATGGGGCAGCTGCATAGCCCGAGCTGCACGGTCCAGTTGTCGGTGGCTTCTTCGGACAGCTGAACCGTGGTGGTGTAGGTGCGGCCGCGGCTACCACGAACGTTTCCCAACAGGCTGCACGCGTCCGGGTCCCACAGGCAACGAATCACCCGTCCCTCGCGCGCATAGGCCACGCCACGTCGGAAGGTGTCGGCGCCCAGCTGCGAGAGGGCGCCCTCAAGGTTGATTGACGGGAACATCAACGACTGCACGCCCGCACCGTAACGGCGGGATCCGACACGAAGCCCCAGCCACGCCGCGCGACAATCGAAAGTGGTGCAGATGAGGTTGAGGATTTTGTGTGACGATCCTCGGTCCCGCGTACTTTCGCCCTGCAGTCCCGGCGGCTGGCGTCTGCGAACATCGGCGATGTCACCGTGCACGCGCTGCGGGAGGTTTGGGCGGGCGCCCATCCGCGGGCGCGATAGGCGGGTCCACACTTGAACCCACGCGTGCCGTTGACCGTAGGAGACTGGTATGAGCGAACATCAAGTTGCGGTGATCGGTGCAGGCCCGGCGGGTGTCTCGGTTGCGCTCAGTTTGCGTGACCGCGGATTGCGGCCGCTGTTGATAGACGGTGCCGACGAGGTTGGTTCGGCCTGGCGAGGTCGCTACGACCGGCTCAAACTCAATACGGGCAGGCCGTTCTCCCATCTGCCGAACCGCCGGTACCCGCAGGGCACACCGATGTTCCCCAGCCGCGACCAGGTGGTGGCCCATCTCGACGGGCACGCGCACCAAGACGGCATCGAGCTGCGGCTGGGCACAACGGTCAATCGGATCGACCGAGAGTCGGGCGGCTGGCGCCTGCGCACCTCCACGGGCGACATCGACGCGCCTCAGGTGGTGGTGGCGACCGGAAACCAGCACACACCGGTCGTTCCCGAGTGGCCCGGAATGGACGGGTACACCGGCGAGCTGCTGCATTCGGCCGCGTACCGCAATCCCCGCCCGTACCGGGGCAAGAAGGCGTTGGTCGTCGGCTGCGGGTCATCGGGTATGGAGATCGCGCACGACCTCGCGACCGGGGGAGCCGCCAAGACGTGGATGGCGGTACGCACCCCGCCGAACATCATGCTCCGTTCGCTACCCGGTGGTCTGTCAGCCGATGTGATCGCCCTGCCGCTCTACCACATCCCGATCCGAATTGCGGACGCGATCGGCCGGGCGTCACGTCGGGCGAATCTCGGCGACCTCAGCGAATTCGGGCTGCCGATTCCCGAAGAGGGCGTGTACGCCGGGGTGGCGCGTGCCGACAAGGTGCCGGCGCTGGTCGACATGGACGTCATAGACGCCGTCAGGGACGGATCGATCGAGGTGGTCGGCACCGTCGAGTCGTTCGACGGCAACAAGGTGGTACTGGTGGACGGATCTCGGCTGGACCCCGACGTCGTCATCTGTGCAACGGGCTACCGGCGCGATCTAGAACCCCTGGTCGGCCACCTCGGCGCGCTCGACGCCAACGGCAAGCCACTCGTGCAGGGTGAAAAGCCCGCCGCAGAGGGACTGCGCTTCATCGGATTCATGTCCCGGCCGTCTTTCATCGGTTTCGTGGCCAAGCAGTCCAAGCGCATCGCCAAACGCATCGAACGCGAGTTGCGCTAACCGAGGTATTCCGACTCGAGCACCAGGTCGGCGAACATCGTCTGGTACTCGACGTGCGTCTTGTATTCGACGGTGTTCCACATTTCGCCCTGCTGCGCGCGCATGTATTCGCGGTACTTGGGAGCGCCGGGGATGCGGACGTTGTCGGCGACCGCGATGGACCCCGGATGCAGCCAGCCGCAGTCGAGAATGCTCTGCAGGTCGGGCAGGTAGGCATTCTTGTCGTGGTCGAGGAACATGAAGTCGAGCGAACCGGGCGGGAAGCCGTGGTCGGTGGCCAGCGTGTCCAGGGTGCGGCCGCCGTCGCCGATGGTGCCGACCACGCAGGTGACGCGGTCCTCGACGCCGGCGTGTGCCCATATGCGCCGAGCCACTTCGGCGTTGGCCGCCGCGAACTCGACGGAATACACCCTGGCCGAGGGCGCCGCGCGGGCAATGCGCAGCGAGCCGTAGCCGCAGTAGGTGCCCAATTCGAGGGCCAGGCCCGTGTTGGCCCGGCGCACGGCCGCGTCGAGTAGTGCGCCCTTCTCATCGCCGACGTTGATCAGGAACGACTCTTCGTAGGCGAACTTGTCGATGGTCGCAAGCACGTCATCCACATCGCCCTGCCGTGCGTTGGCGATGACGTAGTCGGCGGCCGCGGCCTCGCGGCCATCGCCCCATTGGCCGGTCTTGGAGAAACTTCGCGCGCCGATCGCCATGCGAATGAACGACCAGCGGCGCTGCTTCAAGCTCATGGACGCCACCCTAGGCGCACGGCCAGATGAATCAGCGGCTACGTTGCCCGCGGGTCTGCCAGACCAGGCAAGCCCGCTTCGTTAGACTTGCCCGGATGTTCGCCATGGGGATGCGTTGCCTGACCAGCGGCGGTCGGGCATGACCGAAGAGGCCGGCGGTGCTGACCTACCCCTTGAGGCCGGACTGACCGGCCGTCCGCCGCGTCCCATCCCGGAGCCCATGCCGAAGACCGTGCACGGCCCGGCCAAGGTCATCGCGATGGTCAACCAGAAGGGTGGCGTCGGCAAGACGACGTCGACGATCAACCTCGGCGCCAGCTTGGCCGAGTACGGCCGTCGAGTGTTGCTGGTCGACCTGGATCCGCAGGGTGCGCTGTCGGCGGGACTCGGGGTGCCGCATTACGAACTGGACCACACGATTCACAACCTGCTGGTCGAGCCACGCGTGTCGATCGACGACGTGCTGATCCACACCCGGGTCAAGGGCATGGATCTGGTGCCCAGCAATATCGACCTGTCGGCGGCCGAGATCCAACTGGTCAACGAGGTTGGCCGCGAGCAGTCCCTGGCCCGCGCGCTGTATCCGGTGCTGGACCGCTACGACTACGTGCTGATCGACTGCCAGCCGTCGCTGGGCCTGCTCACTGTGAACGGGCTGGCCTGCTCGGACGGCGTGATCATCCCGACCGAATGCGAGTACTTCTCCCTGCGCGGTCTTGCGTTGTTGACCGACACCGTCGAGAAGGTCCACGACCGGTTGAACCCGAAGCTTCACATCGGCGGGATCCTGGTCACTCGATACGATCCGCGCACCGTCAACTCCCGCGAAGTGATGGCCCGCGTGATGGAGCGGTTCGGTGATTTGGTGTTCGACACCGTCATCACCCGCACCGTGCGCTTCCCGGAGACCACCGTCGCCGGCGAGCCGATCATCACATGGGCGCCGAAATCCGGTGGCGCCGAGGCATATCGGTCGTTGGCTCGCGAGGTCATCGACCGGTTCGGCGCGTGAGCGGGGCACTACCGGACCAGTCTCAGCAGGCAGGCTTCCAGGTCCGGCTGAGCAATTTCGAGGGGCCGTTCGACCTGCTGCTGCAGCTGATCTTCGCGCACCGCCTCGACGTCACCGAGGTGGCGTTGCACCGGGTGACCGACGAGTTCATCGCCTACACCAAGGCGATTGGCCCGCAGCTGGAATTGGATGAGACGACGGCATTCCTGGTGATCGCGGCCACGCTGCTGGATCTGAAGGCGGCCCGGCTGCTGCCGTCCGGTGAGGTCCACGACGAGGAGGACCTCGCGCTGCTCGAAGTGCGGGATCTGCTGTTCGCGCGGCTGCTGCAGTACCGGGCGTTCAAGCACGTCGCGGAGATGTTCGCCGAGCTCGAGGCCGCGGCGCTGCGCAGCTATCCGCGGTCGGTCTCGCTGGAGGACCGCTACTCCGACCTGCTGCCCGAGGTGATGCTCGGCGTGGACGCCGAGCGGTTCGCGCAGATCGCCGCGGCCGCGTTCACACCGCGACCGGTGCCGGTGGTGGAAACCGAGCACCTGCATGAGTTGATGGTGTCGGTGCCCGAGCAGGCCCGGCAGCTCCTCGCCGTGCTGGAGGGCCGTGGCGCGGGACAGTGGGCGTCATTCTCCGAGTTGGTCGCCGATTGCCAGGTGTCGATCGAGATCGTGGGCCGCTTCCTGGCGCTGCTCGAACTGTATCGGGCCCGGGCGGTAGCATTCGATCAATCAGAACCGCTTGGTGTGCTCCAGGTTTCGTGGACCGGAGATCGGCCAACCGACGAAGATCTGGTGACCGCTGAGGCGGTGGAAGAGCGAGACCCTCATGACTGACGACATTCCCGTGGACCGGAGATCGGCCAACCGACGAAGACTGGTGACCGCTGAGGCGGTGGAAGAGCGAGACCCTCATGACTGACGACATTCCCGATCTCGACCTGGGCATCGATGTCGCGGCGGCACCGGAACTGGAGGATTCCGAACTCGGCGCGGTGCTCGAGGCGCTCCTGTTGGTGATGGACACCCCGGTGACGGTGGAGGCGCTCGCCGCTGCGACCGAGCAGCCCTCGTACCGGGTGGCGGCCAAACTGGCACTGATGGCCGCGGAACTCACCGCCCGCGACAGCGGCATCGACTTGCGTGAAGCCGGCGGCGGATGGCGGATGTACACCCGGTCACGGTTCGCGCCGTATGTGGAGCGGCTGCTGCTCGACGGCACCCGCTCGAAGCTGACCCGCGCGGCGTTGGAGACGTTGGCGGTGGTGGCCTACCGTCAGCCGGTGACGCGTGCGCGGGTGAGCGCGGTGCGCGGTGTAAATGTCGACGCGGTGATGCGGACGCTGTTGGCGCGCGGGCTGATCACCGAGGCGGGCACCGATTCCGACACCGGCGCGATGACCTTTGCGACCACTGAGCTGTTCCTCGAGCGGCTGGGGCTGTCGTCGCTGGCCGATCTGCCCGATATCGCGCCGCTGCTGCCCGATGTCGACGTGATCGATGATTTGAGCGAATCACTCGGCCAGGAGCCACGTTTCGTCAAACTCAGTGGGACGCCGGCCAACGACCAGTCGCTGTCGTTCGACGTGGACCAGGACTGAGATGACCGATTCCGAGGGTGTGCGGCTGCAGAAAGTGTTGTCGCAAGCCGGAATTGCATCACGCCGGGTCGCCGAAAAGATGATCCTGGACGGACGGGTGGAGGTCGACGGTCAGCTGGTGACCGAGCTGGGTACCCGCGTCGACCCGAACGTCTCGGTGATCCGGGTGGACGGGACCCGCGTGATGGTCGACGACATCCTGGTGCATCTGGCGCTGAACAAGCCGCGGGGAATGCTTTCGACGATGTCCGACGATCGCGGCCGGCCGTGTATCGGCGACCTGGTCGAGCACCGAGTTCGGGGCAACAAGAAGCTGTTTCACGTCGGGCGACTCGACGCCGACACCGAAGGTCTGATGCTGTTGACCAATGACGGCGAGCTGGCGCACCGGCTGATGCATCCGTCGTTCGAGGTGCCCAAGACGTATCTGGCGACGGTGACGGGCACGGTGCCGCGCGGGCTGGGCCGCAAGCTGCGGGCCGGAGTGGAGCTGGATGACGGTCCCGCGCGCGTCGACGACTTCGCGGTGGTGGATGCGGTCCCCGGCAAGACGCTGGTGCGGGTGACGTTGCACGAGGGCCGCAAGCGCATCGTGCGGCGGCTGCTGGCGGCGGTCGGCTATCCGGTGCAGGAGTTGGTGCGCACCGACATCGGCGCGGTGTCGCTGGGCGATCAACGACCCGGCAGCATCCGGGTGCTGGGCCGCAAGGAGATCGGCGAGTTGTACAGGGCGGTGGGCCTGTGAGCGACTCGCTGGTGATCGCGGTCGACGGGCCCGCGGGAACCGGAAAGTCCTCGGTATCACGGGGTTTAGCGCGATCGCTGGGGGCGCGCTATCTGGACACCGGCGCCATGTACCGGATCGTGACGCTGGCCGTGCTGCGGGCCGGTGTCGAGCTGGATAACCAGGTTGCGATCGTCGAAACGGCCAATAAGGCGCCACTGTCAGTCGGCTATAACCCCGATGAGGATCGCGCTTACCTTGGCGGAGAGGATGTTACGGCTGAGATCCGCGGCGATGCGGTCACTGGGGCGGTGTCGGCGGTGTCGGCGGTTGCGAGGGTGCGGACCCTGTTAGTGGGGTTGCAGCGCAAGATGGCCGCCGGCGCGGGCAATGTCGTGGTCGAGGGGCGCGATATTGGCACGGTCGTGCTGCCCGATGCCGATGTGAAGTTCTTCCTGACCGCGTCTGCCGAGACGCGCGCGAAGCGCCGCAATGACCAGAATGTGGCGAGCGGTCTTGGCGATGACTACGAAGCGGTGCTGGCCGATGTGCAACGCCGCGACCACCTGGATTCGACGCGGGCGGTGTCGCCGCTGCGGGCTGCAGACGATGCGCTGATTGTCGATACCAGCGAGATGACCGAGTCTGAGGTGATCGCGCACCTGTTGGAGCTTGTCGAGCAACACGCCGGGGCGTCGCGATGAGTGACGAAACCTGGGTCGACGAAAGTGATTGGGAACTAAGCGATTCAGATGTCGCCGACGCTCTCCAGGACGAGGCGTCGGGTCCGCCGCCGGTGGTGGCCGTGGTCGGCCGGCCGAACGTCGGCAAGTCCACGCTGGTGAACCGCATTCTGGGACGCCGCGAGGCGGTGGTGCAGGACGTGCCGGGAGTTACCCGCGACCGGGTGTCGTATGACGCGCTGTGGAGCGGGCAGCGGTTCGTCGTGCAGGACACCGGCGGCTGGGAGCCAGACGCCAAGGGCCTGCAGCAGTTGGTGGCCGAGCAGGCGTCGGTGGCGATGCGCACCGCCGATGCGATCATCCTGGTGGTCGATGCGGTGGTCGGTGCGACCGCGGCCGACGAGGCGGCGGCGCGGCTGTTGCGCAAGTCCGGCAAGCCGGTGTTCCTGGCCGCCAACAAGGTGGATACCGAGCGGGGCGAAGCCGACGCGGCGGCGTTGTGGTCGCTGGGCCTGGGGGAGCCGTATCCGATCAGCGCGATTCACGGCCGCGGTGTGGCCGACCTACTCGACATCGTTGTGGAGTCGCTGCCGGCGGTGTCTGAGCTGGCTTCGGGTGGCGGCGGTCCGCGGCGAGTCGCGTTGGTGGGCAAGCCGAATGTCGGCAAGAGCTCACTGCTGAACCGTTTGGCCGGCGATGAGCGTTCGGTGGTGCACGACGTGGCCGGCACGACCGTCGACCCCGTTGACTCGCTGATCGAACTGGGCGGCAAGACTTGGCGTTTCGTCGATACGGCGGGGCTGCGCCGCAAGGTCGGGCAGGCCAGCGGACACGAGTTCTACGCCTCGGTGCGCACCCACGGCGCGATCGACGCCGCCGAGGTGGTCATCGTGCTGATCGACGCGTCGCAGCCGCTGACCGAGCAGGACCAGCGGGTGCTGTCGATGGTCATCGAGGCCGGCCGGGCGTTGGTGCTGGCGTTCAACAAGTGGGACCTGGTCGACGAGGACCGTCGGTATGTGTTGGAGCGCGAGATCGAGCGCGAACTGGCGCAGGTGCAGTGGGCGCAGCGGGTCAACATCTCGGCGATGACGGGCCGGGCGGTGCAAAAGCTGGTGCCCGCGCTGGAAAAGGCATTGGACTCGTGGGACACCCGGATTTCGACGGGGCGGTTGAACACGTTTTTCAAGGAAATTGTGGCCGCGACGCCGCCGCCGGTGCGCGGCGGGAAGCAGCCGCGGATCCTGTTCGCCACCCAGGCCACCGCCCGGCCTCCGACGTTCGTCCTGTTCACGACCGGTTTCCTGGAAGCGGGATATCGGCGGTTCTTGGAGCGGCGGCTGCGTGAGACGTTCGGCTTCGAGGGTAGCCCAATCCGGATCAATGTGCGGGTCCGGGAGAAGCGGGGCGCGAGGTTGCGCTGACGCGCATGCGATTTGTGGAGTCACAGCCGCGCACACCGCGCTGGGCGCGGCTCACGTTCCACAAGTCGCGGGCACTACTGTTTCCCCAGTGCCCGTTTTCGACATGGTTCTGATCGCCCTGGCCGGCGTCGGGGCGGGCGCGATCAACGCCGTCGTCGGCTCCGGCACACTGGTCACCTTCCCGACCCTGGTCGCTCTCGGGTACCCGCCGGTGACCTCGACCATGTCGAACGCGGTCGGCCTGGTAGCAGGCAGCGTTTCGGGAACCTGGGGATATCGGCAGGAGCTGCGCGGTCAGTGGGACCGGCTGCGCTGGCAGATTCCGGCATCTTTCATTGGGGCCGGTCTCGGCGCGTGGCTGTTGCTTCACCTGCCGGAGAAGGTGTTCGAGCAGGTGGTGCCGGTGCTGCTCATCGCGGCGCTGGTCCTGGTGGTGATCGGCCCGCGGATCCAGGAGTGGGCGCGCCGGCGCGCGGAGGAAGCCGGCCGGTCAGCTGAGCACGTGAGTCCTCGCCGGATGGCGGCGTTGGTAACCGGCACGTTCGCGATCGGCGTCTATGGGGGCTACTTCACCGCGGCGCAGGGCATTTTGCTCATGGGCGCGATGGGCGCGCTGTTACCGGAATCGCTGCAGCGGATGAACGCGGCGAAGAACCTGCTGGCGTTGGTCGTCAACGTGGTGGCGGCGGTTGCCTATACGCTGGTCGCGTTCGACCGGATCAGCTGGGCCGCAGCGGGACTGATCGCGGTCGGTTCACTGCTCGGTGGCTTCCTCGGCGCACACTATGGACGTCGGCTGTCTCCGAACGTGCTGCGTGCGGCGATCGTGGTGGTCGGTCTCATTGGGCTGTACCGCCTGCTGACGCTGTAGCGCGGCGATTTGGGGGGACCGCCGCCGTCTGCGGTAGGCTTTCGACCTGCTGCCGGCGGATGACGGCGGCAACGGGCTGTGGCGCAGTTTGGTAGCGCACTTGACTGGGGGTCAAGTGGTCGCAGGTTCAAATCCTGTCAGCCCGACCGTTTAATTGACATTTGAGTTGCGATTATGGACTCGTCGCAACTAGCTAATATGTTCGAACGACTCGAAAATTGTCACAAATTGTCACAGCTCGCGCCAAACTCGCGTTCGAACACTCTTGCGGCGGGCCTTAAGGCGTTTGCCGGGGATGCGATCGATCCCGGGCAAGGTGCCGGGTCGCGTGGTGCGCGTCTGGGTGGTGCGACCGGGACGTCAGATCGCATCGATTGTCGACCCGACGATCTCAGCGTGTTGATGGCCTGCAGAACTCGAACGTGAGTGGCGTTGGAAGCCATGGCAGTCTTGTCGCCTTTGCAGAACGGTTCCACCCAACTCCGGTC
>JBEVHG010000153.1:0-8766 GCA_040511335.1 Mycobacterium sp. | reverse complement strand
CCATCAAAGGCGAGCAAAAGGAATATCTCGTCTTGAAGGTCGCCCAGGGAGACCTCACCGTTCGAGTACCCGCCGAAAATGCCGAGTATGTCGGAGTGCGCGACGTGGTGGGGCAGGAAGGCCTCGACAAGGTGTTCCAGGTGCTCCGCGCCCCGCACACCGAGGAGCCGACCAACTGGTCGCGCCGCTACAAGGCCAATCTCGAGAAGCTGGCCTCGGGTGATGTCAACAAGGTCGCCGAGGTCGTCCGTGACCTGTGGCGCCGCGACCAGGAGCGTGGCCTGTCCGCCGGCGAGAAGCGGATGCTGGCCAAGGCGCGGCAGATCCTGGTCGGCGAGCTGGCTCTCGCCGAGAACACCGATGACGCCAAGGCGGAAACCATCCTCGACGAGGTTCTGGCCGCCGCGTCCTGACGCGTCCTGACGGCGATGTCTGTGCCGCGGGTCGGGCTCGGCACCGACGTACACCCCATCCAGGCCGGACGGCCGTGCTGGCTGCTGTGCCTGTTGTTCGACGACGCCGACGGCTGCGCCGGTCATTCCGACGGTGATGTCGCGGCTCACGCGTTGTGCGATGCGCTGCTTACCGCGGCCGGCCTCGGCGACATCGGCGACGTCTTCGGCACCGACCGCGAAGAGTGGCGTGGTGTGGCCGGTGCCGACATGCTGCGACACGTCCACGGATTGTTGCGGACGGAGGGCTATCGCGTCGGCAATGCCGCGGTGCAGGTGATCGGCAACCGGCCCAAGGTGGGACCGCGGCGCGCCGAGGCGCAGAAGGTGCTCTCCGAGCTGATCGACGCTCCCGTTTCGGTGTCGGCGACGACCACCGACGGCCTGGGGCTGACCGGCCGCGGTGAAGGATTGGCCGCCATCGCGACCGCATTGGTGGTTCGCGCCGAATAGGCCGGTAAGCTGGCCCGTCGTGACCGATCGCGCCCACCTGCGACTCCACGACACCATGACGGGTGCCGTGCGCGATTTCGTGCCGGTGCGCCCCGGGCAGGTGTCGATCTATTTGTGCGGCGCCACCGTTCAGGGGCTGCCGCACATCGGCCATGTCCGCAGCGGGGTTGCCTTCGACATCTTGCGGCGCTGGCTGATGGCCAAGGGCTACGACGTCGCGTTCATCCGCAACGTCACCGACATCGACGACAAGATCCTCAACAAGGCGGCCGACGCCGGTCGGCCGTGGTGGGAATGGGCCGCCACCTACGAGCGGGCATTCTCGGCCGCCTACGACGCGCTGGGGGTGCTGCCGCCGTCGGCCGAGCCTCGTGCCACCGGGCACATCACGCAGATCGTCGAGCTCATCGAAAGGTTGATGGACACCGGGCACGCCTACACCGGCGCCGGCGACGTCTACTTCGACGTGCTCAGCTATCCCGAGTACGGGCAGCTGTCCGGCCACAAGATCGACGACGTGCACCAGGGTGAGGGCGTGGCGAAGGGCAAGCGCGATCAGCGCGACTTCACGCTCTGGAAGGGCGCCAAACCCGGCGAGCCGTCCTGGCCCACCCCGTGGGGCCGCGGCAGGCCGGGCTGGCATTCGGAGTGCGTCGCGATGGCGCACGAGTATCTCGGGCCGGAGTTCGACATACACGCCGGCGGAATGGATCTGGTCTTCCCGCACCACGAAAACGAGATCGCGCAGGCGCTTGCGGCCGGCGACCCGTTCGCCCGTTACTGGCTGCACAACGGCTGGGTCACCATGGGCGGCGAGAAGATGAGCAAGTCGCTGGGCAACGTGCTGGCCATTCCCGCGGTGCTGCAGCGGGTGCGTCCGGCCGAACTGCGCTACTACCTCGGCAGCGCGCACTACCGGTCGATGCTCGAGTTCTCCGAGACCGCGCTGCAGGACGCCGTCAAGGCCTACACCGGAATCGAGGAGTTCCTGCACCGGGTGCGCAGCCGCGTCGGCGCAGTGGTGCCCGGCGAGTTCACCGCGCGGTTCGCCGCGGCGCTCGACGACGACCTGTCGGTGCCGATCGCGATGGCCGAGGTGCATGCCGCGCGCGCCGAGGGCAACCGCGCGCTCGACACCGGCGACCACGACACGGCGATGACCCACGCACGGTCGATCCGGGCGATGACGGGCATCCTCGGCTGCGACCCGCTCGACGAACGCTGGGAGTCACGCGACGAGACCTCGGCGGCGCTGGCGGCGGTCGACGTGCTGGTGCAGTGGGCGTTGGCCAGCCGAGCCGACGCCCGCGCCCGTCGCGACTGGGCGGCGGCCGACCAGATCCGGGACCGGCTCAAGGAGGCCGGCATCGAGGTCACCGACACCGCCGACGGGCCGCAGTGGTCACTGCTGGACGGGAACGGCAAGTAGGTGGCCGGAAACTCGCGGCGCCGGGGTGCGGTCCGTAAACCCGGGACGAAGAAGGGGCCGACGGTCGGCTCTGGTGGTGTGCGCCGGCGCGGGCTGGAGGGCCGCGGTGCCACGCCGCCGGCACATATGCGGCCGAACCATCCGGCCGCCAAGCGCGCGTCGAAGACCCCGCAGCGAAAGCCGGCCAAGCGCACCGACGACAACGAGATCGTGCTGGGCCGCAATCCCGTGCTGGAGTGCCTGCGCGCCGGGGTTCCCGCCACCGCCCTCTACGTCGCGCTGGGTACAGAGGCGGACGAACGCCTCACCGAATCGGTAAGACTGGCAGCGGATTCCAGCATCTCGATCCTTGAAGTTCCGCGCCACGACCTGGATCGGATCAGCGCCAACGGGTTACATCAGGGCATCGCGCTGCAGGTACCGCCGTACCGCTACGCGCACCCCGACGACCTGCTGACGGCTGCGTCCAGCGACGGCGCACCGGCTCTGCTGGTTGCGCTTGACAACATCTCCGACCCCCGCAACCTGGGCGCGATCGTGCGATCGGTGGCCGCGTTCGCGGGTCACGGCGTGTTGATCCCGCAGCGGCGGTCGGCCTCGGTGACCGCGGTGGCCTGGCGCACCAGCGCCGGCGCCGCCGCCCGCGTGCCGGTGGCCCGGGCGACGAATCTCAATCGGACACTGAACAATTGGGGCGATGCAGGCCTGCAGATCGTCGGCCTGGACGCCGACGGTGACACCGACCTCGACGACCTCGACGGCACCGGCCCGCTGGTCGTGGTGGTCGGCTCGGAAGGCAAGGGCCTGTCGCGACTGGTCCGGGAAAACTGCGACGCCGTGGTGTCCATTCCGATGGCCGGGCCGACGGAATCGCTCAACGCGTCGGTGGCCGCAGGCGTAGTACTCGCCGAAATCGCCCGTCAGCGCAGGGGCTGATTTTCTCTGGCGAGCAGTCGCAAAAGCTCCCAAATCCTCTGCGTGTCGGGTACTTTCGCGTCTGCTGGGCGACGGAACTACGCCCACGGATCAGCGGCCTGCCACAGCGTGGGCAGATGCAGCGGGATGCCGTCCTCCTCGGCCAGCCGCGAGAGCACCCGCATGGAGACGTCGAGATCGTCACCGGCATAGGGCAGCGCCCGCAGCGGCTTGTGCAGGGGGCGGAAGAAATCATCCCAGTGAATCAACACGACGCGGCGGGCGCCGACGGCGCGGACGGTCTCCACCCAGTAGTCGGCCAGGTACTGCTCGGGCTGCAGCCCGAGCTGGCCGACACCGAGGTACACCACCTCCGCGCGCTGGCCGGCGAGCGCGCCCCGCACGAAGCCGGCGCTGCCGACGATCAGCAGCCGGCGATCCGAGGCCCGATGATGCACCAGCATCGACCACGCCTCGCCGCATCGGTACGCCGACGCATTCACCGGCGGGACGACGGGCTCGGTGATCTCACCCGGAAAGCGGTCGGGCGGACAGTGTTCGGACTCGACCGGGGTGACGTCATACGCGCCGAGTGTGATCGCTTCACCCGGGGTCGCGACGACCAGCCGAGCATCGGGCAGCCCGTGCCCAACACCCACTTGTACCGCCGACGTCCCACCGACCAGTAGCGCCCTCGTGCGTTCGGCGACCACAGCGGAGTCCATCGCATGGTCGAAGTGGGTGTGCACCGGCAGCACCGCTTCCAACCGATCCACCCCGATGCGGGCCAGACACCCTTCGATGCGCGGCAGCGACGGCGAGATGCGACGCAGTGCGACCGCCGCCAGATTAGGCCGGGAGAAGAAGCCGTCGGTCATCAGCGCCGACGAGCCGTCGTCGATCAGCAGCGTGGTCACACCGGCCCACGTCACCGTCAGCGGGGAGTCCGGTGCGGCGGCGGGGACGTCGAAGTAGCCCGCGTAGTCCCGCAGGTCCGGCCGGCCCGCTTTAGCGCGCATCAGACGAACGCTTTGAGTTCGACGCCGTCGGCCACCATGCGTTCGCGTACCGCGTTGGCGATCTGCACCGCACCCGGCGAATCACCATGTACGCAAACAGATTCCACCGTGATCGGTATCGGTGATCCGTCCACCGCGAACACCCGGCCGGTGTTGACCATGGACGCCACCCGGTCGGCGATCTCGGCGACGTCGTGCAGGACTGCATTGCGTTCGCGGCGGGAAACCAGTTGTCCGTCAGGCCGATACGCGCGATCGGCGAAAGCTTCGGGCACGGTGCGCAGGCCCAGGCTTTGTGCCTCGGCGAAGAACACCGAGCCGGACAGGCCCAGCACCGGCAGGTTCGGGTCGACCGCGTGTACCGCCTCGGCCACCGCGCGGGCCTGCGCGTGATTGTTGACGATCGTGTTGTACAGCGCGCCATGGGGTTTGACGTAGCTGACCACCGAGCCTGCGGCGTGCGCAAGCGCCTGCAGCGCGCCGATCTGGTAGATGACGTCGGCGCTCAGGTCTTCGGGTGTGACATCGATAAAGCGCCGACCGAACCCGGCGAGGTCGCGGTAGCTCACCTGGGCGCCGATGCGGACGCCCCGGGCGGCGGCGGCGCGGCACGTTCGCAGCAACAGCGCCGGATCGCCGGCATGAAAGCCGCACGCCACGTTGGCGCTGGTGACCACGTCGAGCATGGCTTCGTCGTCGCCGAGTCGCCACACCCCGAAGCTCTCGCCGAGGTCGGCGTTGAGATCGATTTGCACCGGGCCTCCAGCCATGACCGCCAGCCTAAGCGGAGGGCATCATGGGCAACATGAATAGGCGTGCCAAAGTCCTCATGACGGCAACCGAACTGGCACAACACCTCGACGGCGGCCGGCCCGTCACGATCCTCGACGTGCGCTGGCAGCTCAGCGAGCCCGACGGGCGCGCCGCGTACGAGCGCGGTCACCTACCGGGCGCGGTGTACGTGTCGCTCGAGGACGAGCTCACCGATCACACCGTTGACGGGCGCGGCCGCCATCCGCTGCCGTCGGGACGCCAGGTTGAGTCGGCCGCCCGCCGGTGGGGGGTCCGGCAGGGCGTTCCGGTAGTGGTGTACGACGACTGGAATCGCGCGGGCTCGGCGCGGGCCTGGTGGGTGCTGACCACCGCAGGGCTTACCGGCGTGCGCATCCTCGACGGAGGTCTGGGCGCGTGGACTGCGGCCGGCGGAACGCTGGAGGCCGAAACGGTCGTGGCCGAGCCCGGCGACGCGACAGTGTCCCACGACGACCTCTATGCCGGCGACAACCCCACTCTGACCGCGAATCAGGCTGCGGCGGTGGGGATCCTGCTCGATGCACGCGCACCCGAACGATTCCGCGGCGACGTCGAGCCCATCGATCCGGTCGCCGGTCACATTCCCGGCGCCAGGAATCTGCCGAGCACCAGCGTGCTGGACGAGGACGGCGTGTTCCGCGGTGACGACGAACTCACGCGGTTGGTCACCGAGCCAGGTGCGAGCGTCGGCGTCTACTGCGGGTCGGGTGTCACCGCATCGGTGACGCTCGCCGCGCTCGTCGCCGCGGGCGTGGATGCGGCGTTGTTTCCCGGCTCGTGGTCGGAATGGATCTCAGATCCCGCGCGCCCTGTAGCGCGCGGTCCGGAATAGCCGCTGACCGCGCCCGTCGACTCGCCATATCGCCGAAGGATTGAATCCCCGCCCCCCATGATTCGTGTGACTGCGTGCCGCGAGCCCGATTAACAAGGTCCAAAAGAAGTCCACGACAACAACACCGACTCGCGCCAGGGTAGGAACACCGCAACGGCTGGCCACGACGAACGAACATGTCAGCGTTAAGCCCCGCAGCGCCCGCACACTGCGCGACGCGGTCTCGAAAATTCGGCACACCGTGCGGAGCGCCATGAAGAATGCCACCGAGCGGACTAATCGCACCGAGTCGAGCGCAGGAGCGCGAGACCGCGCTCGGTCAGGCGCTCGTCGGTTTTCGGCCGCGGCGCCCGATTAGCCAGCACACCACGAAGATCGCGAACGAAATCGTGGTGACGAACACCGACACCGGAACTCCCGGCGCCAGCGACAGCACTATGCCACCGACCGCCGATATCTCCGCGAACACCACCGACGCTCCGATGGTGGCAGCGGGGGAGACGAACACCCGCGCCGCCGCTGCGGCCGGGGTGATCAACAGCGACATCACCAGCAGCGCACCGACGATCTGCACGCCCTGGGCGGCGGTGACGCCGACGAGGGCCGCGAACACGACGCCCAACGCGCGTACCGGCACCCCGCGGCCGGCGGCGACTTCGGGGTCGACGGTGGCGAACAGTAGCGGGCGACCACACACCGCGAGCACCGCGATGACGAGCACCGTCACCACCGCCAGCAGCGCCAGCCCCGAATAGCCGACTCCGACGATCTGGCCGGTCAGCAGCGCGAAGCTGGTGCCGGTGCGGCCCGGATAGAGATGGATGAACAGCACCGCCAAACCCAGGCCGAAGGCGAGCACGACGCCGATGGCCGAGTCGCGTTCGCGGGCGCGCTGGCCGAGGATGCCAAACAGCACAGCCGCCAGCGCGCAACCCACCAACGCCCCGACGCCGACGTTGAAACCGGCCAGCAGCGCGAACGCCGCGCCGGTCAACGACAGCTCGCTGGACCCGTGCACCGCGAAGGACATCTGGCGCATCACGATCAGCGGCCCGATCAGCCCCGCCACCAGCGCCAGCAGCGCCGCGGCCAGCAGCGCCTGCTGCACGAAGTCGCGGCCCAGCAGGTCGGCGGTGATGTCGAACGCGAACAGGTTCGCGAACAGTTCGGCGAGCCGGTCAGTCATGGGGGTGCCCGCTCGCGTGTGCGGAGTGGTCGAGGTGTTCGCCGACGACGACGTAGCGGTCGCGGACCTTGGCCACCTCAATATCGGCGCGGTACAGCTCCGACAGCGTCGCCGATGTCATCACTTCCTCGACGGTGCCGACCCGGAAGCGGCCGTCGACCAGATACAGCACCCGATCCACGAACGGCAGCACCGGATTGACCTCATGGGTGACGAACAGCACGGCCGTATTGGCCTCGCGGCGACGCTGGTCGATCAGCGCGGAGACCAGCCTGGCGTTGGCCGGGTCCAGGTTGAGCAGCGGCTCGTCGCACAGCAGCAGTATCGGATCTTCTGCCAGCGCCTGGGCGATCCGCACCCGTTGCAGCTCGCCACCGGACATCACCCCTACCGGCACATCGGCCAGGCCGACCGCGTTGACCTGACCCAGCGCGCGCGCCACGGCGGCCCGTTTCGTCGACCGGTCGCTGCGGCGCAGGCTCGGCATGCCCCACCGGTGACCGTCGTAGCCCAGCGCCACCAGGTCTTGCCCGCGCAGCGACAGCCCAGGCTCCACCGCGCGGTGCTGCGGGACGTAGCCGATCCGCCCGCTGCCCGCGGACACCCGCCGCCCGCCGACGGCCACGGTCCCCGCGCTCAGCGGCAGCTGACCGAGCAGGACCTTGAGCAGCGAAGTCTTGCCGGTCCCGTTGGGGCCGAGCACGGCGATGAACTCGCCGGCGCGCACGATCAGGTTGAGGTCGTCCCACAGCACGCGGTCGCCGAACGCCAGCCGGGCGCCGGACAGCGAGACGACGTCGTCTGGGTCAGCGGGCACGGGGCGCTTGATCCAACTGGTGGGCCAACTCCTCGACGGTGCGGGCCTGCCAGGTCAGGTAGTCGAGGCCCTCCGGCAGCGTCTCGGTCACGTTGACGACGGGAACCGATGCCCGCCGGGCCGCGGCCTCGATCTGCTGCGTGGCTGCGGTCTCGGTCTGCGGATTGAACAGCAGCGCCGCGACTTGCTGCGAGTTGATCAGGTCGAGCATGGTGGCAACATCGGCCGGTGCCGGGTCGTCGCCCTCCTCCACCGCGGCGGCGAACCCCTGCGGGGTGCGGTCGGTGACGCCGGCGTTTCGCAGCAGGTAGTACCCGACGGGTTCGGTCGCGACGACCGATGCACCTGGGTGGGCCTGCGCGATTGCGCGCTCCGAGGAAGCGATGGTGTCGGCCTGCTTGCCGAACTCCTCCGCGTTGGCCCGGTAGTCGGCGGCGTGGTCCGGGTCGGCCTCGGACAGCCGGACGGCGATCTGGGCGGCCACGGCCTTCGCGGTACCGATGTCGTAGAACACGTGCTCGTTGGCCGGTTGCTCGGTGTTGTCCAGCAGCTCGTAGGCGTCGACGGTTTTCACGTCGGGATGGTCGGCCAGCACGTCGTCGACCCAGTGGTCGTAGCCGCCGCCGTTGTAGACGACCAGCGCTGCGTCGGTGATGGCCGCGGCGTCGGCCGGGCTGGCTTCGAAGGAGTGTGGATCGGCTGCGGCGCCGTCCAGGATCGAGTCGACCGCCGCGTGGCCGCCCGCGACGGCGCCGGCCACGCTGCCCCACACGCCGGTAGAGGCGACGACCGTGGCCTGGCGCGGCTGGGCAGTCTCACCGCCGCCGCCGCAACCGGCCACGGTAAGACC
>JBEVHG010000152.1:0-8143 GCA_040511335.1 Mycobacterium sp. | reverse complement strand
TGCGTGCACATCCAAACCGATGCTCGTACGCTGAACCTTCACTGGGGCCTCCTACAACCGCACATCTTGTGGCTCTACCGGCCAGGACCTGATTCCCGTCGGCAACCCACGCTCACATGCGCAAGGAGGCCCCAGCCCCCATACGGTCTAGAGTCGCATGGTGGCCATCGACGACGAGGGCGTGCGGTTGGCGGTCTACCGGAGTTTCGCCGCCACCGGAACGTGCCCGGACTCCGACGGTCTTGCTGCAGCCCTCGGTACCGACGAACCCGATATGCGAAATCGCCTGCGGCGCTTGGCTTCCGCGCGTCACCTGGTACTGGACGGGGACCGCGTCATGATGGCCCACCCCTTCGCCGCCATCCCGCTGGGCTTCTCGGTGATGGGCTCCTCGACGCTGTGGTGGGGTGGCTGCGCGTGGGACGCCTTCTCGATCCCGCACCTTCTGACGAGCGAGCCCGACGTCCTGGTCGCCACCCGATGCCCGGCCTGCGACACGGCGCATGCCTGGGTCGTCGATCGAAACCGGCCGCCGGACGGAGATCAGGTCGCTCATTTCCTGGTGCCGTCGTCCCGCATGTGGGACAACGTCGTACACACCTGCGCACACCAGCGGCTGTTCTGTAATGACGCCTGCGTCGACACCTGGTTGACGCGCACCGGGAACGAGCGGGGCTACGTCATGGACCTGGCGACGCTGTGGCGACTGGCGCGGGGCTGGTATGACGGCCGCCTCGAGCGCGGCTACCGACGGCGCGAACCTGCCGCGGCGGCCGCGTATTTCCGTGAAGTGGGACTGGACGGTCCGTTTTGGGGCCTGTAACCCCTACTTCTTCGCAGCGGCCTTCTTCGCCGGTGACTTCTTGGCCGCCGCCTTTTTCGCGGGCGCCTTCTTGGCTGCGGTCTTCTTGGCCGGAGCCTTCTTGGCGGGCTCGTCGGAGCCCGACCCGTCACCCCCGGAGCGCCGTGCCTTTACGCTGGCCTCGAGCTTGGCCAGCAGATCCGAGACGTCCTCGGTCTCGTCGAGTTCGGCCGGTTGCTCCTCGACGGTAAACGCTTCTCCGCCTTCGAGTTTGGCCAGGACGAGCTCGTGAAGCTGTTCCTGATACGTGTCGCGGAATTGGTCGGGGTCGAAGTCGTCGGTCATCGACTCGACGACCTGGCCCGCCATTTTGAGCTCGGCAGGCTTGATCTGGACTTCCTTGTCCAGTACCGGAAAGTCGGGATCACGGATCTCGTCCGGCCACAACAGGGTGTGGATGACCATCACGTCACGCTTGCTGAAATCCTTGACCCGCAACGCCGCCAGCCGGGTCTTGTTGCGCAGCGCAAAGTGCACAATGGCGACCCGATCCGTCTCCATAAGCGTCTTGGCCAGCAGCACATAGGACTTCGAGGACTTCCCATCGGGCTCCAGGAAGTAGCTGCGGTCATACATCAGTGGGTCGAGGTCGCCGGCCGGAACGAACTCCACCACCTCGATCTCGCGGCTACGCTCCTCCGGCAGGGTGGCGATGTCCTCATCGGTGATCACCACCGTCTGGCCGTCGTCGGATTCGTAGGCCCTGGCGATGTCGCGGTACTCGACGACCTCGCCGCACACCTCGCAAACCCGCTTGTAGCGGATGCGTCCGTTGTCCTTCGCGTGGACCTGGTGAAACTTCAGGTCGTGGTCTTCGGTGGCGCTGTAGACCTTGACCGGGACGTTCACCAGCCCGAAGGCGATTGAACCCTTCCAGATGGAACGCATAAGGCCAGTATGGCCCACCCAATTAGCCTGGTTGTGTCAACAGCGGGCCCGACCCGGCCGCGGCGGCGTCGCGGGTAGCGCGATCGGGCAGGTCAGCGCCCGCGCGGGCGACAGTCAGCGCCGACGACAGCGTGGCCGTTTGCACGACGGTGTTCAGCGATTCCATGCTGATGCGGGCCAGATCGGAGCGCCGATCGGCGCCCAGCAGGCCCAGCGACCACAGCGCATCGATCAGCCCCGTCATGAAGGCGTCGCCGGCGCCAACGGTGTCCACCACTTTCACCGGGTGGGCCGACACCCGCACCGTCCCGGCCGCGCACTTCGCGAAGGCACCCTGGTCGCCCATCGTCACCGCGACGATCGACGGCCCCAATCCCAACCAGGTCCGCGCGATCTGCTTGGGGGAGTGGTTCGGGTCGATCCAGCGCAGGTCCGCGTCGCTGGCCTTGACGACGTCGCAGCGTTCGATGAGGCGGTCGATGCGACCGCGGGCCTGGTCGGCGTCGGTGATCAGCGCCGGCCGCACATTCGGGTCGAAGGTGATGGTGGCCGACAGGTGGTAGGTGTCGAGCAGCGCGGCCGTGGCGCGGCAGCCCGGTTCGAGCACCGCGGCGATGGATCCGGTGTGCGCCACCAGCGGCGGCGCGACCTGCGTCGTCCCGGCCAGCCGCCAGTCGATGTCGAAAACATACTCAGCGGATCCGCTGGCGTCGAGCGTCGCCAGCGCGGTCGGCGTGCGCTCGGCGTCCAGGCTTCCCGGAACCAGTTGTGCGCCAAACCGTTCCACGTATTCGACGATGCGACGTCCGCGCGGATCGTCGCCGATGTGGGTGAGGAAATCGACACCGCGGCCCAGCCGGGCGAGGCCGACAGCGACATTGAGTGGGCTGCCGCCGACATGCTCGCCGATGACGCGCCCGTCGCGCTCGACGATGTCGATCAATGCCTCGCCGATGACCAGGGCGCGCTGCGGCGAACCGGGGGCGGATGCTGTCATGGTGCCTCCTTGCGGAGCAGGTTCTCCAACGTCGCGCGGGCACCGTCGGTGTATAGCGACTCGAGAGCGCGCAGGTACGCCTCGACAAACCGCGGCTGCGCGGCGAGATCGCCGAAGACCGCGGTGTTTTCGATGAACGCCGTCGGATTCTCGTGTTGCGACCTCGCCAGCGGCACGAGTGAGTCCGCCAGCTGGTCCACGATCTCGATCGGCTGGCCGTCCTCATCGACACCTTCCGCGTATCGGGCCCAACTGGCGACTGTGGCGGCCGAAAGCCGGATCGGGGCCCCGGTCCTCAGGTTCTCCCGGATCACCGGCAGCAGCCATTTCGGGATGCGGTCGGACGAGCCGGCGCACAGCCGGGCGATGGTGTCGCGCACACCTGGATTGGCGAACCGCTCGATGAGGGTGCGCTTGTAGTCCGGCAGATCGATGCCCGGAACCGGTTTCAACGTGGGTGTGGCTTCGGAATCCATGTACTCGCGCAGGAATTCGGCGAACAACGGGTCGCCGGCCGCGTCGTGCACCAGCCGGTAGCCCGCCAGGTACGCGAAATAGCAGAGGCTCTGGTGGCTGGCATTGAGCAGCCTCAGTTTCATCGACTCGTACGGCGTCACGTCGTCGACCAGCAGCACGTCCACGTCCTCCAGCGGAGGCCGGCCGTCGGAGAAATCGTCCTCGAGCACCCACGACGTGAACGGTTCGGCCGCCACCGGCCACTGGTCCTCAACGCCGAATTCGCTTTCCAGCACGGCGATGACATCGGGTGTGGTGACCGGGGTGATCCGGTCCACCATCGAATTGGGGAACCGGGTGTTCGCGCTAATCCACTCCGCCAGGCCGGGATGCACCCGATCGGCATAGGTGGTGAAGGCCTGCCGGGCCACCTCGCCGTTGCCCTCGATGTTGTCGCACGACACGATCGTCGGCGAGGTGATCCCGCGCTCGCGGCGCCGCGCGAGCGCCTCGGCCACCAGACCGAACACGTCGACACCTTCGTCGTCCAGACTGTCGATGTTGTAGCCACCCTCGGTGATCGTCAGCGACACGATCCGCGTGCTGGGCGCGGCGAGCAGTTCGATCACCGACTCGGGATCGTCGGGCGCGTAGCGGTAGTCGACGATCGAGCCGATCACGCGCGCGTCGCGGCTGTCATCGGGGTTCTCCATCAGCAGCGTGTACAACCCGTCCTGGGCGGCAAGCACATCGGCCATCTTGCGATCGGCCGGCATGACGCCGACACCGCAGATGCCCCAGTCTCTGGCGAGCCCTTTCTCCAGCAGCCGGTCGATGTACATCGCCTGATGCGCGCGGTGAAAGCCGCCGACCCCGAAATGCACTATGCCGATGCCGATCTCGTCACGGTCGTAACTCGGCTTCGCGATCGGGACCTGTGCCAACGTCGAATTGTTGAGCTTCATGACACCGCCACCACCGTCTTGACGCTACCCGGCGTCCGGTCGGAGTCGAGGGCTTCGGCGACCTTCTCCAGCGGGAAGCGTGCGGTGACCATCGCGTCGAGATCGACGCGGCCGGACTCGACGAGCGCGATCGCCGTCGGCCAGGTGTTCGCGTAGCGGAACACCCCGGTGAGCACCAGCTCCCGGTTCTGGATCAACTGGGTGGGCAGCTGCATGGATTCGGCGCCCGAGCCGACCAGGACGACGGTGCCCGCCCCCCGCACCGCGCGGATGCCGTCGGCCACGGCGGCCGGCGCGCCAGAGGCGTCGATGAACGCATCCACGTTCAGGTCGTCGACCCGGTCGGCGGTCGGGTCGAGCACCGTTGTCGCGCCGAAGGTGCGGGCCTGCTCGCGGCGTGACTCGTCGGGGTCGGTGACGACGATCTCGGTGGCGCCGTATGCACGGGCAAGTAGGGCCATCACAATGCCGATCGGTCCGGCCCCGGCGATCAGCACCCGCGACCCGCCGCCGACGCCGGCCTTGCGTATCGCGGCGATCCCCACCGACAGCGGCTCACACAACGCGGCCGCATCGTTGGAAACGGTGTCGGGAACGGGGTGGGCGAACGCCGCGCCGATTGTCACGTAATCGCATAACGCCCCGTCCACCGGCGGCGTGGCGAAGAACTCCATGTGCGGGCAGAGGTTGTAGTGGCCGCGCCGCGTCTCGTCGGTGTCGGGGTCGGGCCGCTGCGGTTCGATCGAGACCCGCTGTCCGATGCGTGTGCGGTCGACCGAATCGCCGACGCCGACGATGGTCCCGGCCGCCTCGTGACCGAGCACCAACGGCGCGTCGACGACGAAGCCGCCGACGCGGCCGTCCCGGTAGTAGTGGGTGTCGGAGCCGCAGACGCCCACCGAGGACACCCGTATCAGCACGTCACCGGGCGTCGGCGTGGGTATCGGCCGGTCCTCCATTTCGATGCGGCCGGGTTCGACCAGCACTGCCGCCCGCATTCTGGCCCCTGGTGAAGGTGTTGTGTACGTCACACTGACCATGCTAACGTCATGAGCATCTACTCGCATCCTTGAGCAAATGTTCACTGGTGACCGGAAGGCAAAGGCAGGATTCGTGGCCATATCGACGTCGGACGGCAGGGTTGCCGAAGGCATCGGTACGCCGGCGCGCGACCGTGCCCCGACCCCCGAAGACCTCCGGCTGGCGCTGCGCGCGGCCACGCTGTATTACCTCGACGGCCTCACCCAGGCCGAGATCGCGTCGCGGCTCGGGGTATCCCGGCCGACGGCCGGGCGGCTGATCGCGCGCGCCAAGTCCAAGGGCCTGGTCCGCATCGACGTGGTGGTCCCATCGGACATGCGTGACGACCTGCACGCCGATGAGGAGCGCGAACTGGAACACCGCTTCGGGCTGACCGAAGCGGTCGTCGCCGGGCACGGTGTCGACGTCGGAGCGCCGGGGCGGCCGGCGGCATTCGCGAGTGTGGGCCGGGCGGCTGCCGCCCTGTTGACGCGACGGCTCTCGCCCACCGACGTCCTCGGCTTCACCTGGGGTCCGGAACAGGTCGCGGTGGCGACGGCGCTGACCCCCGGGATGGCGAGCTGCAAGGCCGTGGTCCAGCTGGACGGCGCCATGTCGACGACCACCTATCAGACCGGCACCGAATTCATCCTCGGACGCTGTGCGGATGTACTGCGGGCCAACATAATCCGGCTGCCGGCGCCGCTGTATGCCGACCCGTCGACGGTGGTGTCCATGCGCAGCGACTCGTTGATTTCCCGGACGCTGGAGGCCGGCAGGCGCGCCGACGTGATGTTGTTCGGCGTCGGCGCCGTCTCGACCTCCACGACGTTGTTCGAGGGCAGCTTCGTCGACATCCGGATGCTCGACGAACTGATCTCGTTGGGCGCCGTGGGAGAGATCGGCGGCCGATTCTTCGACGCCGGCGGCGTGCCGGTGCACACCGAACTTCAGCAGCGTGCGGTTTCTGTCCCGCTCGAAGACATCCGGACCTGCGAGAAAACCATCCTGATCT
Organism: Mycobacterium sp.; assembly: GCA_040511335.1. GTDB lineage: Bacteria > Actinomycetota > Actinomycetes > Mycobacteriales > Mycobacteriaceae > Mycobacterium. Next base: position 1,940 of record JBEVHG010000152.1, on the reverse strand, counting down.
CCAGTGGCGCGGCCAAGCACCGCGCCAGCCTCGCCGCGCTGCGCGGCAAGCTGGCCAGGCTACTGGTCTGTGACATCGATTGTGCTCGTTGGTTATTGGCTCAGTGAGAAGTGAGGTAACTGTGAAAGCGTTACGAAGATTGACGGCGTGGGTAGCCGCGGCGGGACTCACGTTGACAGCCGGCTGTGCCGGCGCTGGGACCCTTGGCGCGACTGAGAACACCGTCACCATCGCGATGGTGTCGAACTCGCAGATGACCGACGCCCGCGAGCTCTCCGACCGATTCGAGGCCGAAAACCCCGACATCAAGCTGAGATTCATCACGCTGTCGGAGAATCAGGCACGCGCGAAGATCACCGCGTCCACCTCCATGGGCGGCGGCGAATTCGACGTCGTGATGATCAGCAACTACGAGACCCCGCAGTGGGCGCAGAACGGTTGGCTGGTCAACCTCTCTGAATACGCCGACAACACACCGGGATACGACGTGAACGACTTCATCCCGTCGCTGCGGGAATCGCTGTCCTACGAGGGCAACATGTACTCGGTGCCGTTCTACGGCGAGTCGTCGTTCCTGATGTACCGCAAGGACCTGTTGGATCAGGCCGGCATCACCATGCCGCACGATCCGACCTGGCAGCAGGTCGCCGACGCCGCCGCCAAGCTGGACAGCCCCGACATGGTCGGCATCTGCCTGCGCGGTAAGCCCGGCTGGGGCGAAGTACTCGCTCCGCTGGACACCGTGATCAACACCTTCGGCGGCCGCTGGTACGACATGGAGTGGAACGCTCAGCTCACCAGCCCCGAGGTGGAGAAGGCCGTGCAGTTCTACGTCGATACGGTGCAGAAGTACGGCGAACCCGGTGCGGCGACAAGCGGATTCGGCGAATGCTCCACGCAGTTCGCCCAGGGTCGCACCGCCATGTGGTACGACGCCACCTCCGCGGTGTCGGTGCTGGAGGATCCCAAGTCGTCCACCGTGGTCGGCAAGGTCGGCTACGCGCTGGCCCCGAAGGTCGAGAAGCCCAACGCCGGCTGGCTGTACACCTGGTCGCTGGGGATCCCGAAGAGCAGCGACAAGCCCGATGCCGCCTGGAAGTTCATCGCGTGGATGACCGACAAGAACTACATCAAGCTCGTCGGCGAGGAGCTCGGCTGGGCGCGGGTGCCTCCCGGCAGCCGGCTGTCGACCTACGAGATCCCCGAGTACAAGACGGCCTCGGCGGCGTTCGGGGAGGTGACACTCGAGTCGATCGAGGGCGCCGATCCCAAGAAGCCCACCGTTCAGCCGGTGCCCTACACCGGTGTGCAATTCCTGGCCATTCCGGAATTCCAGGATCTCGGCACCCGCGTCAGTCAGCAGATCAGCGCGGCCATCGCGGAACAGAAGTCGGTGGCCGAAGCGCTCGAGCAGTCCCAGAAATACGCAGAAGTCGTCGGTCGGACCTATCAGGAGAAGTCATGACAACCATTGCGCCCGGCTCGTCGGACGCTGACACCGGCGCCGCCGAACACGCTGCGCGGGTTCGGAAGGCTCACGACACCAACATTTCTCGCGCTGAGGGTTGGCGTCGGCGGGGACCGCTGCTGCCGGCGCTGATCTTCATGATCGTCGTCACGCAGATCCCGTTTCTGTTCACGCTCTACTACTCGACGTTGTCCTGGAACCTGGTCCGGCCCGGTTCGCGGCAGTTCGTCGGGCTGCAGAACTACGTGGACGTGGTGGGAGACAGCACGTTCTGGCAGGTCGCGATCAACACCGTGATCCTGATTGTCGGCACCGTGCTGATCTCGGTGGTGCTCGGGCTGCTGCTGGCTCTGCTGCTCGACCGGGTCTTCCTGGGCCGCGGCATCGTACGCACACTGCTGATCACCCCGTTCCTAGTGACCCCGGTCGCCGGGGCGCTGATGTGGAAGACCGCGATGCTCGATCCGGTGTT
>JBEVHG010000151.1:0-7920 GCA_040511335.1 Mycobacterium sp. | reverse complement strand
ATCCCGGACCTTCAACCGATTTCTCGGTGACCGACGGTCTTCGGTGGAACGCGTCAAGAATAGCGTGCCGCCCGCCGATCAGCCAAAACGATGCGGCGCGGCTTCGCCCGCCGCCCGCGAGCGACCGCGTCTGCACGCCGACACACCGTTATCCGCGTGCATTTTGGGGTCGCTCGCCGCTGACCTGACGAATTTCGAGTGGTGGGCTACTCGTGTGGGCGTGCGCCGGGACGTTGAGGCTGTTCGGGCGAAGGGGGCGTTCCCGCGATGCGCAGTGTTCGCCCGCCCCCGCCGGGAGGAACCATGTCGAACGAAAAGCGTTCGTGCGAGTACAACTCGGGACCCGTGGCCGGCACGGCCGTCGTGTCCGGAGCCACGTTCAAAGACAAGAAACTGCAATACGCCAACGTCGACGGGCGGGCGATCTTCGAGGGCGACATCGTGCTGGGCACCATCGAGGAGGTAGAAGGCCCGCAGACCGAGGGCATCGGCATCACCGGCGAGCAATTCCGCTGGCCCCATGCGGCGGTGCCGTTCGAGATCGATCCCGCGTTACCCAACCAGCGCCGCGTCACCGACGCGATCGCGCACTGGCACGCCAACACCAAGATTCGGTTCGTGCGCCGCACCGGGGCGAATGCCGGCTTCTTCCCGGACTTCGTGCGGTTCGTGCCGGCTGACGAATGCTCGTCCCCGGTCGGCAGGCGCAGGACCGGTGCACAGGAGATCCGCCTGGGCGGGGGCTGCACCACTGGCATCGTGATCCACGAGATCGGGCACGCGGTAGGGCTTTGGCACGAGCAGAGCCGCGAAGACCGCGACAGCTTCGTCACCATTCAAACGGCGAACATCGATCCGGACGCGCGACACAATTTCAACCAGCACATCTCGGACGGGGACGACATCGGGTCGTACGACTTCGGCTCGATCATGCACTACAGCAGAACCGCGTTCTCGACGAATGGCAACGCCACCATCGTGCCGAAAGTAACCCTTCCGCCCGGGGTGGTGATGGGCCAGCGCCGCGCGCTCTCGGCGGGCGACATCGCCGCGGTCGAGACCCTGTACCCGCGCGCGGGTCGCCTGGTCGACCGGCGGGCCGAGTTCGGGACACCGCCCGCGGCAAGCCCGCCGACGGCGTGTGTGATCCCCGGCTTGGGGGTGCACAACATCGCCTATCGCGACACGTCGGGACGGCTACACGAGCTGTGGCGGGACGCCCAAGGCGGTACCGGCACAACCAATCTCACCGGCAACGCGAACGCGCCGACCGCCGTGGGAAACCCGTTCGCCTACGTCGACACGGCACGCAACACCGAGATCCTGCTGTTCCGCGGCGGCGACGGCACCGTGCGCAGCCTGTACTGGTCGTTGGGCCCGGTGGGACACGACAATCTCGGCGGCACCGCCGGGGCGCCGAAAGCGTCAGGCGACCCGGTCGGCTACTACGACCCTGCCACCGACGGCCATCACGTGGTCTATCGCGGCGGCGACGGGCACCTGCACGAAATGTTCTGGACCGGCGTCGCGCCGGTTGGCTACGGCGGCAACCTGACTGGGGCCGTCTCGGCGCCACGCGCGGTAGGCAATCCGGCCGCATACAGCGGCGGCGGCTACAACATCGTCGTCTACCGCGCCACTAACGGTCGCATCATGTCGGTGTACTGGCAGAACGGTCCCAGCGGCCTTGACGATCTGTCCGGTACCGCCGGAACCCCCGCGGCCGCCAGCGACCCCGCCGCGTACTACACCGCGCACAACGACACTCACCAAATCGTGTACCGCGCGGCCAACGGACACCTCTACGAGCTGTACTGGGTCGGCGTCCATACCGTCGTTGGGTGGGATCTCACCGCAGCCACCGGCGCACCGCCGGCGGTGGGCAACCCGTCCGCGTACTACGTCGGCGCCGAGAACACCAAGCACGTCATCTACCGCTCATCCGACGGTCGGCTGCACGAGATCTGGTGGTATCCCGGCCAGACGCCGGGCTATGGGGACCTCACAGCGTTCGCCGGGGCGCCGCCCGCGGCGGACAGCCCCGCGGGGTTCACCGAGAACGGGCGCCAGCACGTCGCGTATCGCGGAACCGACAGCCGCATCTACGAGATTCGCTGGTAGGGCCCTCACACGAGGGTGACGGGCACGTCGAGGGCACTCACATCACCCGCGGCGGGCACCGGAACGCTCTGCGTCGACAGTAAGTCACCGGCGGTGACGGCTCCGCCGCCGGTGATGTCGATGTGGCACTCCAGCGAAAGTTGTTGGCCGGCATCCGGTTCCGGCGCTGTCAGCTCGAACGGAATCCGGCCATTCGGCCGCACCACGGCGTTGGGCAGCGTGACGCTGGCGATGACGGGGGCGCGGGCATCGGCGTACGACACGTCGCGCACCTCGACGACGGCGTGGGCGACCGCCGACGGTGCATCGGCGGGCAGCACCACCGTCCCCCGGATTCGCCTGGGCACACTGACACGCTACTGGTGCCCGCACATCCCCCGTCACTCCCGCGAGCGTGCGCGTCTGTACGACGACACGCCGCGCCGGGGCGGCATATTGTGCACGCTCGCGGCTCACGAGTGTGCACGCCAGCGGCGCCGCGGCCCGCCGGGCCGGCCGCGTTAGACGACGGCGATGGCGAGCAGGGCGAACAGCGCGGCCAGAATGACCACCCGCAGCCAGTGCAGCCGCAGCCAGTGCAACCGCTTCTCAGGCGTCCGCAAGGGCCGCCGCGCCGACCAGGCCGGCGTCACCGCCGAGTTCGGCGGGCAGCACGCGCAGGCCGCGCAGAAAGTCCAGGCCGGCGTGGTACGCCAACGCCTCGCGCAGCGGGTCGAACAGCAGCGCACCCGACTTGGCCACCCCGCCGCCGATGACAACCAGGTCCAGGTCGCATACCGCCCCCACCGACGCGATCGTCGCGGCGACGGCGGTCGCGCCACGCCGAAAGGCCCGCAGCGCCACCGCATCTCCCGCGGTGGCGGCGTCGGCCAGTTCCTTGGCGTCGGCCTCCGCCGGAGCCTCCCACCCGTGTTCGCGCGCCCACTGGGCCATCCGCGGGCCGCCGGCGACCGTTTCGACGCAGCCGTGTCCCCCGCAGGCGCACAGGGCACCGTCGGGTTCGACGACAACGTGGCCGACATGTCCGGCGTTACCGGTGCGGCCGTCGTAGGGGGCGCCGTCGAGCACCAGGCCGCCCCCGACGCCGGTGGAGACCACCATGCCGAGCAGGAACTGCGCGCCGCGGCCGGCGCCGCGCCAGTACTCGCCCATCGCCATGCACAGGCCGTCGCCGCCCAGCCGGACGGGAACGCCAGGCAGCGTCGCCTTCACCCGCTCCACGATTGGAAAGCGTTTCCACGCAGTGACATTGATCGGGCTGACGGTGCCGCTTGGCAGATCGATGGGTCCGGCGGACGCCACGCCCACACCGCGCACACCGCCATCGGCTGTGGCCACCGCCTCGGTGATCAGCCGCTCGACCACCGCCCAGATTGCCTCGGCATCGCCGTCCGGGGTGGGCAGCTTCGCATTGTGGATCAGGATGCCGTCGGAATCCACCAGGGCCGCAGCAATTTTCGTGCCGCCGATATCGATGGCCAGCGTGAGGTCGGTCATCAATGTTTGTGGGTGTTGTCGGGCTGGCGCGGATCGCCGGGATGCTCGTAGCCCGGAGCAAGCTCGACGAGCTCGGCGCGGCGGGCGTCCAGCCACAGCCGGAACACCCGCCGGCGGGCCGCGCCGCGCAGGTGTTCGGTGATCGCGGAACGCACGTCGTCGAGCGGCGGGGCGTCGGCCGTCCGACGGTGCCAACCCCGACGATCGGCCGGACGCGCAACGAACCGCAGCGGGTTGCGGGCGTGGTAGCCGACCACATCGGCTTCGGTGACGTCGACCGCGGCGGTGATGTGCGCGAACAGCGCACGGGCCAGCGGGTCGGCCAGCACCGAGGCGGCCACGCTGCCGATATCCATCCGGGCCGCCATATCCGGCAGCAGCTCGTCCTCGGTCGGCGCCGCGTCGGCGATCAGGCCGCGCGCGGCCGCCTCAGCGGCGATCACCCGTTCGGTCACCAGTAGCTGGGTCAGCCAGCGGCGCAGCTGGCGCCCTTCGCTTGTGCCCGGGCGGGGCAGCGCCGCCGCGAGCGTCGTGCCGCGCAGGCGCGCCTCGCGCGCGTCGACGTCGTCGACCGGCACCGCAACTCCGGCGACCGTTGCGGCCACGCGCGCGCTCATCGGACCGTCACCCTCACCGCGGGCGAATAGATCAGCCGTCCGGCGCAGCCCACCCGGATCAGCGCCCACCATTCGCCGGGTTCCACCCAGGCGGGCGGCGCCACGTCGAAGCCGAGCTCGACGGTGCCACCGGCCGGCAGCACCGTGCCGAATGCGGCCGGGCCCATCCACTCCCAGGTGCCCCACGGGCTGATCAGGTGGGCCTCCACCGCCAGATCGGCGCGAGCATCGGTACCCACGGTGATGCCGACCCGGGCCGAGTCGCCGGCCGCGACGAGCACTTCTTCCGGTTCGCTGATCAGCCGCAGCACCTCCTGCTGCTCCGGTGGCGCGCCGACGACCACCATGCACACGTCCTCGACGACCTGTCGCCAGGCGGGCGGCATCGTGGCGGCGCCACTGCCGGTGACGGCGAGTTCGGCGCGCACCGGGTAGAGCCCCGCGGTCGTGCCCGGCGGCATCGTCAACGCGACGTCGGTCTCCAGGTATTCACCGGGCGGCAGCACGAACGGCAGCCTGGCCGGGTCGGCCGTCCAGCCGTCGGGACACAGCAGCCGGACCGTGCCGTGTAGCGCCACGTCGCTGCAGTCGCTGGCCACGGTAAGCCTCAGCAGTACTTCATCATCCGGCCCGGCATCGACGCGATGCGGGTGCAGGTGCGCGACCGCCGGCAGCCCGCCGAGCGGAGCCGGGCCGCGATTGTGCAGCCAGTACCGCGCGTAAAGGGGTTGCGCCGCTTCGGTATCCGGCGCGAGTTGGGCGTGGTCGGCTTCGAGCACCCTCGGCATGTTGAGCCGGGTCAGCACGGTGGCGATCTCGTAGCCGTGCAGCGTCAGCCCGTCGGATGCAAGGTGCTGCAGACGCGGCTGCTCCAAGAGGTCGACGCGCGAAGCCGAGGACACTTTGCGCAGCCCCGACCTGATCACGACATCGCTTGTTCCCCCGCATGTTTCGACCAGTCGGACCGCGACGCCGTCCGCCGGGTCGACGGGCTGGCCGCTGCCGCAGGCCAGCGGGTTGCCGGCCGCCTTGAGCGCACCGAGCGCAATGGAACCGGCCGGTTCGACCTCGAATAGCGAGCCCCACGCCGGCAACCCGCCGGCGGTGGCGTCTCCCCCGACGACGGAAAGCAGCGGACGGGAGAACTCCGCGCTGCGGACCGGGATTCCCGCCCGTCGCCAGTCGCCGTCGCCGGACACCAGCGCGTAGTCGAAGGTGTGGGTCCAGTGCTGGAGCTGGAAGTTCGAACCGTCGGGTGCGGTGCGGCGCGGCGGGTCGGTCCAGGTGCCCGACGGCCAGCCCGTGCACGAACGCATCAGCGAGGTGTGCAGGGTGCCGTCGGAGTCGACGGCGAAACTCGGTATCCCGCGGTTGAGCAATGCCACGGTCCGCGAGTCGAAGCTTTCCACCTCCGACGGCGCGTCCTGGTCGACCGCGATCTCGGCGTCGGCGAGATCCTCGACCACCGCGGTGACGGCGCGCTGCAGCTCCGATCCCGCGATCACCAACACCGGCAGCGCGCGCACCCGGCGCAGGTCCGCGCCGGGCACCCATTCGTCGGCCAGCGATGCCCCGGCGGGCACCCACACCCGGGCCTCGCCGGTGGCGTAGAGCTGGCGCTTGAGCTCCTCGGCGTACACCGGGTCGGCGTCGGCGAGCACCGCCGCGGTGAATTCGTTGTGGTCGGGTCCGCCGAGCGCGATCCGCGCGTCCGGCAGGTTGGAGTCGACGTCGAGAAAGCCGTAGCGCGGTCGGTCGGCGCCGCTGCACGTCGCGGTGACACCCGCGCGCACCAGCGCGACCATCAGGTCACGCGCCCACGGGGCCGACGCCGTCGGCGTCACGACTTCGGCGATCGACACGGCGCGAACATTCTCGCCGATGCGCACCCGTGCGGCCGAGGACAACCCGAACCAGCCGTAGGCGGGGTTGTCCAGCGTCCACGGATGCGCCGCGGCGTCGACCGCAGTCCGGGCGCCGCGCTTGTGCATCAGCCCGAAACCGCGTCCGATGACGGCATCGCCCACTTCGCTCACCGGCAGCGCGCCCGGCACCGGACACGGCCAGCGCAGCCGCACCAGCCGGTCGGCACCGGTGAACTCGTCGATCGTGGTCTGGCAGTCCACCCGGGCCAGACCGTGCCACAGCGTCACCGTCTGGGTGTAGCGAAGCACATCGCCGATCCGACCGCGGACCACGAGCCGCCGGCCGAGCGGGCCGTCGTACGCCCGCACAGATGCGGCCGGAGCCGTCGACGACGTGGCCACCGGCCCCTTGGGCAGCAGGTGCCACGGCCCCTCCCCGGCCTGTGGGTGCGCCGAATACTCGTCGTAGACGGCCAGCTCGTTGCCCACCGCGCCGTCGGCGATCAGCTCCCGGCCCGAGTCCACCTCGACGAGCGAGCTCACCCCACCGCCGCGGGCCGGATCGATGCGCAGCCGGTAATGCTCATTGGCAATTTCGTTGCCGTCCAACGGCTTCCAACCGGTCGCCACGTCGGACGCAACGAGGCGGAAGGCGCGCCAGCCGAGCGACGGCAGGTCGCGCGCCAGCCAGGTGACCGAACGCCCGCCGTGCTCGACCAACGCCGGCACCTCGGCACCGTCGGCATCGAGCACCCGGACCCCGGCGCCGAGCGGGGTGTCCAGCCGGGCCGTCACCAGGTCGGTGCGCTTGTGCGCCAACGAATTCCACACCACCACCGACCCGTCCACCGCACTGGACAGTAGTGCGAGCGCGTTGTCGCGCGCGGTTCTACCCAGCTCCCATGCGTCGCGCCAACCGGTCAGCAGGTCGAGGTATACCTGGTCGGATTCCGAGCCGGTGATCGCGTCGTGGTGTGCGCCGTAGGCCAGTTGTACCCACGCCTTGGCCAGGGCGGCCTGCGGATAGGTGGCGCCGGTCATCAGGCCGGCGAACACCGCGAAACGTTCGGCGTCCAGCACGGCGTCCTCGGCGGCCCGGTTGGCCTGCTTGGTGTCGATGTAGGAGACGTCCTTGCCGGTGTAGATCGGATTCATGTCCCTGGTCTGCGGCGAGGGCTCGACACCGCGCGCATCGAGTTCGGACCGAACCGCCGCGAAAAACTCGCTGGGGAGCGCACATACGAACTTCGGCCAGGTGTACCGCGAATTCCAATCGCGGTGGATCTGGGTCACCCACTTGTTCGGCGGCGTGTAGTCGGTGCCGACCGGCAGCAGCACGTTGCGCGTCAACGCGACCTTCTTCAGCTCGGCGAAGAGCTTGTACGTCGCCGCCTCCGCCTCCTGCAGCGAGGCCGACGAATCCATCCACCATCCGCCCGAGTAGTGCGCCGGCATGTAGTGAGTCAGCAGGCCGCGCCCCGAGGGAGCCATCCACTCGAACTCGCTGCAGAACTGCATGCGCTCCGGGTCGCCGTCGCCGGCCATCGGGCCCCACTGGTGAAACGGGCCGCGGGCCCACGAACTGGAGGTCAGCCCCGCATCGGCGGCGATGCCGGGGAACTGCGGATCATGCCCGAACACGTCGAGCTGCCACGCGGTGGCCGGGTCGGCGCCGAGCACATCACGTTGAAAGCCTATGCCGTGCACGAAGTTTCGGATCGTGGTCTCGGGGCTGGTGAGGTTCGTGTTGGGCTCGTTGTAGGCGCCGCCCATGATCTCGACGCGGCCGTCGGCGATCAGCCTGCGCAGGTCCGCGCGGT
>JBEVHG010000150.1:0-12092 GCA_040511335.1 Mycobacterium sp. | reverse complement strand
ACGGGCTCGTTCAGCGGCACCGGGACGTGGATTCCGCTGCTGCGCTCCGGGCCCAACGGTCAGGCCGAATCGCTGGTCGACGGGATCACCCCGCAGGAGGCGGCGGTGTTCACCCGGTTCGCGGCCGACAAGGCCGGGGCCACCAAGATGGACCGGCCCGAAGACTTCGAGGCAAACCCGAATACCGGCAAGGTGTATGTCGCGCTGACGAACAATAACGAGCGCGGCGCGCCCGGCGAACCGTCCGTCGACGCGGCCAACCCGCGCAACGACAACAAGAGCGGGCAGTTCATGGAGATCACCGACGATCACGCCGGGACATCCTTCGCCTGGGAGCTGCTGATGGTGTGCGGGGATCCGGAGGCCGCCGACACCTACTTCGCCGGGTTCGACAAGACCAGGGTCAGCCCGATCTCGTGCCCCGACAACCTTGCCTTCGACAGCCACTGCAACCTGTGGATCTCCACCGACGGCAACGCGCTGGACTCCAACGACGGGCTGTTCGCCGTCGCGCTCGAAGGCCCCAACCGCCGCGAGACCCGTAGGTTCCTCACCGTGCCGCTCGGCGCGGAGACATGCGGGCCGGTGGTCACCGACGACCTGGTCACCGTGTGCGTGCAACACCCGGGCGAGCACGACGACAACAGCATCGACAATCCGCTGTCGCGTTGGCCCGAGGGCGGCAACGGCACCGCGAGGCCGGCCGTGGTGGCGGTGTGGAAGACCGACGGGCAGATCGGGGTGTAAGACTGCGAGCGTGAGCTTCCCGATTCGCATCGGCGTACAACTGCAGCCGCAACATTCCCCGAACTATGGCCATGTCCGTGACGCGGTTCGTCGCTGCGAGGACATCGGCGTCGACGTCGCCTTCAACTGGGACCACTTCTTCCCGCTCTACGGTGATCCCGACGGCGCGCACTACGAATGCTGGACCATGCTGGGCGCCTGGGCCGAGCAGACCTCCCGCATCCAGATCGGCGCGCTGGTGACCTGCAACTCCTATCGCAACCCGGAACTGCTGGCCGATATGGCGCGCACCGTCGACCACATCTGTGATGGCCGGCTGATCCTGGGCATCGGCTCGGGCTGGAAACAGAAGGACTACGACGAGTACGGCTACGAGTTCGGCACGGCCGGCAGCCGGCTCGACGATCTCGCCGCAGGGCTGCCGCGCATCAAATCCCGGCTGGCCAAGCTCAATCCGGCGCCCACCCGCGACATCCCGATCCTGATCGGCGGCCAGGGCGAACGTAAGACTCTGCGCCTGGTCGCCGAACACGGCGATATGTGGCACGGCTTCGTCGACCGCAACACCTACCCGCGCAAGGCTGAGGTGCTGGCCGAGCACTGCGCGGCGGTGGGCCGCGACCCCAAGACCATCGAACGCTCCGCCGGGGTCCAGGCCAGCGGCGGCGCCGATGCGCTGCTGACCGAGGCCGACGCGCTCGCGGCGCTGGGGGTCAGCCTGCTGACCGTCGGAGCCAACGGCTCCGACTACGACCTGACCGCCGCCGAGGCGTTGTGCCGATGGCGCGACCGCCGCAGTGGCTGAGCGTCATACGGTTTCCGGCCAGCAAGTGGCGTGAGAAACTGGCCGCGCCATGGCCAAGAGATACGGGGTCAAGGAGAAGGACCAGGTCGTCGAGCACGTCATCAACCTGGTGATGACGGGCAAGCTGCGCACCGGGGATCGCATCGACCGCAAAGAGATCGCCAACGACGTCGGCATCAGCCGCGTGCCCATCCAGGAAGCGGTGGTCCAGCTCGAACACGACGGCATCCTGTCCACCCGCTATCACCGCGGCGCCTTCGTCGAACGCTTCGACGAAACCACCGTGCGGGAGCATCACGAGTTGTACGGCATCGCGTCGGCACGGGCGGCCACCAACCCCACCCCCGAATCCTTGCGCAACTCGACGCCGCGCTGCGCACGTTGCGGGCGGCCAAGGACGCCAGGGCGTTTCAGGAAGCCCGTTGGGGGTATCGCAACACGATCAACGACGAATACGCCGGGCCGCGGTTGCACGCGGCGATCCGCGCGTCGCAGAGCTTTGCGCCGTCCGATTTCTGGCTGTCCTACCCGAAGAGCAAACCCGACTTCCTGCCCACCTACGAGGACGAAACCGCGGCGATCCGCCAGCGTGACCCCGAGGCGGCGCGGGCGGTATGCATGCGCCGCGCCGACCTGATGGCCACCATCATGCTGGCCGAGCTGACGCGGCGCGGGGTGTTGGGCGACTTGCGGTCTCATTGACCGAACCGCTGGCCCGCGGCCGCGCGGCCGTTAGGTTGCTCAGAATGAGCATCGGACGAATCACGGGCCTGCTCGCTACGGTCCTGATGGTTGGTGGCCTGGCGTGTGCTCGGCCTGGCCCAGCTGGAACGAGTTGGCCTGCGGCACAAGGCCGATGTGCGGCCTGCCACGCTGTCCGGCGGTCAGCAGCAGCGCGTCGCCATCGCCCGTGCTCTGGCGATGGCCCCGGAGGTGCTGTTCTTCGACGAGGCGACCTCGGCACTGGATCCCGAACTCGTCAAGGACATCCTGGCGCTGATCGCCGATCTCGGCAAGGACGGGATGACGATGGTGGTCGTCACCCACGAAATGGGCTTCGCCCGCTCGACATCGAACGCGGTGGTGTTCATGGATCACGGGCAGGTGGTCGAATCGGGTACGCCGGAGCAGATATTCGAGGCGGCCGAAATCGATCGGCTACGACGCTTCCTTTCGCAAGTTCTGTAGGAGCAAACGGCACATGCCCGCGTACTGGCAGACTCAGACACGTTAGACTGGCGAAATTATGGTCGAGACCGAATCGCAGGTCGCTGAGCTGGCGGGGGAGCTGCAGCGGGTGCTCTCCAAACTGTTCTCGGTGCTGCGCCGCGGCGATGCCAGTCGCGGTAGCGCCGGAGACCTCACGCTGGCGCAGTTGTCGATTCTGTTGACCCTGCTCGACCGTGGCCCGATCCGGATGACCGAGCTGGCCGCACACGAGCACGTCCGCACTCCGACCACCACCGTGGCGATCCGCCGATTGGAGAAGCTAGGCCTGGTCAAGCGGTCCCGTGACCCTTCCGACCTGCGCGCCGTGCTGGTAGACGTCACCCCGCGCGGCCTGGTCCAGCACAAGGAAGCACTGGCCGCCCGGCGCGCGCAACTGGCGGCGCTGCTCAGCAAGCTCAGTGACGAAGACCTGGAGACGCTGACCAAGGCCCTGGCCCCGCTGGAGCGGCTGGTCGGTCAGCAGACCCAAAACACTCACGCGGATTAGCCGAGCCAGTCCAGCACCGCTGCGGCGGTCCAGGATTGCTGCATGCTGCCCAACGGCTCACCGGTGAACGGCTCGTAGTACTCGGCGAAGGCGCCGTCGCTGGCCTGCCGGAGTCCCTCGCGCCGCAGCATCAGCGAACGCTCGGCCCACCCGCGCCGCGCGAAACACCAGGAGAACAGCCAGGTCATCACCGGCCACACCGGTCCGCGCCAGTACTCTCGCGACCGGAAGTCACGCGACACCGGTGACGTCGAGGGGATCAGCGCGTATCTCAGGTCCGGGTGCCCGCAGAACCGCGGGCCCTCCAACAGCCGCAGCAGCGCGCGTTCCTTGGCGTGCGGCAGGCCGCCGCACAGCAGCGGCGCAAACTGGGCGACCGTCTCGGTGGCCACCCACCTGTCGGCGCGCACGTCGTAATCCCTTGCCGCGCCCGTGCGTTCGTCGGTGGTCTCGACGACCCCGGAGCGGAACCGTTCCGCCCACGCATACAGATCGCGGACATCGGCGTGCGGGCGTTTGTAGTCCTCCCCCATGGTGGCCAGCACCTCGCAGGCGACCGAGAAGATCGCCGAGACGAACACGTCCTCCACGGCGAAGCTCATCACCTTCGGCAGCAGCTCGTCGTCGTAGCGGGCCGCCTTCATTTCCTCCAGAAGCCACAGATAGCGGTCGTACTCGCCGTCGGAGGGCCGCTGGCTGGCGTCGATGACAATGGTGTTGTCCTCGCGCTGATACTCCGGCACATTGCCGGGAATCACGTTGGCGTAGGCGCTATCCCACCGCGGCGAGTTGTCCATGCCGGATTCCCAGCCGTGGTACAGCGTGATCCGGCCGTGCGAGTTCTGGTCCCGGCCCTCGGCCAGCCACCGGTGCCAGCGCACCAGATCCGCCCAGCGGCGGTCCAGGAACGCCTCGGCAACGGCACGGGTGGACCGGCCGCGGGTGCGGGCGTGATCGAGGATGCGCTGCACCGCGATCGCGTGTACGGGCGGCTGCGTGATACCCGACGTGTGACGGGCGCGAGGCGCGTTTACCGCCAGCGCCGAACAGGCCCACCGCGCCGGGCCCGGGAAGTACCCGTCGACGCCGTTGGCGAACACGATGTGCGGGACCATGCCATTGCGCCACTGCGCCGAGAGCAGGGTGTCCAACTCGACGACGGCCCGCTCGACGCTCAGCGGTGCCAGGCCGATCGCGACGAACGCCGCGTCCCAGCTCCACATGTGCGGGTACAGCAGCGGCGCCGCGGTGGTCATCGCGCCCAGGTCATTGCCGCGCAGCAGATACGCGGCGCGGGCCGCGAGCTGGGTGGGAGCGAAACTGGGATCGGGTGGCATCCGTTCCATCATGCGACGGCCGGGCAGCCCTCGCAGGTCGATAGGGTGACGGACATGCCGACCGCAATGATCACCGGGGCCGCCGGCGGGCTCGGGTCGGCCATCGCCACCGCGCTGGCGCCCACCCACACGCTGTTCCTGGCGGGCCGGCCATCGGCCCGACTCGACGAGCTTGCCGAACGGTTCGGCGCCACCACCTGGCCGGTGGACCTGACCGACACCGATTCGATCGAGGCCAGCACCGAGCCCGTCGTCGAACTGGATGTGCTGGTCCACAATGCCGGTGTGATGTTCCCCGGCCGTGTCGACGAATCCACCGTCGACGAATGGCGGGCGTCGTTCGACGTCAACGTCACCGGCGCGGTCGCCCTCACGCTGGCGCTGCTGCCCGCGCTGCGGGCCGCGGACGGGCACGTCGTGTTCATCAATTCCGGTGCCGGGCGCAATGTTTCGCCGGGCATGGCATCGTACTCGGCGAGCAAGTTCGCGCTGCGGGCGTTCGCAGACTCGCTGCGCGCCGACGAGCCCGCATTGCGTGTCACGTCGGTGTTCCCCGGCCGAACCGACACAGACATGCAGCGTGAGCTGGTCGCCTACGAGGGTGGTGACTACGACGCCGCCCGGTTCCTGCGGCCCGAGACCGTGGCCGGCGTCGTCGCCAACGTCGTCGCCACCCCGCGCGACGCCCACATCCACGAGGTCGTCGTCCGCCCGACGTGATTTGTGGAGCGTCAGCCGCGCTGAGCGCGCTGAGCGCGGGTGGGACTCCACAAATCGCTCTAGACGACGAGGTTGACCATCCGGCCGGCGACCACGATCACCTTCTTCGGGGTGGCGCCGTTGAGGAAGGCCTGCACCTTCTCGTCGGCGAGCGCCGCGGTTTCCAGGGCGTCGGCGTCGGCGTCGGCAGCCACGGTGATGTGGCCCCGGACCTTGCCGTTTACCTGCACCGGATACTCGACGGTGTCCTCGACCAGGTACTGAGGGTCGGCCACCGGGAACGGCCCGTGCGCCAGCGATCTCTCGTGGCCCAGCCGCCGCCACAGCTCCTCGGCCAGGTGCGGCGCCAGCGGCGCCACCATCAGCACCAGCGGCTCCAACGCCGCACGCGCGTTGACGCCTTCCTTGGTCAGGTGGTTGGTGTACTCGATGAGTTTGGCCGCCGCGGTGTTGTTGCGCAGCGCCGCATAGTCCTCGGACACGCCCGCGATGGTGCGGTGCAGCAGCCGCACCGTCTCGGTGTCGAGCGCGGCGCGCTCGGCCACCCGCTCGTCGCCGGTCTGCTCGTCGATCACCAGCCGCCACACCCGCTGCAGGAACCGGTACGCGCCGACGACGTCCTTGGTCGCCCATGGCCGCGACGCCTCGAGCGGACCCATCGACATCTCGTACACGCGCAGGGTGTCGGCGCCGTAGTTGTCGCAGATCTCGTCGGGTGACACCGAATTCTTCAGGCTCTTGCCGATCTTGCCGAACTCCTGGAATACCTCGATCTCACCGGCGGGGCTCGAGTAGTAGAACTTTCCTTTGCGCTCAACGACATCGGCGGCGGGCACATAGGACCCCCTGGAGTCGGTATAGGCGTTGGCCTGGATGTAGCCCTGGTTGACCAGCCGCCGGTACGGCTCACCGGAGCTGACGTGGCCGAGGTCGTAGAGCACCTTGTGCCAGAACCGGGAGTACAGCAGGTGCAGCACCGCGTGCTCGACGCCGCCGACGTACAGGTCGACGCCGCCGGGGTCGCCTGCGCCATGCTCGGCCGGCCGCGGGCCCATCCAGTAAGCCTCGTTTTCCTTGGCGCAGAACTCTTCTGAGTTGTGCGGGTCGGCGTAGCGCAGCTCGTACCACGAGCTGCCCGCCCACTGCGGCATGACGTTTGTGTCGCGGGTGTAGGGCTTCAGCCCGTCACCGAGGTCCAGCTCCACATGCACCCAGTCGGCCGCCTTGGCCAGCGGCGGCGACGGCTCGCTGTCGGCGTCGTCGGGGTCGAACAGCACCGGCGAGTAGTCGGCGACGTCGGGCAGCTCGACCGGCAGCACCGATTCGGGCAGCGGGTGCGGGCGGCCGTCGGCGTCGTACACGATCGGAAACGGCTCGCCCCAGTACCGTTGCCGGGCGAACAGCCAGTCCCGCAGCTTGTATTCGATGCGGGCCTGCCCATGGCCGTCGGCGGTCAGCCGAGCGGTGATCGCCTCCTTGGCCGATTGCACACTCAGTCCGTCGAGATGGTCCGAGTTGACCACCTCGCCGTCGCCGGTGTAGGCAGCCTGTGAAATATCGCCGCCGGCAATGACTTCCACGATCGGGAGGCCGAACTCATGGGCGAATTCCCAGTCGCGTTGGTCGTGACCGGGAACGGCCATGATCGCACCGGTGCCGTAGCCGGCCAGCACGTAGTCGGCAATGAAGATCGGGACTGGTTGTCCATTGGCCGGATTGGTCGCATACGAGCCGATGAACACGCCGGTCTTGGCCTTGCTTTCCTGGCGTTCCAAGTCGGACTTGGCCGCGATCGAGCACCGGTATGCGGCGACCGCCTCGGCCGGGCTGGCCGCGCCGAAGGTCCAGCGCGCGTCGACGGCGTCGGGCCAGTCGGCGGCCGTCAGCAGGTCGACCAGGTCGTGTTCGGGCGCCAGCACCAGATAGGTGGCGCCGAACAAGGTGTCGGGCCTGGTGGTGAACACCTCGATGTCGGAATGGTCGGCCGTAAACAGTGCCGACGCTCCGGTGGAGCGGCCGATCCAGTTGCGCTGCATGGTCTTGACCTTCTCCGGCCAGTCCAGCGCGTCGAGGTCGTCCAGCAGCCGGTCGGAATACGCGGTGATGCGCATCATCCACTGCCGCAACCGTTTCCGGAACACCGGGAAGTTGCCGCGGTCACTGCGGCCCTCGGAGGTAACCTCCTCGTTGGCAAGCACGGTACCCATGCCGGGACACCAGTTCACCATCGAATCAGCCCGGTACACCAATCGGTACGCGTCGATGACATCGGCGCGCTCGCCCGCCGACAATGCCGACCACTGCCTGCCGTCGTCGAGAGTACGTTCGCCCGAGTCGAACTCGGCCACCAGCTCGGTGATGGGGCGTGCCTTGTTGACCGCGGGGTCGAACCACGCGTTGTAGATCTGCAGAAAGATCCACTGCGTCCACTTGTAGAACTCGACGTCGGTGGTCGAGAAGCTACGCCGCGCATCGTGTCCCAGACCCAACCGGCCAAGCTGCCGTCGAAAGTTGACGATGTTGGCCTCGGTGCGGGTGCGCGGGTGGGTGCCGGTCTGCACCGCGTACTGCTCTGCCGGCAGGCCGAAGGAGTCGAAGCCCAACGCGTGCAACACATTGCGGCCGGTCATCCGGAAGTAGCGGGCATACACGTCGGTGGCGATGTATCCCAGCGGGTGCCCGACGTGCAGGCCCTCCCCCGACGGATAGGGGAACATGTCCTGGACGAACATCTTGTCGTCGGGCACCGGGCCGCCGTCCGACGGCGCCAGTGAACCCACCGGGTTCGGCACGTTGAATGTCCCCAGCCGCGTCCAGGTCTGCTGCCAGGCACGCTCGATCTCCCCGGCAAGATCCGCCGTGTAGCGGTATTCCGGGGTGTCGGCATCCGCGTCAGGGCCAACGCGAGACTGCGCGGTCGGGGATTCGGTCACGCCAACAGGGTATAAGGGCGGTGACGACGGGCTCTGAACCAGGCCACAGCTTGGTATCGGTTCCGTTGCGGACCGATCAGGACATGGTTGCAGCTCGGTTCCAGCCCTGGTGGCTAACACTCCGCGGTGGATATGGTCAGCGCCTGACGAAAGGGGACGCGCGCCCTTTACCGTTCGGAAGGACCGACGTCATGAACGAAAATGCCCGTCGCTGGCGGATTCTGGCTGGGGGTGTGGCTGCCGGTGTTGCCGGCGTCGTCGGCTTCGCGGGCAGCACAGCGACGGCCGAACCCGTCTTCCCGCAACCGCCGTTGCCGGGTCCGGCCACGGTGACGCAGACGGTGACGGTGATGCCGGCCGCGGGTCCGACCGCGCCGGTGCCGGCCGCGGGGCAGTCGGGCGTGACGCCGGTCACCGCGGCGGCCCCGACACCGGCGGCCACCCCGACCGCCGCGCCGCAGACGCTGGTCCCCGCCACGTCGGTGACACTGGCCGACTTCCTCCGCGACAAGGGCGTCAGGCTCGAGCCGCAGGTCAGCAGCGACTTCAAGGCGCTGAACATTGTGCTGCCGATGCCCGCGGGCTGGGCGGCGGTGCCCGACCCCAACGTGCCCGATGCCTTCGCGGTGATCGCCGACCGAGTCGGCGGAGACGGCCTGTACACGTCCAACGCCCAGGTCGTGGTGTACAAGCTGATCGGCGACTTCGACCCCAAGGAGGCCATCACCCACGGGTTCATCGACAATCAGCAGCTGCCTGCGTGGCGGTCCACCGACGCCTCGCTCGCCGATTACGGAGGCACGCCCTCATCGCTCATCGAGGGCACCTACCGCGAGAACGCCATGACGTTGAACACCTCACGCCGCCAGGTTATCGCCACCTCGGGACCGGACAGATACCTGGTCTCGTTGGCGGTGACCACCACCGTCCAGCAGGCGGTGGCCGCCGCCGGCGCTACCGACGCCATCGTCACCGGCTTCAAGGTCAGCGCACCCGCACCGGCGTCCCCGCCGACGCCCGCCCCGGCGCCGCCGGGTCTACCACCCCTGCCGGGGCTGCCAGCCGTGCCGGCACTACCGAGCTAGCGGCCCCGGCCGGGGCTCAGCGGCCACGCCTCGTATTGTGTGGCCCATGCTGATCGCCGCGGTGCTGTGCCTGTGCGCCGCCGCCGCGACCGCCGCCGTCGGCGGGTGGCTGTTGACCCGGCCCCACGCCGGCGATCCGGTCCGTCAGCTCTTGCGTGCGGTCGCGCCCACCCAGCTGGCCGCCGCAGCGATGCTGGCATCCGGCGGCGCGGTGGCGCTGTCCGCCCGGCCGGAGACCGGCCTGCTGGTGGTGATCGTGTGCGTCGTCGGCGCGGTGAGCACCGTCGCCGCTGGGTGCTGGCAGGCCGCCAAGGTCGCCGCGCGCCAGGAGGTTGCCGGCTGTGACGGCGGCTGCGCGTCGTGCACCCTGTCCTGCAATTAGTTGCGGCTGATGTCGACCGGGTGGCTGGCCAGCAGCGACAGCGGCAGCGGCTGACGACGCAGCACTCGCGCCCACAGATCCACCCGGGGTTCGACAAGGACATCGGAGGGCAACGCCGACAACACAATCCAATCGTCGCGCTCGATCTCGCCCTCGAGCTGCCCGATGGTCCAGCCGGAGTAGCCGGCGAAGATGCGCACCCCCTCCACGACCGGGGCGATCGTCTCCGGTTCGGCATCGAGGTCGACCATCACCATCCGGCCCTGTACGTGGCGCAACCCGGGCACCCCGTCGGGGTCGGTGCCGACCCGCAACGTCGCCAGGCACAGTGCGGCATCACGTTTGACGGGCCCGCCGATGAACATCGTCTTGGGCTTGGCGGCCAGCTTGGCCCACTGCGGCAACACGTTGTACACCGCGGTGTCACTGGGCCGGTTCAACACCACGCCGAGCGTGCCACCGTCGTTGTGCTCGACCACGTAGATGACGCTGCGACGGAAGGTCGGTTCCAGCAGATCGGTGTTGGCAAGCAGCAGCGTTCCGGCCCGTACCCGGTGCGCCGCAGGCGCGACGGAGTCCTCTGGATCTTCTGACTGCGCCACCCCACCATAATGGCACCAGCGCGGGGTCCTCGTGGCAAACAATCCCGGCTCGCCCGGATATTTGTACTGTGGGTCGGGTGGCCGAACGCTGAAGTACTGCCCCACAACAGGACGTGATTCCCATGGCCGACACACGCGCACCCATCGCCGTCTGGCGGTCGGTGCGTGGCCTGCCCGAATTCTGGCGGCTGCTCGAACTGCGGGCGGTCAGCCAGTTCGGGGACGGACTGTTCCAGGCGGGTTTGGCGGGCGGGCTTCTGTTCAACCCGGAACGCGCCGCGGGCCCGTGGGAGATCGCAGGTGCATTCGCCGTGCTGTACCTGCCGTACTCGCTGCTCGGCCCGTTCGCAGGCGCACTGCTGGACCGCTGGGACAGACGGCTGGTTCTGATCGGCGCCAACCTGGGCAGACTGCTGTTGGTCCTCGCGGTGGCCACACTGCTCGCCGCCGGTGTGGGGGACCTGCCGATCCTGTTCGGCGCGTTGATCGTCAACGGCTTCACCCGGTTCGTCTCGTCGGGTCTGTCGGCGGCGCTGCCCGACGTGGTGCCGCGCGGGCAGGTGGTGGCGATGAACGCGGTGGCGTCGGCCACCGGAATGGTGGCCGCCTCCCTGGGCGCCAGCTGCATGCTGCTGATCCGCTGGCTCTTCGGCGCGGACGATACCGGCTCTGCCGCAATCATTTTCATCGTCACCGTGCCGGTGTCGATCGCGCTGCTGCTCTCGGTGCGCTTCTCGCCACACGTGTTGGGACCTCACGAAAGCAAGCGAGCGATTCACGGCTCGGTCGCCTATGCGGTGGCCACCGGATGGGCGCACGGCGTGCGCACGGTGGCGGCCGTCCCGACGGTGGCGGCGACGCTGGCGGGGCTGGCCGCGCACCGCGTGGTGGTGGGTATCAACACACTGCTGCTGTTGGTCATCGTCCGGCACACCGACACCCAGGCGGTCGCGGGCCTGGGCACCGCGGTGCTTCTCCTCGCCGCCACCGGCACCGGATCCTTCCTGGCCACCTTGGCGACGCCAGCGGCCGTCGGCCGCTGGGGCCGATACGGCACCGCCAACGGGGCGCTGGCGTTTGCCGCGATCATCCAGCTCGCCGGCGCCGGGCTGCAGCTGCCGATGATGGTGCTGTGCGGATTCCTGCTCGGCGCGGCCGGACAGGTGGTGAAGCTATGCGCGGACACCGCCATGCAGATCGACGTCGACGACGCGCTGCGCGGACACGTGTTCACCGTGCAGGACTCGCTGTTCTGGACGGCGTTCATCGGCGCGATCGCCGCGGCGGCGTCGGTCATCCCCGCCGACGGGCGTTCCCCGCATCTGGCCCTGGCCGGTGCCGTCGTCTATCTGGTCGGGCTGGCGGTGCACGCCGTCGTGGGCCGCCGCGCGAAGTCACCGGGCTAAGGTGACCGACGTGGCTGGAGCGGACCCGATGGTCGCCGATCTGCGGGCCGAAAGCGACGAGCTCGACGAGCTGGTGGCCGAGCTGCCCGCTGAACGGTGGGCCGCGCCCACACCGGCGCCGGGCTGGACGATCGCACACCAGATCGCGCATCTGCTGTGGACCGACCGCGTCGCACTGATCGCCGTCACAGACGAGCCGGGGTTCGCCGCGGTGCTGCAGGCCGTGGCGGCCAATCCGACCGGTTTCGTCGACGAGGCCGCCGAGGAGTTGGCCGGAACCCCGCCGAAGCAGCTGCTCGCCGACTGGCGACGGAACCGGGCCCGGCTGCACGACGAACTTCTCGCCGTGCCCGACGGC
>JBEVHG010000149.1:0-12432 GCA_040511335.1 Mycobacterium sp. | reverse complement strand
CTTTCTGCCGGTCACTTCCTTCGACGCCCTCGTGAGGGTAACCGTTGGCCGCCCTGGCGCTCGCGTAGGCTTTCCGGCCATGACGACTATGTGGGGCGCGCCGTTGCATAAGCGCTGGCGGGGTTCACGGTTGCGCGATCCGCGCCAAGCGAGATTCCTGACGTTGGCCTCGCTGCGGTGGGTGCTGGCCAACCACGCCTACACCCCGTGGTACCTGGTCAGGTATTGGCGGTTGCTGAAGTTCAAGCTCGCCAACCCGCACGTCATCACCCGCGGCATGGTCTTCCTCGGCAAAGGCGTGGAAATTCAAGCGACGCCGGAGCTGTCCGAGCTGGAGATCGGGCGCTGGGTCCATATCGGCGACAAGAACACGATCCGCGCACACGAGGGCTCGCTGCGGATCGGCGACAAGGTGGTGCTGGGCCGGGACAACGTCATAAACACCTACCTCGACATCGAGCTGGGCGACTCGGTGCTGATGGCGGACTGGTGCTACGTGTGCGACTTCGACCACAAGATGGACAACATCGAGCTGCCGATCAAGGACCAGGGCATCGTCAAGAGCCCGGTGCGGATCGGGCCGGACACCTGGATCGCGGCCAAGGCCACCGTGCTGCGGGGCACCACGATCGGGCGTGGCTGCGTGCTGGGATCACACGCGGTGGTCAAGGGCGACATCCCGGACTTTTCGATCGCGGTCGGCGCGCCGGCCAAGGTCGTCAAGAACCGCAAGCTGGCATGGGAGACGTCGGCCGCCCAGCGCGCCGAGCTGGCCGCGGCGCTCGCCGACATCGAACGCAAGAAAGCCTCGCGCTAGCCCCCATTCCGGTGAGCGTGCGTGTCTGTTGTGCAACACGCCGTGTTTCATCCCGCGACGGCGCACGCTCGGCGGCCGTGAGTGTGCAGTGCACGATATCGACGTGACCGGCGGTTTGGGATGCCGGCAGCGGCGTCCTGCCGCGGCTGCGGCGCCGAGCCGCGCGCGGACGCCCGGTTCTGCGACGCCTGCGGGACGCCGCTTGAACCCGTCAGTGCGGAAGCCGAGTACAAGCAGGTGACCGTGCTTTTCGCGGACGTGGTGCATTCGATGGACATCGCCGCGGCGGTGGGTGGTTGCGCGAGATCATGACCGAGTTGTTCGACCGCTTATCGGCAGTGGTGCTGCGTTATGGCGGGACGGTCGACAAATTCACCGGTGACGGCCTCACGGCGGTATTCGGCGCGCCGGTTGCGTTGGAGGATCACGCATTACGGGCGTGCCTGGCGGCGCTGAACATCCAGCGGGAGGCGCAGGGCATCGCGTCGGAGGTGGAACGGCGCGACCATGGTCTGGACCTGCTACTGCGCGTGGGGCTGAATTCCGGCGCGGTGATCGCCGGTGAGATCGGTTCGGGCCGTTTGAATTACACCGCGGTTGGCGAGGAGGTCGGATTGGCGCAGCGGATGGAATCGGTCGCGCCACCCGGTGGGGTGATGCTCAGTGAGTCCACGGCACGGCTGGTCGAGGACGCGACTGACCTGGGCGAACCCGAACAAGTACGCATTAAGGGCGCGCAATCACCGGTGATCGTCCGTCGCCTGCTGGCAATGGCGTCCGAGGGCGGGCAGCGGGCCCGTCAGCTGTCCACTCTGGTGGGACGCGACTGGGAGATGAGCACCATCGCAGCGATGCTCGACCAGTCGATGAACGGCAAGGGCCGCATTGTCGGGCTGGTCGGGCCGCCCGGAATTGGCAAGAGCCGCATGGCGGGGGAGATCGCCCTGATCGCGAGAGGGCCCGCACCGCCCACCGGGTTTGAAGCTGCTGGCCCAGTATCGTGAGGCCTGCCTGCGCCATCGGTACACGACGAACTCGGTGCGGTGGGTCGACATCGAGACCGCGAAGGAGAAGGCCAGGCTCGGCGATACGGGTGGCGCCATTGAGCTGGCGCATGAGGTGATCGACTTCCTGTTCACTTCCGGTGAGATGACCACGCGCGGGCCTGCCCTCACCGCACTGGTGGAGTCGCTTCTGCGCCGCGGCGCCGAGCCTGACCTCGCGGAGGCGAAGGCCGCGATCGACCGGTTGGCCGCCGTGCCCACCGATCCCGGATTCGTGCTACACGAATTGCCGTTGCTGCGGTTGCGGGCTCTGTTGGCACGAGCGCACGGCGACGAGGTGACGTATGAGGAGTTTCGGGATCGGTACCGCGGCATGGCGGAATCGCTTGGCTTCGAAGGACATATCGCGATCGCCCGCGCAATGAGCTAGCTGCGCCCGGGCAGCGCCTGCTCGATGATCGGCCGACGAGGGTGGGGTTCGCGCTCGCGCCGCTTGGCGGCCAGGTAGACCTGCGCGGTCTCTTTGGCCACGGTGTGCCAGTCGAAGTCGGACGTGAGACGCTCGCGCGCGGCTACCGCGCGGCGCTGTGCGGCGGCGGAATCGTCGAGCACCGTGCGGACCGCCGCGGCCAGCCCGGCGACGTCGCGTGGTGCGAACGACACGCCTGTCTGCCCGTTGATCACCGCTTCGCCCAGCCCACCGACATTCGTCGTCACCAACGGTGTGCCGGTCGCCGCGGCCTCCAGCGCGACGATGCCGAACGGCTCGTAATGGCTGGGCAGCACGGCAGCGTCGGCGGTGTGCAGCAGCCGCACCATGTCCTCGTGGTCCACCCGGCCGACGAATGCTGTGGCCTTGAGCACCTTGTGTTTTCGGGCCTGCTCCACCAGCCACTGAAGCTGTGTGCCATCGCCGGCGACGGTCAGCGTGGTTCCCGGGTGGGTGCGCCGAATTCGCGGTAGTGCGGCGATGGCGTCGTGAACGCCTTTTTCGTACTCCAGCCGACCCAGGTAGAGAAGCTGGGCGGGGCCCTGTCGCGGACACCGCCGTGCGAACGGCCATAGAGCGGCGTCGATTCCGTTGCGGATGACGCGGATCTCGGTCAGGCCGGGCCCGAACAATTCGGTGATCTCGTCGCTCATCGACGCCGAACATGTGATCAGCGAGTCGGATTCGCGGACCAGCCAGGACTCCACGGCGTGTACCTGGCGGCTGATCGAGCCCGAGACCCAGCCGGAGTGCCGGCCGGCCTCGGTGGCGTGGATGGTGGAAACCAGTGGTACGTCGAAGTATTCGGCGAGTGCGATGGCCGGGTGGGCAACCAGCCAGTCGTGGGCGTGCACGACGTCGGGGTGCCAGGCCCGGTGCGAATCCCGGGTCTTCAGCGCCAGGCCGGCGCGCAGCATCGAATGGCCCATGGCCAGTGTCCAGGCCATCATGTCGGAGCCGAAGTCGAACTCGTGCGGGTCCTGTGCGGCAGCTACCACCCGCACGCCATCGGCGATGTCGTCTGTCGACGGGTGCGTACTGGGATCGGTGCCCGAGGGGCGGCGGCTGAGCACAACGACGTCGTGGCCGTCGGCGGCCAGTGCC
The DNA here is from genome assembly GCA_040511335.1 of Mycobacterium sp. Taxonomy (GTDB): domain Bacteria; phylum Actinomycetota; class Actinomycetes; order Mycobacteriales; family Mycobacteriaceae; genus Mycobacterium. Next base: position 9,017 of record JBEVHG010000149.1, on the reverse strand, counting down.
GTCGCGATTTGATATACGTGGCGGCCGAGCCCGCCGATCACCACCGGTGGGTACTCCCACGACACCATCAGGACCTTCATGAGCGCACTCTCGTCGCGCGCGAGCGTCCGCAAAATGCCACCGTTTCACGGTGTGTCGACGTGCAGACACGCACGCTCGCGGGAAGTGGGGGACGGGTCATCTTGGCAGCCGCCTTGCGTCCAGGGCGCCGAACAGGTCGTCGGCACGGTTCCAGCCATCGGCCAACCGCTGGGCGTGCTCGCGACGGCCCGACGCCAGCGCACCGGCGATCTCGCGGGTGGCGTGCGCGTGCAGCTGCGCGCGATAACGCGCGTAGTCGGCGGCGGAGTCCTTGCTGACCATGAACGGCCAGTCGCTGGACACCGTGAGCAGGGTTTCGCGCAGGATCTGGTCGGCGACGATGTCGCGCGGCGTGGGTGAGCCCACCGATGCGGTGTGGGCCAGTGCCTTGTCGACGGTGGTCAGTGCCGTGTCCACCACTTCATTGTTCAATTGCACCAGATCGGCCACCCGCTCGCCGGCCCACACCTGCCAGTCCTTGCCCGAACCCCAAGAGCTGGGCGGTAATTCGACGCTCGCCCCGACGAATCCGTCCGCGACCGCATCGGACAGCGTGCCGACGCGGATGCCGGCTTCCGGTAGCGCCCGCAGCACCCGTTCCAGCCACACCGGCCCCTCGTACCACCAATGGCCGAACAGCTCGGTGTCAAAGGCCGCGACCACGTGGGCGGGCCGGCCGATGCGCTCGCTTTCGCCGATGAGCCGTTGCCGCACCACCTCGACGAAGTCGTCGACGTGCACGTCGACGGCGCGGTCGGCGCGCTGCGGGTCGTACGGCGCCTTGGCATCCGAGGGCACATTGCGGCCGGTGACGCGCGCCGGCTTGAGGCCGGTGAGGTGGTCGTAGGTGTGAAAGTCGCGGTATGCGGCGTGGCCGGGATAGCCGGATTTCGGTGACCACACCCGGTAGCTGACCTGCAGGTCGCGGCCGAACGCGACGACATCGGATCCGGCCACCGGACGGCCCAGCGCGGTGTCGCCGTGCAGCGATGGGCCGTCGACCATGAAGTGGCCGACACCCGCTGCGGCGTAGTCGATCTCCATGCCGGGCGCGTACGCACACTCCGGCGCCCAGATGCCGGTGGGTGTGTGCGCAAAGCGCGACTGGGCATCGGCCAAGCCCTCGCGCAGGGCGAACTCGCGCAGCCGCGAATTCAGCAGCGGCTGGAAGGGATGCGCCAACGGGCCGCCGAGCAGTTCGATCGTTTCGGCGTCGATCAGCTCCCGCAGCAGCGGGCTGCCGCCGTGTCGCCACAGCGTCGCAAAGTCGTCGAGCGCACGGCCGGCTTCTGCGTGCTCGCGAATCCCGAACTCCCACAACGTCTTCAGTTCACGCTGTGTGGCCGCTTCCAAGGCCCGCAGCTGCCAGTTGGCCAGCCAGTGGTGCATGCCGGTCAGGCAGTACGGGTCGTCGAGCTGGGCGGTGACCACCGGTGTCATGCCCAGCGTCACCAGATGGCGGCGGTCCTCGGCGGCCAGTGTGCGCAGCACCCGAATTAGCGGCAGATAGGCCGCCGACCACGACTGGTAGAGCCATTCCTCGCCGACAGGCCAGCGGCCGTGATGTGCCAGCCACGGCAGGTGGGTGTGCAGGACGAGGGTGAACAGCCCCGGCGGGTTGTCCGTCACGGCCGCACCGCGATCGCGACCAGATCCAGGCTGTCGTCGATGTCTCGGTCGGCCGCATCCACGAGATCGAAGTCCGCGGTGCGCACCGAGGCGACATCGGCGAGCAGGTCGTCAGGCCACGGCGCATCGGTCAGCGCGCGGGCGATCTGGGCGTCGATGATCGAGCCGCCGTGTTTGGCGTCAAGTTCCGCCAACCGGTTGCCGTGGAAGACGCCCAGCATCGAGGAGACCGCGAAACCCGCGGAATGCAGCAGTTCGGTCAGCTCCGCGGCATTGAGTTCACGGGTGTGGAACGGATTGATCGGGGTGTCGAGGCCGGGGGAGAAGGTGATCCGGTTGGGGGTGGACATCATCAGCGCACCGCCCGGCCGCAGGACACGGAGGCACTCGGCGACGAATTGCGGCTGGTCCCAGAGGTGTTCGATCACCTGGAAATTCACCACCACATCGACGGAACCATCGGGCAACGGCAGTTCGGCCAGGTTGCCGTGGCGCATCTCCACCCGCGGATAGCGGGCCTTCACATGGGCGACCGCCGACTCGTCGTAGTCGAGCCCGATCACGTGATGTGCCACGTCGGCGAGCAGGTCGGCACCGTAACCTTCGCCGCAGCCGGCCTCGAGCACGTCGCGTCCCGCGCAGCGGTCCGCCAGCCGCTGGTAGACCACCTCGTGGCGGCGGAACCAGTAGTTCTCCTCCGCCAGACCCGGCACCGTCCGCTCCCCGGTCAGGGGCAGGGCGTCGTCAGGACCAACGGAACCGTCGGTAACGAATGCACTCATTGCAACGCAGGCTAACCCAGGGAAAGGGCAAGTGGCCGGTTCGCGAACGGTTCACCCAGTACGGGGAGCCGGGACACAAACTTCGACCAGCTATGGTGTTCCTGCGAGCCACCTAAAGTTACCCGCGAGTAACATGGTGGTAGTTGCTTCAAACGTGATATTGCAGGCCGACCGCCGGCCCCTTCGAGGAGGACGAACCAGAGTCATGACGAACATCGTGGTCCTGATCAAACAGGTCCCAGACACGTGGTCGGAGCGCAAGCTGACCGACGGCGATTTCACTCTCGACCGCGAGGCCGCCGACGCCGTTCTGGACGAGATCAACGAGCGCGCCGTCGAAGAAGCGCTGCTGATCAAGGAGAAGGAAGCCGCCGACGGCGTCGAGGGCAGCGTGACCGTTCTGACGGCGGGCCCGGAGCGCGCCACCGAGGCGATCCGCAAGGCCCTGTCGATGGGCGCCGACAAGGCGGTGCACCTGCTCGACGACGGCATGCACGGCTCGGATGTCATCCAGACCGGATGGGCGCTGGCGCGCGCGCTGGGCACCGTCGAGGGCGTGGAACTGGTCATCGCCGGTAACGAGGCCACCGACGGCGTCGGCGGCGCGGTGCCCGCGGTCATCGCCGAGTACCTGGGTCTGCCGCAGCTCACTCACCTGCGGAAAGTGTCCGTCGAGGGTGGCAAGGTCATCGGCGAGCGGGAGACCGACGACGGCGTGTTCACCGTCGAGGCTCCGCTGCCCGCAGTGGTCAGCGTCAACGAGAAGATCAACGAGCCGCGCTTCCCGTCCTTCAAGGGCATCATGGCCGCCAAAAAGAAGGAAGTCACCACGCTGACGCTGGCCGAGATCGGGGTCGAGGCCGACGAGGTCGGCGTCGCCAACGCGGGTTCCAAGGTGCTCTCGTCCACCCCGAAGCCGCCCAAGACTGCGGGCGAGAAGGTTGCCGACGAGGGCGACGGCGGCACCAAGATCGCCGAGTACCTGGTTGCCCAGAAGCTCATCTAGACCATCCCCAGTCCCCAATAGACATAGAGGCGAACAGAACGCATGGCTGAAGTACTTGTGCTCGTCGAGCACGCCGAAGGTGCGCTGAAGAAGATCAGCGCGGAAGTGATCACCGCCGCCCGTGTCCTGGGTGAACCCGCCGCCGTCGTGGTGGGCGCACCGGGCACGGCCGAGCCGCTGGTCGACGGACTGAAGGCGGCCGGTGCCGCCAAGATCTACGTCGCGGAGTCCGACGACGCGGAGAACTACCTGGTCACCCCCGTCGTGGACGTGCTGGCATCGCTGGTCGAGTCCGCCGCACCGGCCGGCGTGCTGCTGGCCGCCAGCGCCGACGGCAAGGAGATCGCCGGCCGGCTGGCAGCCCGGATCGGCTCGGGCCTGCTGGTCGACGTCGTCGAGGTCAAAGAAGGCGCAGTGGGTATCCACAGCATCTTCGGCGGTGCTTACACCGTCGAGGCGCAGATCACCGGCGACACCCCGGTGATCACCGTGCGGCCCGGCGCGATCGAGGCCGAACCGGCAGACGGCCCGGGCGAGGTCGTCAATGTCGAGGTGCCGGCGCAGGCCGCGAATGCGACGAAGATCACTGCCCGCCAGCCGGCGGAGGCCGGCGACCGCCCGGAGCTCACCGAAGCCACCGTCGTCGTGTCGGGCGGCCGCGGCGTCGGCAGCGCCGAAAACTTCAGCGTCGTCGAGGAATTGGCGGACTCGCTGGGCGCCGCGGTCGGTGCGTCGCGTGCCGCGGTGGACTCCGGTTACTACCCGGGCCAATTCCAGGTGGGCCAGACCGGCAAGACCGTGTCGCCGCAGCTGTACATCGCGCTCGGCATCTCCGGGGCGATTCAGCACCGCGCTGGCATGCAGACGTCGAAGACGATCATCGCGGTGAACAAGGACGAAGAGGCGCCGATCTTCGAGATCGCTGACCTGGGCATCGTGGGCGACCTGTTCAAGGTGACCCCGCAGCTGACCGAGGCGGTCAGGGCCCGCAAGGGCTGAGTTCTCGGCATAACTAGTCACCTGGTGCTCACGGACACGTCACGCGCATGATGCCGTCCCGAGACCCGGCTGGGCGACGGTGCTGCCATGAGCACCGCTTCAGTACTGATAGCCGCTGATCAATCGGGCGGTTCGGTGGCGAGCATGCCCGGGCCGCGCTACACCCTGCTGCGGTCCACCGATCCCGCGCTCATCGACGCCGCGCAGCGCCTTCGTCACGAGGTGTTCACCTCCGAACCCGGATTCGCGATGGCCGGCGCCACTGACGGGAAAGACGCCGACCGGTTCGACGAATACTGCGATCACCTACTGGTCCGCGAGGACGCCTCCGGTGAGCTCGTCGGCTGCTACCGGATGCTGCCGCCGTCCGGAGCTATCGCCGCCGGAGGTCTTTACACCGCAACAGAATTCGACGTGCGTTCGCTCGATCCGCTGGGAGGATCGCTGGTCGAGATGGGCCGCGCGGTTGTCCGCGAGGATCACCGCAACGGCGGTGTGGTGCTGCTGATGTGGGCCGGCATCCTGGCCTACCTGGACCGCTGCGGCTACGACTACGTGACGGGCTGCGTGTCGGTGTCCATTGCTGGGTCTGCCGACGAAAAACCGGGCAGCCAGATCCGCGGCGTGCGGGACTTCGTGCTGCGCCGCCACGCCGCCCCGCCGCAGTACACGGTGCACCCGTACCGGCCGGTGACGATCGAGGGGAGGGGCCTCGACGACATCGACCCGCCGCCACGGGTGACCGTGCCGGCGCTCATGCACGGATACCTGCGGCTCGGCGCGCAGGTATGCGGCGACCCGGCGCACGACCCGGAATTCGGCGTGGGCGACTTCCCGGCGCTGCTCGACGAGCGCCGGGCCGATACCCGCTACCTGCGAAGACTGCGGTCGGTTTCGGCCGCCACCGCCATGGCCGACGGGATCGCGTCATGACGGTCGAACACTCCTGGCTGCCGCGGGCATCGTGCGACGCCAGCTGTGTGCGCGCCGGCGGGGCGCAACCCGGGCGCCCGGTGGTCGTCGCGCTGCGCACCGCCCTGCGCGCGTCCCTGGCCCTACTGCTCATACCTGCACTGCCGCTGCTGGCGGTGCCGCTGCCCGGCCGCTCCCATGTGCAGCGCGCCTACTGCCGCCTGATGCTGCGCTGCCTGGGCGTGCGAATCACGGTGTCTGGGGGGCCGATTCGCAACCTGCGTGGCGTGCTGGTGGTCAGCGGCCACGTATCCTGGGTCGACATCTTCGCCATCGGCGCCGTGCTGCCCGGCTCCTTCGTGGCCAAGGCCGAGCTCATTGACTGGCCCGCGCTGGGCGTCCTGGCCCGCTTCATGAAAGTCATCCCGATCGATCGGGCCAGCCTTCGACGGTTGCCGGGCGTCGTGAGCACCATCGCCGACCGGTTGCGCGCCGGGCACACGGTGGTCGCGTTCCCCGAGGGCACCACGTGGTGCGGCCTCGCCTACGGGCCGTTCCGACCGGCGATGTTCCAGGCCGCGGTCGACGCGGGCAGACCGGTCCAGCCGCTGCGGCTGGCCTATCACCATCGTGACGGCCGGCCGTCGACCGTCCCGGCCTATATCGGCGATGACACCCTGTTCGGGTCGATCTGCCGGCTGGTGACCGCGCGGCGCACGGTGGTGCACGTTCAGGTCGAGTCGCTGCAGCTGGCCGGCAGCGACCGCCGCGACCTGGCCGCCCGCTGCGAGGCCGCGGTCCGCGGCGAGTCGTCGCGCGCACCCGGCCACGCGCTGGTGGCCTGAGCGGGCGGTCAGGGCTGCCGGTGCGCGGCGGCTATTCTGGACAGGTCATGACCTCGGACAAGCCCGTCTACCTGGATCACGCCGCCACCACTCCGATGCACCCCGCTGCCATCGAGGCGATGACGGCTGTGCTGGCGACGGTCGGCAACGCATCATCGCTGCACGGCACCGGCCGGGTGGCGCGTCGCCGGATGGAGGAGGCGCGCGAGACGCTGGCGAAACTGCTGGGTGCCCGGCCCTCCGAAGTCATCTTCACCGCAGGGGGCACCGAAAGCGACAACCTGGCGGTCAAGGGCATCTACTGGGCCCGCCGCGATGCCGAACCGCGCCGTAGGCGAATCGTCACCACCGCCGTCGAGCACCACGCGGTGCTGGACGCGGTCGAGTGGCTCGCCGAGCACGAAGGCGCCGAGGTGACGTGGCTGCCTGTCGACTCCGACGGCGCCGTCGCGCCGGCCGCGCTGCGGGAGGCGTTGCAGGACCATGACGACGTGGCGCTGGTGTCGATCATGTGGGCCAACAACGAGGTCGGCACGATCATGCCGATCGCCGAACTGGCAGCGATCGCCGCGGAATTCGATGTGCCGATGCATAGCGATGCGATTCAGGCGGTCGGCCAGATACCCGTCGACTTCACCGCAAGCGGGTTGTCGGCGATGAGCGTCGCCGCGCACAAGTTCGGTGGGCCGACCGGCGTCGGTGCCCTTGTGCTGCGGCGTGATACGGCGTGCGTTCCGCTGCTGCACGGCGGCGGACAGGAGCGTGATGTGCGTTCGGGCACACCCGATGTCGCGGGCGCGGTTGCCATGGCGGCGGCCGCGCGGATCGCGGTGGACGGCCTGCAGACCAATAGTGCGCGGGTGGGCGCGCTGCGCGACCGGCTGGTGGAGGGCGTGCTGTCCACGATTGAAGACGCCCACCTCAGCGGCGCGCGGGGTGAGCGGCGGCTACCGGGCAACGCGCACTTCACCTTCCGCGGCTGTGAGGGTGACTCGCTGCTGATGCTGCTGGACGCCAAGGGAATCGAATGCTCAACCGGCTCGGCGTGCACGGCCGGGGTGGCGCAGCCGTCGCACGTGCTCATTGCGATGGGCGCCGACCCGGCCAGCGCCCGCGGTTCGCTGCGACTCTCGCTGGGACACACCAGCACCGACGCCGACGTCGACGCCGCACTGGCGGTGCTGCCGGCGGCGGTGGAGCGGGCGCGGCAGGCGGCGCTGGCCAGTTCGGGAACCACCGGCCGATGAGGGTCCTCGTCGCGATGAGCGGTGGAGTCGACTCCTCGGTTGCCGCCGCCCGGATGGTCGACGCAGGCCATGACGTGGTCGGCGTCCACCTGGCGCTGTCGGCCGCGCCGGGCACATTGCGCACCGGCTCGCGGGGCTGCTGCTCCAAGGAGGACGCCGGCGATGCCCGCCGCGTGGCCGACGTTCTCGACATCCCTTTCTACGTCTGGGATTTCGCCGACCGGTTCAAGCAAGCCGTGATCGACGATTTCGTGTCTTCATACGCCCGCGGCGAGACCCCGAACCCGTGTGTGCGGTGCAACGAGCAGATCAAGTTCTCCGCGTTGGCCGCCCGCGCGCTGGCGCTGGGCTTTGACGCCCTGGCCACCGGTCACTACGCCCGACTGTCCGGCGGTCGGCTGCGCCGCGCGGTGGACCGCGACAAGGACCAGTCCTACGTGCTGGGCGTGCTGACCGCCGAGCAGCTGCGCCAAGCGGTGTTCCCGATCGGCGACACCCCCAAGCCGCAGATCCGCGCGGAGGCGGCCCGCCGCGGCCTGGCCGTCGCCGAGAAGCCGGACAGCCATGACATCTGCTTCATCCCGTCGGGGGACACCCAAGCCTTCCTCGGTGCGCGCATCGGGGTGCGTCGCGGCGCGGTCGTCGACGCCGGTGGCACCGTGTTGGCCGAGCACGACGGCGTGCACGGCTTCACCATCGGTCAGCGCAAGGGTCTGGGCATCGCCGGGCCGGGTCTGTACGGGCGGCCCCGGTACGTCACCGCGATCGACGCGGACACCGCGACCGTGCACGTCGGTGACGCGGCCGACCTCGACGTCTGGTCGCTGACCGGCGAGCGGCCCGTCTTCACCTCCGGCGCGACGCCCTCTGGCCCGGTCGAGTGTGCGGTGCAGGTGCGCGCGCACGGCGGCATCGCCGACGCCGTGGCCGAACTGAGCGACGGCGAGCTGGTGGTCGACCTGCGCGCCCCGCTGCGCGGCGTGGCGCCGGGTCAGACGATGGTGCTCTACCGGCCCGATCCCGACGGCGACGAGGTGCTCGGCAGCGCGACGATCACGCGATGACGTGCATTGACTCTGCGCGCAGGGCGCGGTCGCGGTTTCTCGCCCTGGCCGCAGAGTCAACGATCAGTCGGGCACCTTGGCCAGGATGTTGGTCAGCACGATGTCGGGCACCGACGGACCGAACGCGCAGAACGTCACCTCGACCAGCACGACGGACTTCACCCGGTAGTCGCGTCCGCAGGCGCCTGGACGTGTCTGCACGGAGTCCGATGTGGCCGTCCAGTCACCGACGAACATCGGGCCGAGCGCGGTAGAGCCGCAGCCCTCGACCAGATCGACCAGATCGTCGAACGCGCGCCGAGCGGTGTCGGCGTCTCGGTAGGCCGCGACGCCCTCGGAGATCAGCCCGCCGTCAGGCGGATTCTGAAACGTCGTCTTGTGGAATTCCTCGACGTCGGGACCGAACGTCTGGGTCTCGGCGAAGATCCACTGACACTGCGGCGGCGCGCTCT
>JBEVHG010000148.1:0-12018 GCA_040511335.1 Mycobacterium sp. | reverse complement strand
AGGGCGACTGGAACGCGCTACACCGAGACCTCTACGGCGACTTGGTGTTTCCACTGCAGGTGGTGATCAACCTGAGCGAACCGGGGGTGGACCACACCGGCGGCGAGTTCCTGCTCGTCGAGCAGCGTCCGCGCGCCCAGTCCCGCGGAACCGCGACCCTGCTGCCGCACGGCCACGGTTTCCTGTTCGCCACGCGCGAGCGACCCGTGCGGTCGGCCCGCGGCTGGTCGCCCGCTCCGGTCCGGCATGGCGTGTCGGCGCTGCGTTCCGGCGAGCGCTTCACACTCGGACTGGTTTTCCACGACGCGGCGTGAAACATGACGCGCTACACGCTTATTGGTGCCGATCGCGTTGCGTATCAATCAGAGCAGCCCGGCACCATCGGAGGTCATCGCGCGGCCCGCATCTACGGGCGCCTGGACTGCCCCTCGGCGCTGCGTGCCATTGACCGCGGTCGTTACGCAAGGCATCGCGTGTTCTTCGCCGACGAGGCCACCGCCGTCGCGGCCGGCTACCGGCCGTGCGCCCGGTGCCTGCCCGACCGATACCGCGCCTGGAAGAAGCGCGCTAACGCCGACGCAGAATGATCACGTTGTCGGTGAGAGTTCCGATCTCGCCGTCGGGTCCGACGGCCTCCCGCTCGACGGCTCCCACCCGCACCCGTTCCCATTCGAGATCACGGAGTTTCAGCGAGTCGACGACCTTGTCGGCGCTTGGGAATTGGTGGTCATGCCCCAGCTTCGACGCCCACGGCGGGGCGGCGCCGTGGTCCACAATCATCAGCAGCCCGCCGGGATCGACCGCGTCGGCGGCCAATCGCAGCACCCGGTCCCGGTCCAACCGGACGGTGGAATGCAGGAACTGCGCCGACACCAGGTCGAATGCGCCGACCGGAAAGCTGTCGGACAGGTCGTGCTGCTGAAAGTCGATGCTGCCCAGCAGATCGCGGGCTCGCGCGTCCTCCGCTGCTCGTTGCAGCGCGACACCCGAGATGTCGACGGCGACTACCTGCCACCCGCGTTCGGCCAGCCAAACCGCATCCGCGCCCTCCCCGCAACCAAGGTCGAGCGCACGACCGGGTGCCAACGATTCGGCCAGTTCGGCGAGGCGCGCATTGACCCGTCCGCTCCAGACCCGAGTGCGTTCGCCGTAGTGCTCGTCCCAGTGCTGTTGCGCCTCAGGCATCTACCTTCTCCCTCCACGCCGGGGCGGGCAGTCCGACATCGTCGGCCAGCAGGCTCTGCACCACCGCCGTCGCAGCCAGTGAGCCCGCAGCGATCGCCGTGGCCACCTGCGGCATCTGCGCCGTCACATCGCCCGCGGCGAAGACCCCCGGCGCGATGGTTCGGCACAGTGCATCGACGCTGACGGGGTTCGCCGCCAACGGCGTCGGATCGCCGTAGTCCGCGCCCAGCTGTTCGGCCAGCCGGGACCGTTGGTGCAGGGTCGTAGCGACCAGCAGTCCGCTCCGCAGAAGCCGACTTCCGTCGGCGAACACGATGGCAGCCAATTCGTCTGCGCGGCTGACGAGTTCGGCCACAGGCCGCTCATCGATTGGGATGCCCGCCGCCGCCAGCCGCAGAAGGTGATCGTCGTCGAGGCCGGCCGGGCCGTCGAGCAGCACGACGTCATCGCTCCACCCGCGCAACAACAACGCGGCGTGCACGGCCTTCTCGCCGCGGGCCAACACCGCCAACGGCTGATCCCGAACCTCCCAGCCGTGGCAGAACGGGCAATGGAACACCGATCTGCCCCACATCTCAGCAAGCCCCGAGAGCGACGGCGGGCGGTACTCCATGCCTGTGGCCAACAGCACCCGTCGCGCTCGCTCCCGGCGACCGTCGCCCAATTCCAGCTCGAAGACGTCCGCCACGCGCTCGCCCGCCACCACCGCGCCGGTGCGCAGTTGCACGCTGGGGTACGCCGCCAGCTCGTCGCGGCCGATCGAATACAGCCCGGCCGGCGATCGGCCGTCGTGGCCCAGCAGGCCGCCGATACCGTGCACGGCCAGATTGCTCTGGTCACCTGCGTCGACCAGCAGCGTGCGCCGGCGGGCCCGACCGAGCACCAGGGCAGTGCTCAGGCCGGCTACGCCGCCGCCCACGATGATGCAGTCCCACACAATGTCCATATCCCGAGATTGCCGCAGCCAGCCAGATCTGCCAAGCTAATTTGCCATGCAGGCAAAAGATCCCGAAGACGGTGTCGACGTGCGCGTCCGGCGTCGGCTCCGTGAACTGCGTATGCAGCATGGGCTGACGTTGGAGGACGTCGCCACCCGGGCACGCATCGACGTCTCGACGTTGAGCCGGCTGGAGTCGGGTAAACGCCGCCTCGCGCTGGACCATCTGCCCCGCCTCGCCGAGGCCCTCTCGGTCAGCACCGACGAACTCCTGCGCACGCCTGAAGCATCCGATCCGCGCGTCCGGGGCAGCTCGCACACCCACCACGACGTGACGTACTGGCCGCTCACCCGGCAGGGACCCGCCGGCGGACTGCACGCGTTCAAGATCCGGATAGCCGCGCGGCGCCGCACGCCACCGGCCGAGTTACCCGTCCACGAAGGCCAGGATTGGATGTACGTGCTGTCCGGTCAGCTGCGACTCGTGCTGGGCGAACGCGATTTCACCATCAAGTCCGGTGAGGCCGTGGAGTTCTCCACCTGGACACCGCACTGGTTCGGCGCGGTGGCCGGGCCGGTCGAGGCCATCGTCATTTTCGGGCCGCACGGTGAACGGCTCCATCTACACACCTGACCGGCCGGACTGGCTCCACCTGCATCTACAGATAAGCCGTCTGATTAACCAGCCGCACCGACGAAACCCCGTCAGGGTAGAACTCGGCGATGCTCAACGATGCGAGGTCGAGATGCAGCCGGTACAGGATGCCCGGCCCAGCATCCAGCGCCAGCCGCAACAGCGTTTTGATCGGCGTCACATGCGACACCACCAGCACCGTCGCACCGCCGTGTTCCGCAATGATCCGATTGCGGGCACGCTTTGCGCGATGGACGACGCTCTCGAAGCTTTCCCCGTCGGGCGGGGCCAAACTGGTGTCGCGCAGCCAGCGCCGATGCAGCTCCGGGTCCCGCTCGGCGGCCTCGCTGAACGTCAATCCCTCCCAGGCGCCGAAGTCGGTTTCGATCAGGTCGTCGTCCACGGTGACGTCGAGTCCCAGCGCCTTGGCCGCGGCCGCGGCGGTGTCGTACGCGCGCTGCAGCGGCGAGGTGACGACGGCAGCGATTCCGCCGCGCTGGGCCAGGTATTGGGCCGCGGCGTCGGCCTGCCGACGTCCGACATCGGTCAGCGCCGGGTTCCCTCGGCCCGAATAACGGCGCTGCGCCGACAACTCGGTCTGCCCGTGCCGCAATAGCAGTAACCGCGTCGGCGCGCCGACGGCTCCGGTCCAACCCGCCGAAGCTGGAGTCGTTTCCGTGACCTTCGGCACCTCCGCGGGCACCACGAGTTCGGCTGCGGCATCCATCGCTTCGTTGGCCAGCCGGTCGGCGTGGGCGTTCTTCGACCGCGGGATCCAGGTGTAGGCGATGTGATCGAATCTCGTCGACAGCGCGGTGGCCTGTTGGTACAGCGGTACCAGCTCGGGGTGCTTGACCTTCCAGCGACCCGACATCTGTTCCACCACAAGCTTGGAGTCCATCGAGACCTCTACGTCGGTGGCGCCCACCTTGGCCGCCTCCTCCAGGCCCGCGATCAGCCCGCGATACTCGGCGACGTTGTTGGTGGCGCGGCCAATAGCCTGCTTACTTTCGGCCAGCACCGTGCCGTGATCCGCCGACCACACCACCGACCCGTATCCCGCCGGACCCGGGTTGCCACGCGACCCGCCGTCGGCCTCGACGATAACCTTCACAGATCGAAATCCTTGACGCGCAACAGGATTGCACCACACTCGGGGCAGCGCAGAACATCATCGTCGGCGGCGGCGGAGATCCGCGCCAGCTCGCCCTTGTCGATTTCGATTCGGCAGGCGCCGCACCGGCGTCCCTGCAGAACCCCGGCTCCCGCGCCGCCCTTGGCACGCTGGCGTTCGTAGAGCGCGACCAGATCGGCATCCAACTCCGACACCAGTTCATCACGCCGCGAAACGCATTGATGGCGGGTCTGCTCGATCAGCGTGAGCGCCTCGTCGCGTGAATTCTGGACGCTCGACAGCTCGTTTTGCAGTTCGTCGATGTGCGCCAGTTCGTCGGATTGCTGCCCCTGCAACTCTTCCCGACGTTCCATCACCTCCAGCAGCGAATCCTCCAGATTAGACTGGCGACGTTGCAGCGTTTCGAGTTCGTGCTGCAGTTCGGTGAGCTGTTTGGCGTTTATCGCTCCCCCGTCGAGCAGGGACCGATCCCGGTCCTCGCGGCGGCGCACCGCGTCGATCTCGGTTTCGAACTTGGCCACCTGTGCGTCCAGATCCTCCAGCGCGATGCTCAGCGCGGCGAGACGGTCGTTGGCCCCGCGGTGGTCGTCCTGCACGCGCTCGAGCTGTTCATACTCGGCCAGATGCTTTGCCCGGTGCGCGATCCTGCTCAGCTCGGCATCGATCTCAGCCAGCTCAAGCAGCGAACGCTGTTGTACTACTGCAGCTTTCATTTCCCGTTTCTCTCGACATTCCACGGATCGGTGCGGACCATACATACCCGCACCGGTAGCGAATCACCGAACCCAGCGCGCAACAGCTCCGCGGCCTGGGTACACCATGGGAACTCACTGGCCCAATGGGCGACGTCGACCAGGGCCACGTCGGACGCGCGCCGGTGCTCGTCGGCGGGATGGTGTCGCAGATCCGCGGTGACATAGGCCTGCACGCCGGCTGCCGCGACGACATCGAGCAACGAGTCACCCGCTCCCCCACACACCGCGACCCGCGACACCGTCGCGTCGGCATCACCTGCGGCGCGCACCCCCCACGACGTGGTGGGCAGCACATCGCATACCCGAGATACGAAGGCCGACAACGGCTCCGGGGTCGGCAATGATCCCACGCGGCCCAACCCCACATTCCCCGGCACCGGTGCCAGCGGGATGACGTCGAATGCCGGCTCCTCGTACGGGTGCGCGGCCCGCATCGCGGTGAGCACACGGCCGCGCAGGCGGGCCGGGGCGATGACCTCCACCCGTTCCTCGGGCACCCGCTCGACGGTGCCCACACCGCCGATCACTGGCGATGCGCCGTCGTGCGGCAGGAACTGGCCGGTGCCCGCGACGCTCCAGCTGCAGTGCGAGTAGTCGCCGATGTGGCCGCCGCCCGCGGCGAAGATGGCGTCGCGCACCGCGTCGGCGTTTTCGGCGGGCACGTAGACCACCCACTTGTCCAGGTCGCGTCCGGCAGGTAGCGGTGCGAGCACTTCATCCACTTCGAGCGCAAGGGCCTCGGCCAGCGCATCGGACACCCCGGGTGATGCGGTATCGGCGTTGGTGTGCGCGGTGAACAACGCACGCCCGGTGCGAATCATCTGGTGCAGTAGGGCACCCTTGGCGGTGCTGGCGGCCACGGTGTCGACGCCGCGCAGCAGCAGCGGGTGATGGGCCAGCAGCAACCCGCGGTCGGGCACCTCGGCGACGACGGCGGCAGTGGCGTCGACGGAGATCGTGACCGAGTCGACGGTCTCGTCCGGGTCGCCGCATACCAGTCCGACCGAATCCCAGTCCTGCGCCAGCCGCGGCGGGTACGCCGCGTCGAGCACGTCGATGACGTCGGCCAGCCGTGCGCTCACCGCAGCACCTCGGCGATCGCCTCGACCAGCACCGGCCACTGCGGGCGCACCGCGGCGCGCAGGAACTGGCCGTCCAGGCCGAAGAAGGTGTCGCAGCGACGAACCGCGATACCCCTGCTGTCCAACCGTTTTCGTATCAACTCGGCATCGGGCACGGCAAACAGCACAAACGGTGCGGTGCCATCGACGACATCGAGGCCGAGCGCGGTCAACCCCGCCACCATCTCGGCACGCAGCGCCAGCAGCCGCCGGGCCTCCCGGTCGGCCTCGGCCACCGCCTCCGGTGAACTGCATGCCGCGATCGCCTCCAATTGCAGTGTGCCCAGCGGCCAATGTGCGCGCCTGGCCGTCAGCCGGTGCAGTACGTCGGCGGGGCCCAGTGCGTAGCCGACCCGCAGCCCGGCCAGCGACCAGGTCTTGGTCAGGCTGCGCAACACCAGCACGTCGGGCAGCGCCTCGGTGGCCAGAGACGCCGGCTCACCCGGGACAGCGTCGGCGAAGGCCTCGTCTACTACCACGATGCGCCCGGGCCGGCGCAGCGCGAGGATCTGCTCGCGGGTGTGCAGCACCGCGGTCGGGTTGGTGGGGTTGCCCACCACGACCAGATCGGCCGCCTCCGGCACGACGGCGCCCGACAGGTCAAACGGCGGTTGCAGCACGACGTGGTTCAGCGGCACCCCGGCCGCCGCCAACGCCGCCTCCGGCTCGGTGAACGACGGCGCGAGGAGCGCCGCCAGCCGCGGGCGCAAGTTGGCCAGCAGCGCGAACCCTTCGGCCGCCCCGGCGAGCAGCGCGACCTCGTCGGTGGCGCGGCGGTGCCGGGCCGCGACGGCCCGCACGGCTTGGCGTTCGGCGTCGGCGCTCGGGTAGCGACTCAGGTCGCACAGCCGGGCGGCAAGCCGTTCGACCAGCCACAACGGCGGCTCGTCGGAACGGACGTTGACGGCGAAGTCCAGCATGCCGGGACCCGCGGCCACGTCGCCGTGGTACCGCGCGGCCGCACGTGGTTGATCCCCGGGTCGCTGCGCTCCTGCCCGCCGGGGATGACTCGCCACATCACGACAGTAGTGCGCCGCCCGCTGGGCTAGGTATCGGGACGACCACCGGCATCGGGGACAATGGGGGCGTGATGCAGGCCTGCCCGCAGTTGGTGATCTTCGACCTCGACGGCACCCTGACCGACTCCGCCCGTGGGATCGTGTCCAGCTTTCGCCATGCGCTCGGTGAGATCGGCGCCGCCATACCGGATGGCGACCTGGCGAGCCGGATCGTCGGCCCGCCGATGCATCACACGCTGCATGCCATGGGGCTGGGTGACCACGCAGACGCCGCGATCGCCGAGTATCGCGCCGACTACACCGCGTGCGGATGGGCGATGAACAGCCTCTTCGACGGCATCGCCGAACTGGTTGCCGACCTGGACGCCGCCGGTGTGCGGCTTGCGGTGGCCACATCCAAGGCGGAGCCGACCGCGCAGCGGATTGTTGCGCACTTCGGGCTCGATCGGCATTTCGAGGTCGTGGCCGGCGCCAGCGTCGACGGTTCCCGCGCGACCAAGGCCGACGTGGTGGCGCACGCACTGGCCCAACTGGAGCCCCTGCCGGACCGGGTGCTCATGGTCGGCGACCGATCCCACGACGTGGAGGGCGCCGCCGAGCACGGCATCGACACCGTGGTCGTCGGCTGGGGTTATGGCCGCGCCGATTTCGACCAGCCCGACGCCGTCGCCGCGCTGGCCCACGTGTCGACGGTCGAGGATCTGCGCGAGGTGCTCGGTGTCTGACCCCCTGCGGGCAGAAGCGGAGCGACCCGGGGATCAACACCGCCTGCACGTCACGTTCATCTGTTCGGGCAACATCTGCCGCTCGCCGATGGCGGAAAAGATGTTCGCCCACCAGATCAATCAACGGGGCCTGTCCGACGAGGTGCGGGTCACCAGCGCGGGGACCGGTGGCTGGCATGTCGGCGACACCGCCGACGATCGCGCCGGCCATGTGCTGCGCGCACACGGCTATCCGGCCAGTCACCGCGCCGCGCAGATCGACGACGAACACCTGTCGGCGGACCTGGTCGTGGCGCTCGGGCGCAATCATGCCCGGATGCTGCGCGAAATGGGTGTCGCCGCCGACCGGATTCGGATGCTGCGGTCATTTGATCCGCGCTCGTCGGCCCATCCGCTGGATGTCGAAGACCCCTACTACGGCACGCAGGATGACTTCGAAGAGGTGTTCGCGGTGATCGAGGCCGCGCTGCCCGGCCTGCACGACTGGGTGGACGAGCAACTCGCCGGCCGGGGAATCGCAAGCTGATGCGGCGCTGGGCCTTTCTGCTGCGGCCGGGTTGGCTGGCACTGTTCGTCGTGGTCATCGCGTTCGCCTACCTGTGCTTCACCGTGCTGGCTCCCTGGCAGCTCGGCAAGAACACCAAGACCTCCCGGGAGAATGCGCAGATCGCCCATTCGCTGACCGCCGCTCCGGTTCCGGTGGCCACGCTTCTGCCACAACAGGATTCGTCGGCGCCGGATGACCAGTGGCGGCAGGTGACGGCCACCGGACGCTATCTGCCCGACGCCCAGGTGTTGGCCCGGCTGCGGGTTGTCGACGGTGAGCCGGCGTTTGAGGTACTGGTGCCGTTCGCCGTCGACGGCGGCCCGACCGTGCTCGTCGACCGCGGGTACGTGCGACCCGAGCAGGGCTCGCGGGTGCCCCCCATTGCTCCGCCGCCGGACGGGACCGTGACGGTAACGGCGCGGCTGCGCGATTCCGAACCGGTCCCCGACGGTAAGGACCCTTTCCGCCAGGATGGCGTGCAACAGGTGTATGCGATCAACACCACGCAGATCTCGGCCGTCACGGGCGTCGAGGTGGCCGGCTCATATTTGCAGCTGGTCTCCGATCAGCCCGGCGGCCTGGGCGTCATACCGTTGCCGCACCTGGACGCCGGACCGTTCCTCTCCTACGGCATCCAGTGGATCGCGTTCGGCATCCTCGCCCCAATCGGGCTGGGTTATTTCGTGTTCTCCGAGATCCGCCTGCGCCGCCGGGAAAAGGCCAGCCGAGAGGCTCCGCTCAGCGGCGAGGAGAAACTCGCCGACCGCTACGGCCGGCGGCGCTGAGCGACACGGCCGCCAGCACGGCCGCCACCTGCACCGCGCGCGACAACCGCACCGCCCGGCGCAGATCCGGGATCTCGGGGATTCGGCCGTCGCCGAGGGTGGGCCGGATCTCCAACTGGTGGGCATACTGCGTCGGCCCGCCGAGCCGCACCCTCAACGCTCCCGCGAACGCCGCCTCCACCACCCCGGCGTTCGGACTGGGGTGCCGGGCCGCGTCACGACGCCAGGCCCGCACCGCCGCCGCGGGTGATCCGCCGACCAGCGGTGCGCACGCCGCCACCAGCAGCGCCGTTACCCGCGCCGCGACGAAATTGAGTGCATCGTCGAATCGGGCAGCGGCCCAACCGAATCGGGCGTACCGCGGTGAGCGGTGACCGATCATGGCGTCCAGCGTGTTGGCACCGCGGTAGACCAGCACCGCGGGCACGCCGCCGACGGCGGCCCACCCCAGCGGGGCCACCTGCGCATCGGAGGTGTTCTCGGCGACCGACTCCAGCGCCGCGCGGGTCAGCCCGGCCGCGTCCAGCACCGCCGGATCGCGCCCGCACAGCGACGGCAGCAACCGCCGGGCCGCGCCTACGTCTGCCCCTTCCAGCAGACCTGCCATGCGCTCGCCGGTGCGAGTCAGTGACGTCCCGCCCAGCGCCACATACGTCGCCGCGGCGGTCACCGCGACCGTCCCCGCCGGGCCCCGTCGCGCGGCGAACCGCTCGGCGGCGACTCCCAGGACACCCAGCGCACCGAGCAGGGCACCGGTGTGCAATGCCCCCGCCGAGCGAGCATCTGAGTAGGTCACCCGCTCCAAAGCCGCTGCGCCGCGGCCGAACAGGGCCACCGGATGCCCACGTCGCGGATCGCCGAGCAGCAGGTCGGCGAAATAGCCGGCCACGATGCCCGCGGCGCGGCCGCGACACATTGGCGCAAACACTTCGGGAGCGTCTCACAAAGTGGTCTACTCGAAGCCATGGGGCTGGGTCCACCGCGGCGGCCGACCCGCGTCGTCGACTTGCTTAATCCCGCTGCGGTGTTGCTGCCGGCGGCGAACGTGATCATGCAGCTGGCCGCGCCCGGCGTGGGCTACGGCGTGCTGGAGAGCCCGGTGGACAGCGGAAACGTCTACAAGCACCCGTTCAAACGGGCCCGCACCACCGGCACCTACCTGGCCGCGGCCACCATAGGGACGGACGCCGACCGTGCGCTTATCCGCGCCGAGGTCGACAGGGTGCACGCCCTGGTCCGGTCCAATCCGTCAAGTCCGGTGTCCTACAACGCATTCGATTCCCGCCTGCAGCTGTGGGTGGCCGCCTGCCTGTTCCGGTACTACATCGATCAGCACGAGTTTCTGTACGGGCCGCTCGACGACGAGGCCGCCGACGCCGTGTACGCAGACGCGAAGAAACTGGGCACCACCCTGCAGGTCCGCGACGACATGTGGCCACCCGACCGCATCGCGTTCGACGAGTTCTGGAAGCGCTCCCTCGATGAACTGCGCATCGACCCGCCGGTGCGGGCGCACCTGCACGGGGTCGCCGCGATGGCTTTCCTGCCCGCACCGCTGCGGCTGCTGGCCGGCCCGTTCAACCTGTTCGCGACGACCGGCTTTCTGCCCGCGGAGTTCCGCGCGCATATGGCGCTGCCGTGGAGCGCGAGCCAGCAGCGCAGGTTCGAATGGCTGTTGACCGCGCTGCGGATCGCCGATCGCGTCATCCCCCGGCAGGTCTGGATCCTCGGGTACGAGCTGTACCTGCGCGACATGCGATCGCGTGCCCGGCGCGGGCGGCGGGTCGTATAGTCCCGTCCCATGACAGCCTTCCCAGCGCTCAACCATGTTGCGGTCACGGTGCGAGACCTCGACGTCAGCGGTCCCTGGTATCGCGCGCTGATCGGCGCCGACCCCGCCCTCGACGAGCACACCGACGCCGGATTCCGCCATATCGTGTGGCTGCTCGACGGCGGTACGTTGTTCGGCATCCACCAGCATGACCGCACATTGGAGATTGAGCCGTTCAGCGAATTCCGCGTCGGGCTGGACCATGTCAGCTTCGGGTGTGCCGATCGTGCGGCGCTGCAGGAGTGGGCGAGCCGGCTCGATGAGCTCGGCATCGAGCACGGCGGCATCGTCGACGCCCACTACGGCTCGGGCCTGAGCTTCCGTGACCCCGACGGCATCGCGTTGGAATTCTTCGCGCCGCCGACCTCGTGAACGGGTTATCCCCAGCCCAGGGACTCGCTAATCGAGCACGAAGGTGACGAGCATGTTGACGCGGTAGGCGGCAACCTTCCCGTTCTTCACATCCAACGACTGCTCCTTTATCCAGGCCGACGTGACACCCCGCAGCGTCGCGTTGGCCCTGTCAATGCCAGCCTTCACGGCGTCTTCGAAACTCTTGTCGGACCTTGCGCTGATCTCGGTGACGCGTGCGACGGTGCCAGACACGATGACCTCCCAGAGTCGATGTTGGATCGGACGATCCCAGACCGTCACCATTTAACTCCGACCGCGACAGATGATTGGAACCTTCGGCAAGGTGGGCGTGGACGGTATCGAACCGCCGACCGCTGGTGTGTAAAACCAGAGCTCTACCACTGAGCTACACGCCCGTGCCGGGCAGGCTACACGCCGACGACGTGGGAGGAGAAATCCCCGCGTTGACTCATCGTAAATGCCCGCCTGGGGCGATTCGTTGACTCATCTCAAGATGCCCGCGGGCCACGATCGGGGATGGAGTTGTCGTTGGCGGTGCGTCGGCAGGTGACTGGGCGGCTGGTGGGCCGGTATCGGAAGGGCTCTCGGGCCGAGAAGTCGGCGGTGTTGGATCAGCTGTGCCAGGTGAACGGATGGCATCGTGATCATGCCCGCAAAGCGTTGCGGCGCGCCGCTGCAGGGCCCGCCTGCGCCGCGTCCGCGGCGAGAACCGGTATGCAAGTTCGGGCCGGAGGTGGTTGCGGCGTTGCGGTTGTGCTGGGCGGTGCTCGACGGCCCGTCGGGCAAGCGGCTGGCGCCGGCGCTGCCGCGGCTGGTGGCCTCGCTGCGTGAGCACGGTGAACTGGTCATCGACGATGCGACCGCGGACCTGTTGTGTGCGATGTCGCCGGCGACCATCGACCGCAGACTCGCCGCGGATCGAGCGCAGCTGCAGGTCAAGGGCAGCGCGCTGACCAAACCGGGGTCGAT
>JBEVHG010000147.1:0-14744 GCA_040511335.1 Mycobacterium sp. | reverse complement strand
TGTACCGGGCCCGTTCCGACCGCCATACCTTCGTGGAGTCGCCGGAACTTGACCCGACCTACAACCCTCGCAGGAACCGCGATCGCAACGTCGATCCTGCGAGTGCAAATACACGAACACAGAAGCTGCGACCACCATCAGTCAATCATGTTCTCCGCTGCAGCGACAGCCTCGGCACAATCAAGTGGCGAACAATTAACCCACGAGGCGGTGCGCGGCGCCGACCATGGGCTTCCAGGAGGGCGTGCGATGTCGGATTTCGGCCGCCAGCTGCTCTCCTGTGCCCTCGAGGGCACCGACCCCGGCGAAGACCCGTTGCGCCACGTCGCGGATCTGCCGGCGCGACAGGGCCGACCGCAGGGCTGGCCACACTGGGCCGATCCAGATGTGGTGGGAGCGTTCGTTGATCGCGGGATCGCGGCGCCGTGGTCGCATCAACTCGTCGCGGCAAATCTGGCCCACGACGGTCGCCACGTGGTGCTGAGCACGGGTACAGCGTCGGGAAAATCGCTGGCCTACCAGCTGCCGATTCTGGCTTCACTGGCCGCAAACCCGCGGGCCAGGGCGCTGTATCTGTCGCCGACGAAGGCGCTCGGTCACGATCAACTGCGGACCGCGCAGGCCCTCACCGATGCCGTTGCCTCCTGCCGCGATGTCGCGCCCAGCGCCTATGACGGCGACAGCCCGGGCGAAGTGCGCCGATTCGCCCGCGAGCGGTCGCGCTGGATCTTCTCCAACCCGGACATGATTCACCTGTCGCTGTTGCGCAACCACGCTCGATGGGCGGTGTTCCTGCGTAACCTACGTTATGTCGTCGTCGACGAATGCCATTACTACCGCGGGGTTTTCGGCTCAAATGTGGCGATGGTGCTTCGCCGGCTGTTGCGGCTGTGCACACGGTATTCGGCCACAGCCTCCGTGCCGACGGTCGTCTTCGCGAGCGCGACGACGGCGGCGCCGGCGGCCACCGCCGCCGAGCTGATCGGCCAGACCGTTCACGAAGTGACCGAGGACGGCTCACCACAGGGTGCGCGGACGGTGGCGCTGTGGGAACCGGCGCTGCGGACGGACCTCGTCGGTGAAAACGGCGCGCCGGTGCGCCGTTCCGCCGGAGCCGAGGCGGCCCGGGTGATGGCCGACCTGATCGCCGAAGGCGCCCACACGTTGACGTTCGTCCGGTCGCGGCGCGGTGCCGAACTCACCGCACTCGGCGCCCGCGCACGCCTACAGGACATCGCGCCCGAGCTGGCCGAACGGGTGGCGTCCTACCGCGCGGGCTATCTGGCCGAAGACCGCAGGGAACTGGAACGCGCCCTGGCCGAGGGCGAACTTCGGGGCCTGGCCGCCACCAACGCCCTGGAATTGGGGGTCGATATCGCGGGTTTGGACGCGGTGGTGCTCGCCGGATTCCCCGGCACCGTGACGTCGTTCTGGCAGCAGGCCGGACGGTCGGGTCGCCGCGGGCAGGGCGCGCTGATCCTGCTGATCGCGCGGGACGACCCGCTCGACACCTACCTCGTCCATCACCCGGCGGCGCTGCTGGACAAGCCGATCGAACGAGTGGTCATCGATCCCGCCAACCCGTATGTCCTAGGGCCGCAACTGCTCTGCGCGGCAACTGAACTGCCTCTGACCGACGCGGAGGTGCGGATGTGGAATGCCGAAGCGGTGGCCGACGCCCTCGTCGACGATGGGCTGCTGCGCCGACGCGCCAGCGGCTACTTCCCGGCCCCCGGCGTCGATCCGCACCCCGCAGTGGACATCCGGGGATCCTCCGGCGGGCAGATCGCGATCCTGGAAGCCGGGACGGGCCGCCTGCTGGGCAGTGCCGGCGCGGGCCAGGCGCCCGCGTCGGTGCATCCGGGCGCGGTCTACCTGCATCAGGGCGACAGCTATGTCGTCGACTCGCTGGACTTCGAGGACGGCGTCGCGTTCGTGCACCCAGAGGACCCGGGCTACACCACCTTCGCCCGCGAACTGACCGACATCGTCGTCAACGGCCCCGGTGAGCGACACAGCCACGGACCGGTCACCATTGGGCTGGTTCCGGTGTCGGTGACCAATCAGGTGATCGGCTATCTGCGCCGCCGCCTGGACGGCGAGGTGATCGACTTCGTCGAACTCGACATGCCGACCCGCACGTTGGACACCACCGCTGTGATGTGCACCATCACACCAGAAGCTTTGCAGGGCAACGGTATCGAACCGGTGCGGGTCCCTGGAGCATTGCACGCGGCCGAGCACGCGGCGATCGGGCTGCTGCCCCTGGTCGCCAGCTGCGACCGCGGCGATATCGGTGGGGTGTCGACGGCGGTCGGTCCGGTGGACGGATTGCCGACGATCTTCGTCTACGACGGCTACCCCGGCGGAGCCGGATTCGCCGACCGCGGCTTCCGTCAGATCGACACCTGGTGGGGCGCCACCGCAGCGGCCATCGAGGCCTGCGAATGCCCCCTCGGCTGCCCGTCGTGCGTGCAGTCGCCGAAATGCGGGAGCGGCAACGATCCGCTCGACAAGATGGGTGCGGTTCGGGTGCTGCGTCTGGTGCTCGGCGAGCTGGCGGGACACGTGTCGTGAGCCACCCATGGTGACGACCGACCCCTCCACGGTCGACTCCCACGGAACGGATTCGGCACGCCGAACCACAGACTGTTGCAGCGAACGGTCGGACAACGCGATCCGTTCCCAATCCCGGAAGTCGGGCGCAGTCGAAAAATACCTTTTCGCAGGGGTTTGTGCAACTTGAGAAACTGCCGAAACGGCGCTTGAAGGTCCGATTATCAGCAAAAATGTACGGATTTCGTTGTCCGCGTCCAGCGGGAGGGCGGCTGTCGGATGACCGGTAAGATGCCGCCATGACCCACGACTGGCTGCTCGTGGAGACGCTCGGCAGCGAGCCCGCCGTGGTGGCAAAGGGTCGTCACACCAAGAATTTGGTTCCAATCAGCGCATATTTGCGTCGAAATCCGCATTTGATGGCGATCCAGACGGCCATCGGCGAAACGGTTCACGGCGGGCAGGGCCTAAGCAGCATTACCCCGAAGAATGACCGCGTAATCCGCACGGAAGTCGTGCAGATGTCCGACGGGCGCATACACGGCGTTCACGTCTGGATCGGGCCACCGGACGTGGAGGCGCCGGAACGGCCCATACCCGGGCCGCTCAAGTGGGACCTCACGAGCGGCGTCGCCACCGACACCCCTGAGTCACTGTTCAACATCGGCAAGGATCCCGCTGCGGAGGCAACCCAACGTCGCGCGTTCGCCGAGGACCTGCCGACACGCGACCTCAATTCCACCGAGACCAAAGTGCTGTCGATGGTGCTCAAGCCCGAACCCGGCATGACGCTCTGCACCACCTGGGATGTCACCGATCAGCAGGGCGAGCAGATCGCGGTCGGATTCGTGGCGCGGGTACTTCAGGAGAGCCAGGACGACGGCACCGAGCGGCTGATCGGTCGGGCCATGAACTGGCGCAGTGTGCAGGAAGGCCCCACGGTGCCGGCCGACCACCTGGCACAGCGAATTCTCAACGGCCTGGCGCAATCCGGCGTGCATCGTGCGCTCGTCGATCTAGACAGCTGGACACTGTTGAAGTGGCTGGACGACCCGTGCCCCTTCTACGACTGGCGGGCCGCCGAGGAAGGCGATCCCGTGGTTCATCCGGCCGATGCACACCACATACCGTCGATGTCAGCAGAATTCGCCGCCGGGCCGACCGCACGCGTGTTGCGGTTGCGGGCGAACGGCGGCGGCTTCACGCCGATACACGTGACGGTCAACCGGGTGGAGCTCGAGGAGAACACTTTCGCCGGTCTGGTTTCGCTGCGCCTGCCCACCGAAGCGGAATTGGCCACTGCCGACTTCGACGACGTCGACGAGCCCGGCGACGCCGCACCGGCCAAGCCCACGCGAAAACGCAAGCTGCGCAAGGCCAAAGGAGCCAAACCCTAGCCAGTGACATCGACGGGCCCGGCGCGTGCCGAGGCTTGCGCAGAGTCTGCGCCGGCGACGGCGAGCGCGACCCTGACGTCGACGGTGACAACGACGTCGAGTCCGTCCACCACGCAGCCGGCGAGCACGGCGCGCATGGCATCGGCGACCGCCATCGCCTGTGCGCACGCTTCATCGGCGCCGGCTGCCAGTCCGGCCGCGGCGGCCAACGCGGCGAGATCGGCCGCGGCCTGCGCCCGATGGCGGGCGATCATCGCTGAGCCGACGTAGCACGCGCCGACCGTGATCGCCAGCAGCACAGCGATCATCGTGACGGCCAACAGGCTGGCCGAACCCCGTTCAGCGCACTCCCGGCTCGGCTGCTGCCACTGCATCCGCCGCGACGGTAAGCCCCGGCAGCAGCACCGACCGCGCCGTGACCCTCGCGACCACGAGCGCGCCGTCGCGCCGCAGTTGCAGCGCCGCGCCGTGCGGAGCGATGCGGTAAGCGGCATCCGATGCGGTGCGGTCGCCGCCGCGAGCCGCCAGTCGGACGGCCACCCTGGCGGCGTCGACACAGCGCACCTGCATCGACACTGTGGTGAGTCCGGCCACGCACAGCACCAGCACGACGACCAGGGCGGCGATGGCGAACGCCGCCTCGACGGTGACGCCGCCGGCATCTCGTCTTAGTCCCCGGGTCACTTCGCTCCTGCCCGCCGGAGTCAGACGCTGGTGTTGAGCGCCCGGCTGATGATGTTGGTCAGCGCGCCCACGATCGAGTCGCCGGTCACCACGGTGTACAAGATGGCGCCGAACGCCGCCGCCGCAATGCTCCCGATGGCGTACTCGACCGTGACGAATTACACCCCTCGTCGGATTTCGGCAAGCCACAACGTGCATGCATGCACCCACCCACCACACCGCCGCCTCCACGGACGCTGGGTCCGGGAAGCGAGGGATCCTTGTGACCGCCGTAGTCCTGGGCTCAACCTGAACGAGTCAGCGCAGTTCGTCTGTGGATGTCGCGAAGTGGGCGAGGGTGCCGGCGATTGCCCGCATGTAGTGGTCGAGCATGTCCCGGTTGACGTTGTCGATGTTGTCGCAAGCCTCGTGGTAGCAGCGGTCATAGGGCTCGCCGGCCCGCCCGCCCCAGGCTTTGGCCTGCTTGGCCGTCTTCTCCTGATCGTCGCCGCTCTCTGCGCCGCCAACCGGGATGCCCGCCTCGATGAAGGGTGATTCGTCGTCCCCGACGAACTCGATGACCTCCGGGGTGGTCACGCCGGTCTTGGTCAGCTGGTCGGCGAGCACCCGCGCGATTGTGGCCGAACCCGGAGGGCCTGCGTCCTCCTCGTCCCTGCCCTTGCCGCCCTGTACGAAGTATCCGCCGTTCGGAGAGGCCACCATGTCCACGTTCAGATACAGCTTGATCTTCTTGCGGTTATCTGCGGACAACCCCTCCACGTAGCCGCTCGAGCCCTGGGCGCCGCTCTCCTCGCCGCCGAAGAACGCGAACCGCACCGTGTTCTGCACTGACGGGTCGGCACCAAGCTGGGTGGCGATCTCCAGCACGCTCGGAGGCCGATGCCATCCGCGCCTGCCATCGTCTCACCCGTCGCGGGTTCCTGTTCGGCGGTTCCACTGGCACCGTGATCAGCGGCGCGCTGCGCTGGCTCGCGGAGCGAGACGGGCACGATCTCACCGCGGTGGCGATCGCCCCCGACTTCGGCGAGCGCTACCTCGACACCATCTACTGCCCCGACTGGCTCGACGAGCACTTCCCAGACGACATGCTCAGCCCCGACACACGGTGGAGGTCGGGCAGGTCGGTGCCGGCTGCTCACCGCCTCAAAGTGCCCGCCTGACCATGCGGGTCAACTCTTACTGCGCCCCACGTGCTGTCCCTCGCGACCGGCGCCCTGAGCGACGCCCCCGACCTGCGGTACGGCGTGCTGGTCACCGGTGCCCTCCTGTTCGCCGTCGGGTGGCGGCACGTCTTCGGGCGGGGGCCGCTGGAGGGCCTGATCGCCGGGTGCGGCGAGGCGAGTTCGCTACCGCCGAACAGTCCGAGTCACGGAAATTAGCTCAAAGGAGCCCAAGTGGTAGCAACACCTGACACAAAGGACTCCGCGCCCACGACAAACAAGAACGGCACCGAGCGGATCCTCGCCGAGGTGCTGGCCGGTGTCGTACACGCCGAGCGGGTGCCGGTCGACAGTCACTTCTTCGACGACCTAGGTGCCAACTCGCTGGTGATGGCACATTTCTGTGCCCGGGTCAGGAAGCGGGACGATCTGCCGTCGGTGTCGATCAAGGACGTCTACGGTCATCCGACGATCCGCAGCCTGGCGGCGGCGCTCACCGACGCCCCGGGGGAGCCGCCCGCCCAGGCACTCGCCGAACCCCCGGCGCCGGGCAGCACCTGGCGGTACGTCCTGTGCGGGGCTCTGCAGTTCCTGGTCTTCGCCGTGTACTGCCTGCTCAGCGGACTGGTCATCGCCTGGGGCTACGCATGGATCTCGGCCGGTTCGGGCGCCGGGGACGTCTACCTCCGGTCGGTCGTCTTCGGCGGCGGCGCGTTCCTCGGGGTCTGCGCGCTCCCGGTGGTGGCCAAGTGGGTGCTCGTGGGCCGTTGGAAGCCCGGCGAGTTCCCCGTCTGGGGCCCGGCCTACCTGCGCTTCTGGACCGTCAAGGCGCTGCTGAACGCCAACCCGATGCGCCTGTTCGCCGGCAACCCGCTGTACGTGCTGTATCTGCGGGGCCCTCGGCGCCCGGATCGGCAAGGGCGTCACGATCCTGTCCCCCACCGTTCCGGTCTGCACCGACCTGCTGACCATCGGCGCCGGCACAGTGATCCGCAAGGACTCCTCGTTCCTCTGCTACGAGGCGTACGCCGGGCGGATCCGGACCGGCCCGGTCACCCTCGGCAAGGACGTCTTCGTCGGCGAGAAGACCGTGCTCGACATCGGCACCTCGATGGGCGACGGGGCGCAACTGGGCCACTCCTCCGCGTTGCACGGCGGCGTCGCGGTACCGGCCGGACAGCGCTGGCACGGCTCCCCCGCCCAGCGCACAGAGGTGGACTACGTACGGGTCGCGCCGGCCGACTGCGGCACACTGCGCCGGGCGGGTTACGCGCTGGCCACCGCGCTCCAGCTGCTCTTCGTGTACATGCCGCTGACCGTCGGCGGCGGCTATCTGCTGGCCGCCCTCGCCCCGTCGCTGGAGGCGCTGGTCGACCCGGGTGCCCTAAACATCGCCTCCGCGCGGTTCTACGTCTAGGCGCTGGCCCTGTCCCTCGCGTCCTTCCTCGGCGTCGTCGCGGCCGGTATGGCGCCGTGTCCGTCGTCCCCCGCGTGCTCAACCTGGTGATCGAGCCGGACAAGGTCTATCCGCTGTACGGCGTGCACTACTCGGCGCAGCGGGCGATCGCGCGGATGACCAACATCAAGTTCTTCAAGTGGCTGTGCGGGGACAGCTCCTACATCGTCCACTACCTGCGGGCCATCGGTTACGACCTCTCGCACGTCGAGCAGACCGGGTCGAACTTCGGTACGGAGGTCCAGCACGAGACCCCGTACCTGGCCTCCGTCGGCCGGGGCACGATGGTCGCCGACGGGCTGTCGCTCCTCAACGCCGACTTCTCCGGCACCTCGTTCCGGGTCGTACGGGCGTCGATCGGGCCGCGCAACTTCCTCGGGAACAACATCGCCTATCCCGCGGGCAGCCGGACCGGCGACAACTGCCTGCTCGCGACGAAGGTGATGGTCCCCCTCGACGGCGAGGTCCGCGAGGGCGTGGGGCTGCTCGGCTCGCCGTGCTTTGAGATTCCCCGGTCGGTGGAGCGCGACAGCCGCTTCGACCACCTCCGCGAGGGGGGCGAGCTGCACCGCAGGCTCGCCGCGAAGAACCGCTACAACCTGCGCACGATGGGCGTGATGCTGTTCGTACGGTGGCTGCACTCGTTCGCGCTCACGGTGCTCGGCTTCGCGGCCCTCGACCTGCACGGCATGCACGACATCCCCGCGGGCGCGCTGATCGGGGTGTCGCTTGTGGTCGGACTCGCGTTAACCACCGGGTACTTCGTGCTGGTGGAGCGGCTGATCCAGCGGTTCCGGCCGCTGGTGCCACGGCTGTGCTCCATCTACGAGCCGTACTTCTGGTGGCACGAGCGCCTGTGGAAGGTGCCCGACACCTATCTCAACGTGTTCAACGGGACGCCGTTCAAGAGCGTGGTCTGGCGGCTGCTGGGCGTGCGGATCGGGCGCCGGGTCTTCGACCACGGCTGCTACATCACCGAGCGCACGCTCACCGCCATCGGCAGCGACTGCACGCTCAACGCGCTGAGCAAGATCCAGTCGCACTCGCAGGAGGACGGCACCTTCAAGTCCGAGCACACCACGATCGGCGACGGCTGCACGCTCGGGACCGGCGCGCACGTCCACTACGGGGTGTCGATGGGCGACGGCGCGGTGCTCGCCGCGGACTCCTTCCTGATGAAGGGCGAAGAGGTACCGCCGTACGCACGCTGGGGCGGCAATCCGGCCGTCCCGCAGAAGGTCGCACTGCAGGTCGCCGTGAAGGGGGAACACACATGAGCACGACCACGGAGACCACCCGGATGGGCTACCGCGTCACTCTCGATTGCGCCAACTGATGACCAACGCCCTTCCGCGAGAGAAATCTTCGCGTCAGAGCACCTTTCAGCACCCCTTCGTCCGGAGTCGTCGGCCCGCCCGACTCGGCCCGGATCGCGGCGGCCACGACATTGGGACGCAGCGGGTCAACGAGCTCGACGACGCCCATACGGATACCGCGGCCAAGCCCTAACCGGCCGTGTCGATCGGTCCCGCTCGTGCGGCGGCGCGGGCCGGACCAACGCCGAACCTGCCCAGCGTCACCGCGGCGTCCACAGTGACGACGACGTCTAGGTCCTCGACCGCGCAGTGCGCGACCGCAGTGCGCATTGCCAGTGCCACCACGGCCGCCTGCGTACACGCGGCATCAACGCCCTGCCCGAGCCGGGCCGCCGCCGCCAGCGACGCGAGATCCGCCGCGGCCTGTGCCCGGTGCCGGGCGATCACCGCCGACCCGAGATGCACGCCGCCCGCCGTGAAAGCCAGAAGCACCGCCATCACAGCGACGGCCACCACGCTCGCCGAACCACGCTCAGCCGGGTTCGGCGGCAGCCACCGCCTCCGCTGTGATGGTGATGCCCGGCAACAGCGGCGATCTCGCGGTGACAGTGGCAACGACCAACTCCCCGTCACGCCGCAACTGCACGGCTGCTCCGTCGGGCGCAATGCCTTGCGCTGCACCGGAAGCCGAACCATCACCACGGGCCGCCAGGCGGGCAGCCTCACGTGCGGCGTCGACGCAACGGACCTGCATCGACACCGCGGTGAGCCCCGACACGCACAGCACGAGCACGACGACCAGGGCAGCGATCGCGAACGCCGCCTCGACGGTGACACCGCCGGCCTCATCGGCTAGACGTTGGTGTTCAACGCCCGGTTGATGATATTGGTCAACGCGCTGACGATCGAGTCGCCGGTCACCACGGTGTACAGGATGGCGCCGAACGCCGCCGCCGCGATGGTCCCGATGGCGTATTCCACCGTCGACATCCCGGCATCGTCGACGACCAAGAGCGTCATCCGAGTCCGCACCGTCCGAATTATGTTTGCCACCATCATCTTTCCTCCCATGTTCCCTCCACCGTTCGCGGACCCTCCGCGAAGCAGCAGCCTCCGTCACACCAGCCCCGACCCCAGCACATCGCCGGCCAGCCCCGCGATCACCGGGACGATGCCCAGGCACACGAACGCCGGCAGGTAGCACAGCCCGAGCGGCCCGGCGATCAGCACCGCCGCCCGCTCGGCGGCCGCGCTCGCCGCGTCGGCCGCATCGTGGCGGGATTGGGTGGCCAACTCGGCGACGCCCTGTGCAAGTGCAGTGCCCGACGCCGCGGATCGGCGAGCAAGCCGCAGCAGGGCTTCGCCGTGGACATCCAGCGGCAGAACGGGATTCGACCATGCGGTCTCCGGATCGGCGCCCAGTGCCAGCAAGTCGGCGGCGCGGCTGAGAACCCGCGCCAGCTGCGGCGGCGCCGATGGGGCGGTCGCGGCCGCAGCGGTCGACACCGCCATTCCCGAGGTGAGGCACGCCGCCAGCACGTCGAGACAGGACGCGGTTGCCAGCGGATCGCCGGAGCGAGCCGTGCGAACAGGCCGCTCCGGCGGGGACAGCAGGCCGGCCCGGATGCGTACCCGTGCGGGGTCGGCGCCGGCAATCAATGCTGTGGCTAAAAGCAAAGCGGCCCAACTCATATCAGCACCTGACCGGTGATGCGGTCCGACCACCACAGGCCACAGCAGGCTAGTGTTACGCCGACTAACAGTAGCCATCCACCAAGACCTCCGGACAGCAGAAAGCCCAGCGGGTCGGCGCCTATCAACTGTCCCAGACCGACGCCGAGCAGGGGCAGTCCGGCCAGCACGGCGGCGGTCGCGCGGGCGCCGGCCAGCCCGGCATCGACCCGAGCCGAGAAGCGTCCGCGCTCGACGATGTCGCGCTGCGCGGTGCGCATCACCGAGGCGATCGGCAGGCCATGGGTCGCCGCCAGCTGCCAGGTCACCGCGAGGCGCTCCCAGTGCGCCGGCAGCGGCGAACGCACAGCGACGCTGCGCAAACCCGTCGCCACGTCGGCGCCCAGCCGCGCCCGCGAGGCCACCGCCCGCAGGTCCGCGGCGACCGCCCCGTCGACCTCGGCGGCCGCGACATCGAACGCCGCCACCGGATGTGCGCCGACCCGCAACTCGGCAACCAGCACATCGAGCGCGCCCTGCAGGGCGGCGGACTCCTCGGCGCGCCGGAGGTGCCGAACGCGCCGGCGCCGCCGCAACACGAGGGTCAGCGCGATGATCCCGCCCGCCACCACGGCGGTGCCCGGAACGAAGAGCGGCAGCGCCACGGCGGCCGCCGCACACGCGACCATCGCGATGCCGCGCCGAGCGGGCGCGACCGGCCGTTGCGCTTCGAGCCGGTGCCGTGTCGAGGTCGGCGCGACCAGCAGCGCCAGCGCCAAGGCCAGCGCCGCGCCGGTCACGACCGCCTCCTGTCGCGTACGAGTCTTCTCAGATAACCAGCGCCACAATCGAATCCGCTGTCAGCGTGCCAGGCGGTGGCCACCTGCACACGGCCGTCCTCGCCGGGTCGCAACACCGCGATCTCGCTGAGCCGGCGCCGCCCGTCGCGGTCGCGACCAACGTGCAGCAGCACCTGCACCGCGGCGGCGAGTTGGCTGTGAAGTGCCGCACGGTCGAGGCCGCCCAGGGCGGCCAGTGCCTCCAGCCGTGCGGGCACCTCGGCGGGATTGTTGGCGTGCACCGTACCCGCGCCGCCGTCGTGGCCGGTGTTGAGCGCAGCCAGCAGGTCGACCACCTCGGCCCCCCGGACTTCGCCGACCACGATGCGGTCCGGCCGCATCCGAAGTGCCTGCTTCACCAAGTCGCGCACGGTCACCTCGCCGACGCCCTCCACATTGGCGCAGCGTGCGACGAGATTGACCAGGTGCGGGTGGCGGGGTGCCAGTTCGGCGGCGTCCTCCACACACACGATGCGCTCGTCGGCGTCGACGGCGCCCAGCGCCGCGGCCAGCAGTGTGGTCTTGCCGGCACCGGTGCCGCCAGACACCAGGAAGGCCAGCCGAGCCCCGATGATCTCGCTGAGGATGCCGGCGGCCTCGGGTGCGATGGTGGCGGTCCGGGTCAGCGCCTCCAGGTCCTGAGTCGCCGGCCGCAGCACCCGCAGCGACAGGCATGTTCCGCCGGCCGCGACGGGCGGCAGCACGGCGTGCAGCCGGACGCTGAAACCGCCGGTGCCCACACCGGTCAGCTGGCCGTCCACCCAGGGTTGCGCCTCATCGAGGCGCCGTCCTGCGTTGAGCGCCAGCCGCTGAGCGAGCCTTCGCACGGCTGCTTCGTCGGCGAATCGGATCGTGCTGCGGCGCAACCCGTTTCCATCGTCGACCCACACTGCATCGGGTGCCGTGACCAGAACGTCGGTGGTGCCGTCGGCGCACAGCAGCGGCTCGAGCACCCCGGCGCCGGTCAGCTCCGTCTGCAACACCCGCAGATTGCTCAGCACCTCGGTGTCGCCGAGCACCCCGCCGGATTCGGCGCGGATCGCGGCGGCGACGACGTTGGGACGCAGCGGCGCCGATTCGGTGGCCAGCCGCTCGCGGACCCGATCGATCAGCGAGGTACTCATGCCGCATCCACCGCCGGGTGCTGCTGCAGCACCGTCAACACCCGCCGCGCCGCGGCGGCCAGCGGCGATCGGCGGTGCAGCCGCATCCCGCCACGCTCCAGCGAAGCCGCCAATCCCGGTTGTGGTCGCATTGCCGCCAGCAGCGGCAGGCCGACGGTGCGAGCGACCTCCGCCGCACGTAATCCACCGGGCGCGGGTCCGCGCACCACCACGCCGACATTGGGGTTGACCGCCGACACCCACCGGGCGATCGCCTCCGCGGCGGCGCACGACCGCACATCGGCCGACGTCATCAAGACCACGAGATCGGCGGCATCCAGCGCCGTCTCGGCTGCGGCCGTGGACCGCCGTGGCACATCGCAGATCACCGTCGCGCCGCCGCGGCGACCCGCGTCGATCACAGCGCCCAGGGGTGCGGCATCGATATCGCACCCGGCGCGGGTGCCCGACAACACACTGATCCCGCGGTGACGCGGTAGCGCCTCGCGCAGCGAGGCATGGTTCAGCCGACCGCCCTGCAAGGCCAGGTCGGGCCAGCGGACACCGGGCACCACCTCGGTACCCAGCGCCAGGTCGATGCCGCCACCCCACGGGTCGGCATCGATCAGCAGCGCATCCGTCGCGGTGCACGCCAATGCGGTCGCGAACAGCGACGCGCCGGCTCCGCCGCGACCCGCGATCACCGCGACCACCGCGCCGTGGCGGCCTTCGTCGCGAGCACATTCGGTGGCATCGGACAGTGCGGCGACAAGGTCGTGGTCCTGTGCCGGCAGCGTCATGACGTGCTGGGCGCCAACCGATATCGCGGCTTCCCATTCGGCGGCCTGGGGTTGGGTACCGCTGACCAGGACGACCCGCCCGCGTCGGGGCAACGCACGCTCGGCGCAGCGTCGGGCACCCTGCGCATCGAGCAATACCGCCACCGCGCCGGTCCACACCGTGCGGCTCGACGGCTCGACGGTATGGACGACGGGCACACCTGCGGCCGCCGCGATGCGGTCCACGTCGTCGCGCAGCGTCGGGCTGACCAGCGCCAGCACCCCGTTGGTTACGGTCATCACCCCAGCCTGCGGGCCGCCGATGACATGGCGCCATCGCTGCGCCGGCTACTGTGGATGAAGCCGCAACTGTGGATAACCGCGGCGGCGAAAACGGCGTTCCGCAACCACTGGCGGGCGCGCCGCCCATACCGGATTGCGAAGGGGCCAGAAAGGGACGACCCCCGCCAGGGGGGGAGGAGGCGGAGGTCGTCGTGTATCAGCCCCGGGGGGTCGGGCTGATGCACACCCGGCATAAGCCGAGTAATGCTCACTATACACATGGTATGGCGGACGGGCGCAAGTGACACTTGCCAGCGCAAACGGTCGACAGCAATGCAGAATTGCAGGCACCGGCACGTGTCATGGCCTGCCATTTTGCACACGGCGCCGGATGGTCGCACCCGTCAGGCCCTATGCTGGGCGCTGTGACGGCATCCGATCCGGCGGCGGGGCAGTCGATCGCACCGCACACCGAACCGGGTGCCGGTCGGCCGGTGCGCACCGCCGCGTTCTTCGATCTTGACAAAACGGTGATCGCCAAGTCGAGCACACTCGCTTTCAGCAAACCTTTCTTCGATCAAGGGTTGATCAATCGGCGGGCGGTGCTCAAGTCCACCTACGCACAGTTCTTTTTCCTGATGTCCGGCGCCGACCACGACCAGATGGACTGGATGCGCTCCTACGTGACGAACATGTGCACCGGGTGGGACGTCGAGCAGGTGAAGTCGATCGTCGGCGAGACGCTGCACGACATCGTCGACCCGTTGGTGTTCGCCGAGGCCGCCAACCTGATCGCCGATCACAAGCTGTGCGGCCGCGACGTGGTCATCGTGTCGGCATCCGGCGAGGAGATCGTCGCCCCCATCGCGCGGGCAGTCGGCGCCACCCACGCCATGGCCACCCGGATGGTCGTCGAGGACGGCAAGTACACCGGCGAGGTGGCGTTCTACTGCTATGGCGAGGGCAAGGCCGAGGCCATTCGTGAACTCGCCGCCCGCGAGGGATACGCCCTCGAGCACTGTTACGCATATTCCGACTCGATCACCGACCTGCCGATGCTGGAAGCCGTCGGCCATCCGGCCGTGGTGAATCCGGACCGCGCCCTGCGCAAAGAGTCCGCCGCCCGCGGCTTGCCGGTGCTGACGTTCTCCCGGCCGGTGTCGCTGCGCGACCGCATCCCTTCGCCGTCCGGTGCCGCCGTCGCGACTACCGCGGCCGTCGGTGTGAGCGCCCTGGCCGCCGGCGCCGTGACGTACTCGTTGCTGCGCCGTTTCGCTTTCTGAAGCTACTTCGTGTAGTAGCCAGCACCGGGCCGTAACGATCCGGCGTCGCCCGGAATTGGCCCTTGATGTGACCGTAGTCACGGAGTACAAAGGAACCACGGAGCCTGGTGAGGCCAAGGTCGACTCGGAAGAGAAGGATCGATCTCCCGAAGCCGGGCTACCCAGCACGGATCCCGGCACCCACGCGGAGCACATGCCGCGGAATAGGCAAAAGTGTT
>JBEVHG010000146.1:0-13164 GCA_040511335.1 Mycobacterium sp. | reverse complement strand
AGCGCGCCGGGCGGGCAGTACGGCGCGCACCCACCACCCTGCGGCACCTGACCGACCGGGCAGGCCCAGCTGACCGCAGGGGTGCCGATGGTCGCCACCGCCACCGGGGCGGCCAGCAGCGCGCCGACGTGACTCCCTCATGGTGGCCTCCTCGGAAATCCATCCCCGACCGGTGGCTCCAGCGAACAATTTACGCGCCTGGCAATCCCGCGGCAGCGGTTCGCGCCGACGGGACCGACACAGTATGCACGTCAACTCGGGGTTGACGAAACACCGTCGTCAACCTACAGTTGACGCGTGAGCAAGCCCGCGCAGATCGCATATCCCGTCCGCCTCGACGACCTGATCAACGTCATAAAGAAGGTGCACACCGAGCCGCTCGTCCAGCTGACCGATGCGGTGCTGGCCGCCGAGTCCCTCGGTGAGATCGCGGACCACCTGATCGGCCACTTCGTCGACCAGGCCCGCCGCTCCGGCGCGTCGTGGACCGACATCGGCAAGTGCATGGGCGTCACCAAGCAGGCCGCCCAGAAACGATTCGTGCCCAAGGCCGACGCCGCGCTCGACCCGAACGAAGGATTCGGTAGGTTCACTCCCCGCGCCCGCAACGCCGTCGTCGCCGCCCAGAACGAAGCACACAAGGCCGGCAACCTCGAGATCACCACAGACCACCTGATACTCGGGCTGCTCGCCGACCCGGAAGCCCTGGCCACCCTGCTGCTCAAGACCCAGAACGTCGACCCGGATGCCGTGCGGTCCGCCATCACGTTGCCCGACCGCAGCGACGACGTGCCGCAGCTCATCCCGTTCAACGGGCCGGCCAAAAAGGCTCTCGAGCTGACCTTCCGCGAAGCTCTTCGGTTGGGGCACAACTACATTGGCACCGAACACCTCCTGCTCGCGCTGCTGGAGCAAGAGGACGGCGAGGGGCCGCTACACAACGCAGGCATCGACAAGGCGCGCGCCGAAGCCGACATCACCCGCATCCTCGAGTCGATGGTGCCGCCGTCCGGGTGACGCAATCTCACATCCACGGCCGCCCCGGCGTCTACATGATGTGAAGGTGCGACCGTTCGAGGACGTGGTGGCCGAACACGGTGCGACCGTGCTGCGGGTCTGCCGCGCCGTGGTCGGGCCGGTCGACGCAGAGGACGCCTGGTCGGAAACCTTCCTCTCGGCGCTGCGCGCCTACCCGGACCTGCCCGCCGACGCCAACGTCGAAGCGTGGCTGGTCACCATCGCCCACCGGCGCGCCATCGACGTCGGACGTGCCCGCTCCCGCCGACCCGTCCCCACCGACACGATGCCCGACCGTCAGGCGGCACACGCCGATCCGGCAGCGCGCGACCCCGACCTGTGGGCGGCACTGCAACGGCTGCCCGCCAAGCAGCGTCAGGCCGTCGCTTACCACCACATCGCCGGACTGCCCTTTGCCGAGATCGCCGAATTGCTCGGCAACTCCCCCGACGCCGCGCGCCGCGCCGCTGCCGACGGACTCAAGACCCTCCGCAAGCTCTACCCAGAGGACGAAAAGCCATGAGCAACAACGTTTTCACTGCACCACTGACCGACGAAGATACCGCGCTGGAGAGGTTGCACCGCCGCCTCGAACGGGACGCCGACACCGGCGGGCTGCTCGACGTCGCCTACCGCACCACCGACACCCCGGTCGGCACCCTGCTGCTGGCCGCCACCACCCTCGGGCTGGTCCGGGTGGCCTACGACGTCGAAGACCATGCCACGGTGCTGGCCGGGCTGGCCGAATCGGTGAGCCCGCGCATCCTGCATGCGCCGGCGCGGCTGGACGACGTCGCGCGTCAGATCGATGAGTATTTCGCCAAGCGGCGCACCGC
The DNA here is from genome assembly GCA_040511335.1 of Mycobacterium sp. GTDB lineage: Bacteria > Actinomycetota > Actinomycetes > Mycobacteriales > Mycobacteriaceae > Mycobacterium. Next base: position 11,311 of record JBEVHG010000146.1, on the reverse strand, counting down.
CTTCGACGTGCCGGTCGACCTGCGACTGGCCGAAGGCTTCCGCCGCAACGTCATCGAGCATCTGCGCGATATCGGCTACGGCCAGCGCGAGACATACGCCGACGTGGCGGTCGCCATCGGCAACCCGCGCGCGGTGCGTGCCGTCGGCACCGCGTGCGCCCGCAATCCGCTGCCCGTTGTCATCCCGTGCCATCGCGTGGTGCGTTCCGACGGCTCGCCGGGCCAGTACGCCGGCGGGCCGGACATCAAGGTGACGCTGCTCGACCTCGAAGCCGCCTGAGGGAATGGAAGCCGGCCCCTGGGCGTCCTGACGACCGAACCGCTGTAGCGGCGCGGCGCCGTGTGCCATCATGCGAGGCACACAAAGGGAGGGAATGATGCGGCGATGAGCGCTTGCGCGAAGAGCAGAAGACAGCGCTGGTTCGTGCTTCTGATCGCGAGCATGGCGGTGGCCGCCGGCCTGACCGCGGCGCCGGCGTCAGCGGCAACCCCGATCGGCAGAATCGGCGAAACATTGCGGGTGGAGTTCAACGACATCGTCGCCGATGTGACGGTCCACGACGTGCTGCCTAGCGAGGTTCCGCCGGGGTGGGGCTGGAACGGCTCACCGCGCTGGCGGGCTCAGGGCGGACCCTGGCGCGCGCCCGTGACCGTCCACACGATTCAGGCGCCCAACCCCTACAAGATGGCGATCGCGTTCACCTTCAACGGCGTCACTCCATACGCCGACGCATACGTGTCCAAGCACAGCGATGCGCCCGACGCGCTGGAGTCCGCCCTGCATAACGCGCCGCCGGGTTCGACGGTCAACGGCGCCGTCTATTGGGATGTGTACCGCGCGCGGGTCACGAACGTGGTTCTGCTCAACCCGCAAACGGGTAGGCACCTGGCCCAGTGGAACCTGTGGGAGCCGGGCACACCGCTTCCATAGATCCGGATGGCTATTCAGGTCGCCACGGCCGTCGCAGCCGACCTCCCCGAACTCGCCGATGTCGCCGCCCGAACTTTCCCGCTGGCCTGCCCACCGTCGGCGTCCCCGGACAACATCGCGGCGTTCATCGACGAGAACCTGTCGCAGGACCGGTTCGCGGACTATCTCGCCGATCCGGACCGGGTGGTGCTCACCGCACGTGAGGATGCGCGAATGGTGGGTTACGTCATGCTGATTCGCGGTGTCATTGACGACGACGCAGTCCAGCGCGCGGTCACCGTGCGTCCGGCGGTCGAACTCTCCAAGATGTATGTGCTGCCCGGGAGCCATGGCGCGGGCGTCTCGGCGGCGCTGATAGCCGCGGCGCTGACGAAGGCCGAAGAGCTGGCCGCCAGGTGCGTCTGGCTGGGCGTGAATCAGCAAAACCAACGCGCACAACGCTTTTACGCCAAACACGGATTTGCGATCAACGGCACCAAGACATTCCGGCTGGGCGCCGGCGTCGAAAACGACTATGTGATGGTGCGCAGGCTCTGAGCCGCGGCCGTCAGCGCCAGCAGCCGCGACGTCGCGCGCAGATACTTCTTGCGGAACCCGCCGGCCAGCATCTCGTCGCTGAAGATGGTGTCCAGCTTGGCTCCCGACGCCAGCACCGGGATACCGGCGTCATACAGCCGGTCGGTCAGCGACACCAGCCGCAGCGCGACGGCCTGGTCGTCGATCTGGTGCACGCCGGTGATGAACACCGCGGTCACCCCCTCGATCAGCGTCAGGTAACGCGACGGGTGCATCGACGCCAGGTGTGCACACAGCGCGTCGAAGTCGTCCAGCGTGGCGCCCGGCACCTCGGCGGCCCGTGCGCCGACCTGGTCGTCGGTCAACGGCTCCGGCGCCGGCGGCAGGTCCCGATGCCGGTAGTCCGGACCGTCGATTCGCACACTCGTGAAAATCCTTGCCAGCGTGTGGATTTCACGCAAGAAGTCCTGCACTGCGAAGCGGCCCTCGCCGAGCTGCTCGGGCAGGGTGTTCGAGGTGGCCGCGATCGAGACCCCGCGGTCGACGAGTTCGGACAACATCCGCGAGATCAGCGTGGTGTTACCCGGGTCGTCCAGTTCGAACTCGTCGATGCACACCACCACGTAGTTGGCCAGCAGGTCGATGCATTCGGCGAAGCCGAACACCCCGGCCAGTTGGGTGAGCTCACCGAACGTCGCGAACGCCTTGGGATGGGCCGACGTCTCGGGCAGCCGGTAGTACGACGACGCCAGCAGGTGGGTCTTGCCGACGCCGAAACCGCCGTCGAGGTACAGCCCGACACCCGGCAGCACCTCGCGCCTGCCGAACAGCTTCTTCTTCCCGGCCCGCCGCGCCACCGCCTGATCGCAGAACTGCAGGCAGGACTGCACGGCCGCGGCCTGCGACGGCTCGGCCGGGTCGGGCTTGTAGGTGTAGAAGCTGACCTCGGCGAACGTCGGCGGCGGAATGAGCTGGGCGATCAGGCGCTCCGGGGTCACCGTGGGATGCCGGTCGACGAGATGCCCGACATCGCTGGACCCGTGCATGCAGGAAGCGTAGCGACGTGCTGAAATCTTCCCTATGCCCGATACCGCCGCTGGGATAGCACTCACCGCGCTCGGGCCGGTCGGCAGTCCACCTGAGACGGTCGACGAGAGCCGACTGGCCGACCTCTACGCCTACCCCGACCACCTGCAGGCATGCTGGGTTCGCGGCAACATGATCGCCAGCCTGGACGGCGGAGCCACCGACGACGGCAAGGCCGGCGGGCTGGCCGGGCCGGGCGACCGCGCCGTGTTCGAGCTCATGCGGCAAGTCGCCGACGTCATCCTGGTCGGCGCCGCCACGGTCCGCATCGAGAACTACTCCGGCGCACAGCTGACCGTCGCGCATCGGCAGGCCCGACAGCGCCGCGGCCAGGCCGAGGTGCCGCCGATCGCCGTCGTCACCGCCTCCGCCCAGCTCGACCACGACGCGAAACTGTTCACCCGCACCGAGGTGCCGCCGCTGATCCTGACGTGCGCCCAAACCATCGACGAGGCCCGCCGCCGGCTGGGCGCGGTGTCCGAGGTCATCGACGCATCGGGCCCGCGGCCGGACAGCGTCGACGCCGCCACGGTGCTCAAGATCCTGGCGGAAAGGCAGCTGTTCCGGGTGCTGACCGAGGGCGGGCCGCACTTTCTGAGCTTGCTGATCGAGACCAACGTGCTCGACGAGCTGTGCCTTACGGTGGCGCCGATCCTGGTCGGCGGCGTGGCCCGGCGAATCGCAACCGGGCCCGGTCAGGTACACACCAAAATGCGACGCACCCACCTGCTCACCGACGACGAGGGCTACCTGTACACCCGTTACGTCCGGGGCGACTGATCCCGCAATCGCTACTGTGGTCAGCATGCGTCGGCATCGTCAGCGGGTCCGGGCCCTGAGCGCCCCGGCCGTCGTGCTGTCGGTTTTGCTGGCCGGATGTGCGCCGGGCCTGGCCGCCAACCCCCGCTACGCCACCGACTCCGGCGCCGGGCCGCAGGGGCAGCCCGCCACCACGACCGCGCAGGCCGGGCCACCCCCCGTCGAGGCACCCAAGAACGACCTGTCGTGGCGCGACTGCACGTCGCGGGTGTTCAGCGACGCCGCCGTGCAGCCGATCCCCGGCGTCACGCTGGACTGCGCGAGCTATGACGCCGACCTCGACTCGATCGACGGCGCCACCGGAACGGTCAGCATCGGCGTGGTGCGGGCCCGCTCTGTGCAGACCCCGCCCGATGCCGGTCCGCTGGTGATGACCACCGGATCGGACGTGCCGTCGTCGGTGCAGCTGCCGGTGTGGCTGTCGCGCGCCGGCGGCGACGTGCTGAATGGACATCCGATCGTGGCCGTCGACCGGCGCGGCATCGGCATGTCGGGAGCGCTGGATTGCCGCGACCTGTTCGACCGCCAGGAAATGCTCGACCAGGCGCAGTTCCAGTTCGGCGACGACCCCGTCGCAACCCTCGGCGAGATCACCATGACCGCCACCACCAGCTGCACCGACACAATCGCGCCCGGCGACTCGGCATACGACAACGCGCACGCCGCCGAAGACATCGAGCGGCTGCGCAGCACCTGGGACGTGCCCGGCATGGCGCTGCTCGGCATCGGCAACGGCGCGCAGGTGGTGCTCGCCTACGCGGGTCGACACCCCAACAAGGTGTCGCGGCTGGTTCTCGATTCCCCACTGCCGCTGGGCATCAACGCCGAGGCGGCCACCGAGCAGCGCGTCAAGGGCGAGCAGGCCGCGCTGGACGCCTTCGCCGCACAGTGCGCGGCGACCAACTGCCCGCTGGGCCCCGACCCCAAGGCAGCGGTCGACTCGCTGCTGGCATCCGCGCGCGACGGCCAGGGACCCGGTGGTGCGTCGGTGGCCACCGTCGCCAAAGCCATCTCCACCGCGCTGGGATACCCGAGGGGCGACCGCGTCAACGCCACCAACGACCTGGCGTCGGCGGTGGCGTCGGCCAACTCCGGTGACGCCAATCAGATCACCAACCTGATCACCCAGGCCGAGACGCTGCGGCAGACCGACGGACAGTTCGTCAACTCCTGCAGCGACTCGCTGAACCGGCCCACCCCCGACCGGGTCCGCGAACTCGTGGTGGCCTGGGGCAAGCTTTACCCGCAGTTCGGCACCGTCGGCGCGCTCGACCTCGTCAAGTGCCTGAACTGGCCGAGCGGTTCGGCACCGGAGGAACCCAAGAACCTCAAAATTCCCGTGCTGCTCGTCGGCGTGCAGAACAACCCGATCGTCGGCAACGAGGGCGTGGCCGCCGTCGGGGCCACCGTGATCAACGCCGGCACCTCCAGCAAGCGGGTGATGTGGCAGGGCATCGGGCACGGCGCCAGCATCTACTCACCCTGTGTGTTACCGCCGGTGATCGCCTATCTGGACAGCGGCAAGCTGCCGCCCACCGACACTTACTGCCCCGCCTGACACCTCGTCGACGACCTCCGTAGTACGGTGCGCTGGTGGTGGCACCCGACTCCATCCGTACCGGCCTGCTCGACTCCTTCCGGGAAGCCTTCCGGCCCCGCACCTCCCCACCGAGCGCCGCAACGGTGCTGCGGTCCGCGCTGTGGCCGCTCGCGATCCTGTCGATCATCCACCGCAGCTATGTCCTGGGCACCACCGGCTACATCACCGACGACTTCGGGCCCGTCTACCGCGCCGTCGTCAACTTCAAGATGGGCTGGGACATCTACAACGAGCACTTCGACCACGTCGATCCGCATTATCTGTACCCGCCGGGCGGCACGCTGATCATGGCGCCGTTCGGCTACATGCCGGTGGACGCGTCGCGCCACTGGTTCATCTTCATCAACACCGTCGCGATCGTGCTGGCCGGCTACTTCCTGTTGCGGCTGTTCAACTTCACGCTGTCGTCGGTGGCCGCGCCGGCGCTGCTGCTGGCGATGTTCTGCACCGAGACCGTCACCAACACACTGGTATTCACCAACATCAATGGCTGCATCCTGCTGCTGGAGGTGCTGTTCTTCCGGTGGCTGCTGGACGGCAAGGTCAGCCGCGAATGGTGGGCCGGGGTCGCGATCGGGCTGACACTGGTGGTCAAACCCCTGCTGGCGCCGCTGCTGTTGCTTCCCCTGCTGAACCGGCAGTGGCGGGCGTTGGTGACCGCCCTTTTGGTGCCGCTGGTGTTCAACGCCGCCGCGTGGCCGTTGATCAGTGATCCGATGAACTTCGTCACGCGCACCGTGCCCTACATCTTCAGCACGCGCGATTACTTCAACAGTTCGGTCCTGGGCAACGGCACCTACTACGGCCTGCCGATGTGGCTGATCCTGTTGCTGCGCATCGTCTTCGCCGTGCTGGCGGTCGCCAGCCTGGTACTTCTGTACCGCTACTACCGCACCCGCGACCCGTTGTTCTGGATGTTGACGTCCTCGGGTGTGCTGCTGGTCGGGTCGTGGCTGGTGTTGTCGCTGGGCCAGGCCTACTACTCGATGATGTTGTTCCCGTTCCTGATGACGGTGGTGCTGCCCAACTCGGTGATCCGCAGCTGGGTGGCGTGGCTGGCCGTCTACGGCTTCCTGACGATGGACCGCTGGCTGCTCTGGCACTGGCCGACGACGGGCCGCTTCCTCGAGTACATGAAGGTCACCTACGGCTGGTCGCTGATGCTGGTGGTGGTGTTCTGTGCGCTGTACTTCCGCTATCTGGACGCCAAGGCCGAGGGGCGCCTGGAGCACGGCATCGATCCGCCGTGGATGACTCCGCAGGAGGCCGTCGAGCCGAACCGGGTCGCGCCGGCCTGAATCGGTTGTCGCTTAAACCAAACCGGTCGCATCGAACCCAGCTCGTATCTCCCAGTGCCGAACTCTGGAACCATGGTGTGATGGCGATGGCGTTGAGATCCCAGTAGTCCGTCCTCCAGACCGTTCTTGAGTCGTTTGACGATGCCGTCCGGTCCTCGCGCGGCCGCCGAGAGCCCGGCATGTGCTTCGCGACGGCTCGCCACAACTCGAGCACGAGTTCGGACGCATCAGTCATTCACACATCCTCACCGGTTGTCGCTCAGAGGTGGGCAGAAGCCACTCCCCTCCACCCGCGGCAGAAGTCCGCGAGGCCCGCCTGCGCTAGCGTGGACGCATGACCTCTCCGCGGCCCAAACTCGAACTGACCGACGACGAGTGGCGCAAGAAGCTCACCCCCGAGGAATTCGCAGTGCTGCGCAAAGCCGGCACCGAGCGCCCGTTCACCGGTGAGTACACCGACACCAGGACCGAAAGGCGTCTACGAGTGCCGCGCCTGTGGCGCCGAGCTGTTCCGCAGCACCGAGAAGTTCGAATCGCATTGCGGCTGGCCATCTTTCTTCGACCCGGCCAACAGCGACGCGGTAATCCTGCGGCGCGACGAGTCCATGGGCATGACGCGCTTTGAGGTGTTGTGCGCCAACTGCCACAGCCATCTGGGTCATGTCTTCGAGGGCGAGGGCTACCCGACCCCGACCGACCAGCGCTACTGAATCAACTCGATCTCGCTGCGGCTGGTGCCGTCGGGAGGCTAGTCGCTTCATCGAGATTGCGCTCAGGGTCGTGATTCGCGCCGCAGAGCAGCCCTGGCTGCAATCTCAACGAGCAGCGCCGAACGTGAACCTATGCACGAGGTTTTTGTGAATCGTCGCGTACAAGCTCACATTCGAGCTGCCTAGGGCAGCTTGGCGACGAGCTCTTCCACCCCGACGCGCGGGCCGGTGAAGAACGGCGTCTCCTCGCGGACATGACGGCGCGCGTCGGTGGCTCGCAGGTCGCGCATCAGGTCGACGATGCGGTGCAGTTCGGGCGCCTCGAACGCCAGGATCCACACGTAGTCGCCCAGCGCGAACGCCGGCACGGTGTTGGCCCGGACATCCTTGTAGCCGCGGGCGGCCATGCCGTGCTCGGCCAGCATCCGGCGGCGCTCCTCGTCTTCCAGCAGATACCAGTCCAGCGACCGGACGAACGGGTACACGCAGATGTAGGCGCCGGGCTCCTCGCCGGCCAGAAAGGCCGGGATGTGGCTCTTGTTGAATTCCGCCGGACGGTGCAGCGCCACGCTGCTCCACACCGGCGTGGCGGCCCGGCCCAGCGTGGTGGTGCGCCGGAAGTCCGAATACGTCGCCTGCAGCGCCTCCACCGTCTCGGCGTGCGTCCACATCATGAAATCGGCATCGGCCCGCAGCCCCGCCACGTCATAGAGGCCGCGCACCACAACGCCGTTGTCCTCCTGCTGCTTGAGGAAGGTCGCGGTCTCGTCGACGATCGCGGCCCGATCGTCGCCCAACACGCCCGGACGCACGCTGAACACCGAAAACATCAGGTAGCGCAGGGTGGCGTTGAGGGCGTCGTAATCGAGCTTGGCCATGGCTTCTATCGTGCCACGCCCGACATCACCAGCGACGCAGCCGCCCGGGTGGCCGCGGCCACGCAGGCCGGCACCCCGATGCCGTCCAGATAGCCGCCCGCCACCGCCAGCGTCGGCGGCAGGCCCGCCCGCAGCTCGGCGACCAGATCGCCATGCCCGGGGCCGTACTGCGGCATCGCATCGATCCAGCGGTGCACGTGACAATCCACCGGCTCCACGACGACGCCGAAAACCGTTGCCAGATCCCGCGCCGACCACTCCAGCAGATCCTCGTCGCCCGCACTGCGGGCCATGTCGTCGCCGAACCGGCCGAACGACAGCCGCACCAACTCGACATTGCCGCGCTGCCCCCACTTACGGGTGGACAAGGTAATCGCCTTGGCGCGCAATCGTTCTCCGCTGGCCACCAAGACACCTGAGTGCTCGGGCAGCGGCGTGCCGCCGGGCAGGGCCAGGGCCACTAACGCCGTCGAGGCCACCGCGATGCGGCGCGCCGCCGCCGCGCTGCGCGGCGCGACGCCCTCGATCAGCTTCGGCAGCCGTGGTGCCGGCACCGCGAGCACCACCGCGTCGGCGTGCCAACGAGCGCCCTCGTCGTCGAGCAGTTCCCAGCCGCGATCGGAGCGGTTGACCCGATCGACGGCGACCTGCGCCCATCGGATGCCGGCCCGCCGGATGAGCTCGTCCAGCAGCACCGCATACCCGCCGTCGACGGCGCCGAACAGCGAACCCGTGGTCGGCGGCGGCAGTGCCTCGCGGACCGCATCGGTCAGGTTTGCCGCGCCGCGGTCCAGCACCGCGGCCAGCGTCGGGACGGCCGAGCGCAGGCCGATGGTGGCAGCCGATCCGGCGTAGACGCCGGCCAGCAGCGGGTCGACGGAACGCGCCACCACCTGCTCGCCGAACCGGTCGCCGACCAGATCGGCCACCGCCGGATCCGACCGTCGGCGCCACGCAAAAGGGCGTTTGCGCTCGTCGACCATGCGCGCGACCGTCGCCTCGTCGACCAGCCCGACCAGCGACGACGCCTGCGCCGGTATGCCCTGCAGCGTGTCCCGCGGCATAGGGTGCAGCCGGCCCCCGCTGTAGATCAGCGGCCGCGCACCGGTGGTGCCGACCTGCCTGCCGGCCAGTCCCAGCTCGGCCAGCAACGCCGGCACCTCGGGCCGACGGGCCACGAACGCCTCGGCGCCGACGTCGATCAGCTGCCCGCCCACTCGCTCGGTGCGCAGCACACCGCCCAGCCGGTCGGCGGGATCGAACAGGGTGATCGACGCCTGCGGTCCCGCCGCCACCCGCAGCCGGTACGCCGCGACCAGACCCGAAATCCCGCCGCCGACAACGCAATACGACGCAGTCACAGTGAATGCACCAAGGCCACGACGTCGGTGATCACACCCGGGTCGGTGGCGGGCAGCACCCCGTGGCCGAGGTTGAACACATGGCCGGCCGCACCCGCGTCGACGGCACACCGGCCGTCCTCGACGACGGCGCGCACCGCCCGCTCCACCACCGGCCAGCCCGCGAACAGCACCACCGGGTCGAGATTGCCCTGAAGCGCGGTGCCGGGCCGGACCCTGCCGGCGGCGTCGGTCAGCGACGTTCGCCAGTCCACGCCGACGACGGTGGCCCCGGCGTCCGACATCGCACCCAGCAGCTCGGCGGTGCCCACCCCGAAGTGCGTCATCGGCACACCGGCGCCGGCCAGCGCCTCGAACACCCTGGAGCTGTGCGGCAGCACATAGGCGCGATAGTCGGCCAGGGACAGTGTCCCGGCCCACGAGTCGAACACCTGGATGGCGTCCACCCCGCCCGCCAGCTGGGTCCGCAGGAACGCGATGGTCAGATCGGTCAGCTTCGTCATCAGCGCGTGCCAGGTGTCGGGCGCGCCCAGCATCATCGCCTTGGTGCGCTCGTGGTGGCGGCTCGGACCGCCCTCGACGAGGTAGGACGCCAACGTGAACGGTGCCCCGGCGAACCCGATGAGCGGGACATCGCCCAACGCGGACACGAGTATCGCAACCGCGGCGGCTATCGGCGCAACCTGATGCAGCTCAAGGGGTTTCATGGCATCGACGTCGGCTGCGGTGCGCACCGGATGTTCGATCACCGGGCCGACGTCGGGCACGATGTCCAGATCGACGCCCGACGCCCGCAGCGGCACCACGATGTCGGAAAACAGGATGGCGGCATCGACGTCGTGGCGGCGCACCGGCTGCAGCGTGATCTCACACACCAGCTCGGGATCGAAACAGGCCGCCAGCATGCTGTGCTGCGTGCGCAGCTCCCGGTACTCGGGCAGCGAACGTCCGGCCTGCCGCATGAACCACACCGGCACCCGGTTGGGTTTGCGGCCGCCGGCGGCGGCCAGATACGGCGACTCGGGCAGCTCACGGCGGGTATTCATCGGCACCCATGCTGCCACGAGCCCCTCATTCGGCGCGCCTGCGCGCACAGGCCTGGCCGGATGGTCTAGCGTCAAACGGCGTGACCTCCGCCGAACCGGCTCAGTTCCGTGAAGCGGTGGCGGCGATGAATGCCACCACCGTACGGCCGGAAATCGAGCTCGGCCCGATACGTCCACCACAACGGCTGGCGCCGTTCAGTTACGCGTTGGGCGCCGAGGTCCGACATCCCGAAACGGCGATCGTCCCCGAGCGGTCGGAGGGCGACGCGTTCGGCCGGCTGATCCTGCTTCACGATCCCGACGGCGCCGAAGCCTGGGACGGCACCATGCGGCTGGTGGCCTATATCCAGGCGGACCTGGACTCCAGCGAGGCCGTCGACCCGCTGCTGCCCGAAGTGGCCTGGAGCTGGCTGGCGGACGCGCTGGAGGCGCGCGCCGAGCACGTCACCGCGCTCGGCGGCACCGTCACCGCCACCACCTCGGTGCGCTACGGCGACATCTCCGGCCCACCGCGCGCGCATCAGCTCGAACTGCGCGCATCGTGGACTGCGACGACGCTGGAGCTGGGCCCGCATGTGCAGGCGTTTTGCGAGGTGCTCGAGCACGCCGCAGGTCTGCCGCCGACCGGGGTCACCGACCTGGGCTCGCGCACCCGCGCCTGAGATGACAGACGCGGAACCCGAAACCACCGACGCCGCAGAGCCTGAATCCACGCCGCTGCTGGTACCCGATGACGGGGTGCCCGAGCTGTCCATCAGTGGCACTGAAATCGCGAGGGCCGCAGCGCTTTTAGCGACGGGCCACGGTTCGTTCGCGGTTGACGCCGAGCGCGCGTCGGGCTTCCGCTATTCCAACCGGGCCTATCTGGTGCAGATCCGCCGCGCCGGCGCGGGCACGGTGCTGATCGATCCGGTCAATCACGGCGGTGACCCGGTGGCGACGTTGGCCCCGGTGGCCGAGGTGCTGGCGACAGACGAGTGGGTGTTGCACGCCGCCGACCAGGATCTACCGTGTCTGGCCGAGATCGGCATGACGCCGCCGAGGCTGTACGACACCGAACTGGCCG
>JBEVHG010000145.1:0-6151 GCA_040511335.1 Mycobacterium sp. | reverse complement strand
GATCACCCAGAACGTCGACCTGCTGCACACCAAGGCCGGCAGCCGCAGAGTGGTCAATCTGCACGGCACCTACGCCCAGGTGATCTGCCTGGACTGCGGGCAGACGATGGCGCGCGCAGCGTTGGCCGAGCTGCTCGAAGCGGCCAACCCCGGTTTCGTCGAACGGGCGGAGGCGGTTGGTGGCATCGCGGTTGCCCCGGATGCCGACGCCATCGTCGGCGACACGACCACGTTCCGGGTCATCGACTGTGGGAGCTGCGGCGGCATGCTGAAGCCCGACATCGTCTACTTCGGTGAGAATGTGCCGAAAGACCGTGTTGAGCAAGCGTATTCGCTCGTCGATAAGGCCGACGCGCTGCTGGTCGCCGGGTCTTCGTTGACGGTCTGGTCGGGGTACCGCTTCGTCCGGCACGCCAGTGCGGCGGGTATCCCCGTCGCGATCATCAACCGCGGCCGCACCCGCGGCGACGGCCTGGCCACCGTGAAGATCGACAACGGCTGCTCGCCCATGCTGGCCCTGCTGGCCGACGAGTTGCGATTTGTGGAGTTGCAGCCGCGCTGAGCGCGGGTCACGCTCCACATCGCTAGACGGCGACCAGGTCGTCGGCGTGCACGGCGGGGCGGCGCATCTCGGCGGGCAGCTCCGATGTCGAGCGGCCCAGCATGGAGGCCAATTCGGTCGCGTCATAGGCGACGACCCCGCGCGCGACCATGGTCGCATCGGGTCCGCGCAGCTCGACGACGTCACCGCCGTAGAACCGGCCCGACAGCGCGGTGATGCCGGCCGGCAGCAGTGAACGTCGTTGCCGCACAACCGCGCGCACCGCGCCGGCGTCGAGTGTGAGCGCGCCCGCCGACTCCGCGGCGTAGCGGACCCAGAACTTCCGCGCCGACATGCGTTCGGCCCGCGGTGCGAAGACGGTGCCGACCGAAGCGTCGGTCAGCGCGGTGGCCACATCGGACGCGGCGGCGAGCAGCACCGGAACCCCGGCGTCGGCGGCCAGCAGCGCCGCGGACAGCTTGGACGCCATGCCGCCGGTGCCCAAGTGGCTGCTCCGGCCTGCCACGACGCCGTCGAGGTCGGCGGGCCCGGCGACCTCAGGGATGAACTGGGCGGCGCGCTTTCGCGGATCAGAGTCGTAGAGGCCGTCGATATCGGACAGCAGCACTAGGGCATCGGCGCCGACCAGATGCGACACCAGCGCCGAGAGCCGGTCATTGTCGCCGAACCGGATCTCATTGGTGGCCACCGTGTCGTTCTCGTTGACGATCGCGACCGCGTGCAGCGCCCGCAGCCGGTCCAGGGTGCGCTGGGCGTTGGTGTGCGACACCCGCTCCGAGATGTCGTGCGCGGTCAACAGCACCTGCCCGACGGTGCGCTGATAGCGGGCGAACGCCGTGTTCCACGAGTTGATCAGGGCCACCTGCCCGACGCTGGCCGCCGCCTGTTTGGTGGCCAGATCGCCGGGTCGTTTGGTCAGGCCGAGCGGTTCGATGCCGGCGGCGATGGCACCCGACGACACGATCACGACGTCGGAGCCCGCCTTCATCCGTGCCTGGATCGCATCGGCCAGGGTCGCCAGCCGGCTGGCGTCGAAGACCCCGGACGGCGTGGTCAGCGCGGTCGTTCCGACCTTGACGACGACGCTGCGGGCGGTGCGGACCGCCTCGCGATGCACGCTGGTCATTCGGGTTGACCGTCGTGGCGGCGACGCTCGCGGCGGGCGGCCTTGCGCTCGGCGGCCGGGACCCGATCGGTCTGTTCCAGCCGCGCGTCGGTGCCGCGGCCCGACAGCGGCACATCCACACCGGCCGGCGTCTGCGGCTCCCAGTCGAATGTCATGTCGCCGATGGTGACCGCGCAGCCCGGCCGTGCGCCCAGCCGCAGCAACTCGTCCTCGACGCCGAGGCGGGCCAACCGGTCACCCAGGTAGCCGACGGCCTCGTCGTTGTCGAAATCCGTTTGGCCGATCCAGCGTTCGGGCCGCGCACCGTGCACGACGAAGCTGCCGTGGCCGTCCGGCTCCACGGTAAAACCGCTCTCGTCCACCGGTATCGGCCGGATGACCGGGCGCCGGGGCACGATCTCCGGTTGCGCCTCGCGGTAAGCCGACACGATCTCCCACAGCGCGAATGTCAACGGCCGCAATCCTTCCCGGGTGGCCGTGGACACCTCGAACACCGGCCAGCCGTAGCGCCGCGCGATCTCGTCGCGCACAAAGTCGGCCAGCTCCCGGGCATCGGGCACGTCGATCTTGTTGAGCACCACCGCCCGGCGCCGCTCGGCCAGATCACCGAGGGTCGTATCACCCTGCAGCGTCGGGGTATACGCGGCCAGTTCGGCTTCCAGCGCGTCGATGTCGGAGATTGGGTCGCGGCCGGGTTCCAGCGTCGCGCAGTCGACGACATGCACCAGCACCGCGCACCGTTCGATATGCCGCAGGAAGTCCAGCCCCAGGCCGCGACCTTCGGAGGCGCCCGGAATCAGGCCGGGCACATCGGCGACGGTGAACGTGTGCTCCCCCGCCGACACCACACCGAGATTCGGCGCCAACGTGGTGAACGGATAGTCGGCGATCTTCGGCTTGGCCGCCGAGATGGCCGACACCAGCGACGACTTGCCCGCCGACGGAAACCCGATCAGGCCCACGTCGGCGACCGACTTGAGTTCCAGGGTCAGGTCGCGCGCCTGGCCCTTCTCACCGAGCAGCGCGAAGCCGGGCGCCTTGCGGGCGCGCGAGGCCAGTGCCGCGTTGCCCAGTCCACCGCGCCCGCCCGCAGCGGCTTCGAACCGGGTGCCGGCCCCGACCAGGTCGGCCAGCAGCCGGCCGTGTTCGTCGAGCACGACGGTGCCGTCGGGGACCTTGACTTCGAGGTCTGCGCCCGCGGCGCCGTCGCGGTTGCCGCCCATGCCCTGCTTGCCCGACGGGGCCACGACATGGGGGTGGAAGTGGAAATCGAGCAGGGTGTGCACCTGCGGGTCGACGACCAGCACGATGCTGCCGCCGCGTCCGCCGTTGCCGCCGTCGGGGCCGCCGAGTGGTTTGAATTTCTCCCGGTGGACCGAGGCGCAGCCGTTACCGCCGTTGCCCGCCCGCGCGTGGATCACGACGCGGTCGACAAACCGGGGCATCGGACTTCCTTTCCTAGCCGAAACCAACGTTTCGCAGAAGAAGTGCGAGAGCCCAGCTGCAAAACGTCGATCTCGACGCGGAACTAGGCCTCCGGTCGCGCGACGCGGACGATATTGACCGTCTTGCGTCCACGCTTGACGCAGAACTGGACGGCGCCGGGAGCCTTGGCGAACAGGGTGTCGTCGCCGCCACGGCCGACGTTGACACCGGGGTGGAAGTGGGTGCCGCGCTGGCGGACCAGGATCTCGCCGGCCTTGACGATCTGGCCGCCGAACCGCTTGACGCCGAGCCGCTGGGCGGCGGAGTCGCGACCGTTGCGTGAGCTGGAAGCGCCCTTCTTGTGTGCCATCGTGAACGCCTTCTACTTGATGCCAGTGACCTTGAGCACGGTCAGCTGCTGACGGTGACCCTGCCGCTTGTGGTAGCCGGTCTTGTTCTTGAACTTGTGGATGCGGATCTTCGGACCCTTGGTGTGCTCGAGCACCTCGCCGGTCACGGCGACCTCGGCCAGGTCCTTGGCGTCGCTGGTGACCTTCGCGCCGTCGACGACCAGGGCGACGGGCAGCGAGACCGACGAGCCGGGCTCGGAGTCGAGTTTCTCGACCTTGACCACGTCTCCGACGGCGACCTTGTACTGCTTGCCGCCGGTCTTGACGATTGCGTACGTCGCCATCGTGGGTGTACCTCTGCTTCGCTCTTCGGGGCAGGCGCTACCGGTGGGTGCGCGTGCGGGTCTTGGGTGCGGGATCGACTGTGTTGATCGCTCTTCGCGCAAGCGCTCATCGCAGATCCCGCTTGCCGCCGGCTCACATCTTTCAAAGCCTGGCGACAACTGCTCAAGGTTACGTGACCAGCGGCTACAGGGTCAAACCGTGTGCACGGTCCGGCGGGCCGGGTACCACTGCTCCCCCGCCGGCTCGCCGGCGAGATTCCAGCTCCACGACACCGTCGGAGTGATCCGGCTGTACAGCCCGGGACCGATCATGCCCGTTCGCTCGATCGGCGGCTCGGCGTCGCCGTAGACCCGCATGGCCCGCGCGATGAACGGCTGCATCGACACCAGGTCGTCGACCACCAACGACACCTTGGACCGGCCCGCGCCGATATTGCGGAATTTGCGGGTACCGGCCACGGCGGCTCCCACGCCGCCGACCCAGATGTGGGGGCCGTCGAGTTCGAACGCCACCGGGACCACGTCGGGGCGGCCGTCGGCGTTGACCGTCGCCAGCCGGGCCAGCGGCTGCGAGGACAGGTACGCGATTTCCTCGTCGCTGAACGCCAACGATTCAGCTCCCGTGGATCGGCGGACCCGCGGGACGCGCGGCGGCCCGGCGGCGATGACGCCCACCCGGAGCGGTCACGACCGGCTGCTCGTCCTCGGAGTCGTCTTCGGGTTCGTCGTCATCGGGTTCGTCGTCATCATCGAAGTCGGACTCCTCGACGTCCTCGTCGCCTTCGTCCTCGTCGTCCTCGTCCTCATCCTCGGATTCTTCATCGTCATCGGAGTCGTCGTCCTCGTCGGAGCCGTCGATGACCTCTATGTCGTCGTCGATGTCGTCGTCCTCGTCATCGGCATCCAGGTCGACTTCGAGCTCGTCCTCGTCCTCGTCCTCATCCGAGTCGTCGTCGAAGTCCTCGTCATCCAGGTCTTCGTCGGCGGTGTCGATCACGGCCTCCCGGATTGTGTCCGGGTCGAGCGCGGCGACTTCCTCGGTGGTCTTGGTGTCTTCGTCGTCGCTGACCTCGCCATTGACATCCTCATCGGCCTCATGACGCCCGTTCGCGGCGGCCATCGCCTTGAACATCGGATGCTCGCCGGGCGCGTGCGCAGGCACCTTGGCGACCTGCACATCGTCGGCCTTGCCGCCCTTCTTGCCGCGCTTGCCGCGGCGTCCGCCCGAGTCGGCTTTGCGGCCGGTCGTGGCCGCGGAATCGACCGGATCGCCGTGCAGCAGGATGCCCCGCCCCGCGCAGTGCGGGCACGGCGTCGAAAACGCTTCGATCAGGCCGGTTCCCAACCGCTTGCGGGTCAGCTGGACCAGCCCTAGCGACGTTACCTCCGAGACCTGATGACGGGTGCGGTCCCGGGCCAGGGCCTCGGTCAGCCGGCGCAGCACCAGGTCGCGGTTGGACTCCAGCACCATGTCGATGAAGTCGATGACCACGATGCCGCCGATATCGCGCAGCCGCAGCTGGCGGACGATCTCCTCGGCGGCCTCCAGGTTATTGCGGGTGACGGTCTGTTCCAGGTTGCGGCCGGAGCCGGTGAACTTGCCGGTGTTCACGTCGACGACGGTCATCGCCTCGGTGCGATCGATGACCAGGGTGCCGCCCGACGGCAGCCAGACCTTGCGGTCCATCGCCTTGGTCAGCTGTTCGTCTATGCGGTGCACCGCGTACACATCCGGTCCGTCAGGCGCGGCCGGCTGGTATTTCGTCAGCCGCGGAACCAGTTCGGGCGCAACGGCATTCACATACTCGTTGATCGTGTTCCAGGCCTCGTCCCCGGACACGATCAGCCCGGAGAAGTCCTCGTTGAACAGGTCGCGGATGACCTTCACCAGCACGTCGGGCTCTTCGTAGAGTGCCACCGCGGCACCGGCCGCTTTCTGGGTGGTCTCCGCGGCGCGCGCCTCGATCTGGGCCCACCGCTCCTGCAGCCGGTTCACGTCGGCGCGGATGTCGTCCTCCTTGACGCCCTCGGACGCGGTCCGGATGATCACGCCGGCGTCGGCCGGCACCACTTCGCGCAGGATCTCCTTGAGCCGTTGGCGTTCGGTGTCGGGCAGCTTGCGGCTGATGCCGGTGGACGACGCCCCCGGCACGTAGACCAGGTAGCGGCCGGCCAGCGACACCTGCGTGGTCAGCCGGGCGCCCTTGTGCCCGACCGGGTCCTTGCTGACCTGAACGACGACGTAGTCGCCGGGTTTGAGGGCCTGCTCGATCTTGCGGTTGGCGCCGCCGAGGCCGGCGGCCTCCCAGTTCACCTCGCCGGCGTACAGCACGCCGTTGCGGCC
>JBEVHG010000144.1:0-19904 GCA_040511335.1 Mycobacterium sp. | reverse complement strand
GAGAGGACGACCTTCAGCGACGGGCGGCACCTGCGCATCTACGGCCAGCGCACCGCCGACGGGCGATTTGCCTTCGGGGGCCGTGGCGCTCCCTACCACTACGGGTCGCGCATTTCGCCGGACTTCGACATCGACGCGCGCGTGCACGAGATGCTGCGCCGAATCCTCACCGACCTTTTCCCGGTCATCCGGGACGTGGCCTTCACCCACGCGTGGGGCGGCAGCCTCGGGATCCCCCGCGACTGGTACCCCTCGCTGACCTACGACAAGGCGACCGGCCTCGGCTCCGCCGGTGGCTACGTCGGCGACGGCGTCTCGACCGCGGAGGTCGCGGGCCGCACCCTCGCCCACCTAATCTCCGGGGAGCCCAGTGAGCTGACCTCGTTGCCATGGGTCGGTCACGACAGCCCACGGTGGGAGCCGGAGCCGCTGCGCTGGGTCGGGGTCAATGCGGTGACCGCGCTGTTCGCGACGGCCGACGTCACCGAGCGCCGGACCGGTCGCCCCTCACGCGCGGCGAAGACCTTCTGGCGGGCGATCGGTCACTGACGGGCGGAACTGGACGCTCGGCCACGGGAGAGCTAAAGGTGGGCTGAGCGCGCACGCTCGGCAAGCTCGGCCAGGTGGCGGAGCGAGTTGTCCAGATGCTCAGGGCCGAACGGCGGGAACTGGATGTGCTCGCGCAGATACTGCGGCACCGCCGACCAGTCGGCCGGCGGCATGCCACCCGCGACGCTTCTCGCGTTCCGCCTGCCGTTCTTCCTTTTTCTTCTTCAGCTGTTGGATGCCTCGCTCTAGCCGGTCCAGGCGCTCATCTCGTCTTTCCTGCCGCTGTAGGCTGCGGTTCTCACGGAGCTGCTGACGGTCGTTCCGTCTCTCCTCGCGACGCTCTTGCCACCGTTCCCGGACCTGCTGCGGACTCTGAACGTTGCGGTGGATCTCGCCCTCGGACAGATATGGGCGAGGGTCACCGGGTTCGTCGTGCCGACGGTATCCAGCGTCGACGACAGGACGAAGAACCCGATCGGCCTTGTCCACGACCTTGTCGGGGATGCCGAGATCACGAAACGGCTGCGTCAGGGGAAGGTTCTCGGTCGGCACAAGATGGGTGGTGACCATGCCGCCCTGCGAGTTCGTCTCGATCGTCGTGTTCTCGGGAGGCACGCCGGCGGGATCAGCAGCCGCAATCGGCGGGCCGTGCACGTAGGCCATGCCCAGCAGCGCGTTCGAGAGCGACACCAGATTCCACGGACGATCGGGTGGGTCGGCCCAGCCGTCGTATTCACCGATCACGATGGTGGTGGGGTACGGAGACTCCGGAACGCGGCTGATCCGGTAATTCAAGAGGGGAATGTACGTGCCCTCCTTGAAGTACTCGGCAACGCCAGCTTCCGGCGGGGCGATCAAGATGAACCTGATGTCGTCTGTCGAGGGAGCGTCAGGGCTGTTGGCCAGCTGCACTGCGAGTCTCGAAGCAACCATGCTTCCCATCGATTCGCCGATGACCACAACTTTGCCGTCGACCTCGTGAACGGCGATGTTCGCTTGCTCCACTCCATCCAGGATGGCCTTGTCGGCGGCAAGGGCGTTCTGCGAGTAGTCGATCACCTGCGGGTCATCGTCGTGGTGGAAGTTGATGCCGATTACCGGATAGGTGTTAGCGAGAATCGGATACAGCGGATTGATCTGCTTGAAGACGGTAGCTCCCGGGATCAACACCGCCTCGGCGTTTCCCTGGGCGGTGCCGACCGCGTTCGCTACCGTTCCGGTGCCCAGCAGCAGAGATGTAGCTGCGATCGCGGGGACTAGCCGCTTGTACCATCTCACCGTTTCTCCCATCGGCCGATGCGCTCTACCCCAGCGGGTGTTGCGGCAGAGCCTCTCATGCCGATGGGCCAGGCTGGCGAGTTTGCGGAATCTGAGTACTCGAGGTTTGCCGTGGTTTGACCGACGGCGACTACGCTCGAAGCCGTGTCACTTGTCGTGCCGCCCTCTCCCCCACCCCGCTACACGAAGGACGAGCCGGAGGTCAGCACCTGGCTGCGGCGCGGTGACGCCCCGCCCGACTACGAATCGTTCGGGCTGGTGAAATACCACTATCTGGCCAAAGGAATCCACCAACGGCGACTACGGCCTCTACCGCGTCGACATCGCCCCTCGGGGCGGCGGCCCGGGACCGCACTTTCACCGCGCGATGTCGGAGGCGTTCTTCATATTGTCCGGGACGATCAAGCTCTACGACCGCAAGGACTGGGTCGACGGGCACCCGAACGACTTCCCTACGTCCCGCCGGGCGGCATCCACGGCTTCCGCAACGAGGCCGACGAGTCCGCGTCGATCTTGATGCTGTTTGCTCCCGAGGCACCCCGCGGTGCTGCCCGACGACCCCGGGTCCTCGACCCGCATCAACCAGTACGCGGCGGGCAACAGCCGCTGGTTGGTCGCGGTGCGCATGGTGTCCGAAGGCGTCGACGTGCCGCGCTTAGCCGTTGGCGTGGACCACCAGCGCGTCGACGCACTTGTTCTTCGCCCAGGCCATCGGCCGGTTCGTGCGGCGCGACGGCCCGGTGAGATGGCGAGCATCTTCCTGCCATCGGTGCCCAACCTGCTGCTGCTGGTCAGTGAGATGGAAGCCCAGCGGAACCATGTGCTGGGTAAACCGCACCGCGAGCCCCAGGGCGACGAACCGGTCGAGCGCCGCCAGAGCGAACGCACCGAAGAGGCAGGCCAACGGC
This sequence comes from Mycobacterium sp., assembly GCA_040511335.1. Classification (GTDB taxonomy): domain Bacteria; phylum Actinomycetota; class Actinomycetes; order Mycobacteriales; family Mycobacteriaceae; genus Mycobacterium. The sequence continues at coordinate 17,169 of JBEVHG010000144.1, read as the reverse complement.
TTCGAGTCGCTGGGCGCCGACGCCGAACTGGACCAGGTCATCTTCGACGGCTCCTCGTTCGGTACCGCCACACCTGCCGGCAGTGACGAGGAAGCCGACTATCTCGGCATTCCGGGCCTGCTGGATGCCGAGCAGATGCGAGATCTGTTGCGGCGCAGGCAGGAAGAGCAACTCACGAAGCGCACGGCGACGGGTGAAACCCGGCCGGTTTCTACGCACGGTCAACTGCGCGAACTACGCCGCGAGCTCAATACCCTGGTGTCGCTGGCCCATCACCGCACCGGCAAGCCATACGGGTGGATTCACAAGGAGCTGCGCCGGGTCTGCGGCGGTCCACCGATCGCGGCCGCGACGACAGATCAACTACGGGCGCGCATCGACGCGGTGCGCGAGCTAGAGACGGTGTCCTACTGCGCACGCTCGGCAAGCTCAGCCAGATGACTCAGCGAGTTGTCGAGGTGCGCTGATTCAAATGGCGGGAACTGGATGTGCTCGCGCAGATACTGCGGCACCGCCGACCAGTCGTAGGACAGCTGGACGTCCGTCTCGGACTGACCGACTGGCTTCAAGTCGTAACGCCAGATCCAGCCACCGAACGAAAGGTTGCCATCGCCTGCAGAATCTTGGCCCGGCTCCCATGCGATGGCGTGTGGCGGGTCGTACACCACAACCTTGTTGGCCATCTCGTAGTCCTTATCGGGATGGTTGTCGTGATACATCGCCATCCGGAAGACCTGACCCGCTTCGGTCAGGCGCACCCCGTCCAAGGCTTCCCGCACCCAACCGGTGCCGTCGATCGCCGCGTGCGTAGATGGGTCCGCCAGCACGTCGAACACGGTGTGGGCGGGCGCGTTGATGGTCGTCGTGGCGCTGGTCTTTTCTTCAGTCACGCCGGTACTGACCGTCATTGCGGCCGAAATTCATCGCGCGAGCTATAACCCGAGCAGCGGTGGCAGGTCGGCTACCGAGTCGATGACGTGATTGGGCTGCATGGCGAATTCGTCGGCGGCCCACCGGTCAAGCGTGTCCTGGCGGAACTTGCCGGTCCGCACCAGCACGCCGATCATCCCGGTTACCTGCGCGGCCAGCACGTCGTTGTTGAGGTCGTCGCCGACCATGTACATCTCGTCGGGGTCGACGCCGAGCCGGCTCGCCGCCGCGAGGAATCCTTCCGGGGCGGGCTTGCCCACGGCGGTGGCCTGACGACCCGAGGTCTCCTCCATGCCGATCAGGTACATCCCCGTGTCGATGCGCAGACCCTCGGTGGTGTTCCACGACGTGCTGCGGTGCATGGCGACCACCGGCACGCCCTGCGCCATCCAGTCGTAGACCAGGCTGAGCGTCAGGTGGTTGTACTCCGGTCCGGCGCCGCCCAGCAGGACGACGTCCGGGGTGTCGGGAACGGTGCCGTCATCGAACTCGCTGGAGTAGACGATGTCGATGCCGGGCATGTCCTCGGCGATCTGGCCGCTGTTGACCAGGAAACACCGTGCGTCCGGATAGCGGCTGCGCACGTACTCCGCCGTCAGCACCGCGGCGGTGATCACCTCGTCGGCGCTGACGTCCATGCCGGCGTCGGTGAGCAACTCGGCGATCTGAACCCGGGTTCGGGTCGTGGTGTTGGTCAGGTACGAGCGCGCAATCTGATTGTCCGCCAGCACTTGCAGCGTCTCGGCCGCACCGGGGATTGGTTTCCACGAGGTCACCAGGACACCATCGATGTCGAACAGCACTCCACCGACAGCCATGCTGCCGACAGTAAACGGCAAACGATTCAGCGCAAATCGGACGGCTGCGAGCGAGCCCACTCGTTGTCGGCAACCCACGGCGACGCCGCCGCGGCGACCGGCCACGCCAACTCCGCCGGGACGTCGATCACCCGGTACGCCTTGATACCCGCCGCGGTGGCCGCGATCAGCGTCGCCACCCCGGCGCGGCGCTGGAAGAACGTCTGGCGCACCGTCCAGCCGATGATCCCGGCGGCAGCGATGCAGTCGCGGCGGCGCTCCAGGCTGCCTGCGCGCGCGACGAGCCAGCCGTCGCCCACCCGGTGGCCCAGCGCTCGCGACCGGTCGGCCGCCAGCAGCGCGCAGCACACGGTCAGCACCACCCAGGCCGGCCACACCCAGACCGGCACCCCGACGACGATCGCCGCCACCACCAGCGCCACCCCGAGAATCGCCGGCAGCATCAGCGCCCGCGTCCAGCGCCTGCGGGTGGCCACCGGGCCGTGCGCGCGCAGCGGCCCGGTCACCGCGTCGGGCCGGGCGATCAACTCCGACAGCACCGCCCGGGCGGTCTGCGCCGGGCACGGCGGCAGCAACAGCGATGCTTCGCCTGCCCCGTCGACGCCGGTCATCACCGCGTCCAGCCGGGCGCCGCCGAACAGGCGCACCAGCAGCGGTTCGCGCAGTGTCCCGCCGCGCAGCCGGCGCATGTCAAAGGTGTGCTCGCGTAGCCGCAGCAGGCCGTGCTCGAGATGCAAGACGTCGGCATCTCGGCGCAGCACCAGGTTTCCGAAGGTGACCAGCGACCGCAACACGCTCAACACGACCGAGGCGGCCAGCAGCACGGCCACGCCGACGGCAACGCTGGCCGCGACGCCGAAGCGTTGCGCGGCATCCAGCCCAGACTGCGCAACACGCGAATTCTCCAGCGCCGCACCGGCTCCCGCCTGATAGGCCAACCCGACTGCGGCCACGATCATGGCCAGCCCGGTGAAGCTCAGCGGGCTGTAGCGCAGCCAGGACGGCTGCCAGCGGGCCAGTACCCGGCCGGTCGGACGAGCATCCTCGACGTCGGCCGCCAGCGAGTCGGACAGCAGGATGGCACGCAACCGCGGCACCTGGTCGGCCTGCACCGCGTCCAACGCGAATTCGGCGTCGCCCCTGGCCTCCTGCCCCGTGCTGACCCGCAGCACGGTCAGCCCCAGCAGCCGGTGCAACAGCCGAGCGTCGGTCGATACCGTGCGAATCCTGTTGCGCGGCACCGACAACACCTTGCGCTGCAGCACGCCGGCCCGAAGCTGCACCTCGTCGGGCTCGATCCGGTAGGTGGTGGTGAACCATCGGGCGACACCGAATCCGACCGTCAAACCCAGCGCGCCCAACGCCCACAGCGGGTTGTCGGTGGCCGAACCCAATACGACCGACCCGATCAGCAGCGGGATCTGGCGCAGCACCTCGTGCACCGGGTGCACCAGCAGCATCCGCGGGCTCAGCCGCTGCCACTCCTGGGCCGGCGCAGTCACGTCGCATCCTGGTCGCCGATCGCGGCGATATTGGTCAGCTGCGCGGCGATCCGGTCGGCGACATCGGAATCAAGCGCCACGATGCGCACCGCCCCCGCCGAGGACGCCGTCGTCACCGTGACATTGGCAAGCCCGAACAGCCGATCCAGCGGCCCCCGGTAGGTGTCGACGGTCTGCACCCGGGATATCGGGGCGATCCGGCGTTCCTGTACCAGCCAGCCCGACCGGGTGTACACCGCCTGCATGCCGATATCCCAGCGGTGGACGCGGTAGCGCCACAACGGCACCACGATGACGAACACCACCGCCCCGAGCACGGTCAGGGCCGCCGCCACCGCGTGCAGCCACGGCATTCGCGGATCGATCGCGAACCAGATGACCTGCCCCACCGCCAGCATCGACCACGGGATGGCCGCGCCGATCGCCCACACCAGGGGCGCCTTTCGGCTCGGCGGGTGCGCCGGCTCGACCAGGGTCAGGGGCGTGTCCATGACTACTGGCCGAACACCGTGTTCCAGTCCGCTTTCATATCCACCACGGTCCAACCCCGCGGCCCGGCCTCCTGCAGCGCGGTCACCAGCTTCCCCGAGGCGGGCGGATTGGCGTCATAGGCGTACTCACGCTCGGCGTCGGTGTGATGAACGAGCACACCAAGGCTGGGACGCGGATTCGCGATGGTCGTGTACTCGAGCATCGCCTGGTCGCCGTCGCTGTTGCCGACACACAAAATCGGGCGCCGGGCGATGAATTCGTGTATGCCCGACGGTTTTCCGGCCTTGTCATCGACAAACACGTAGTCCATCGTCTTGACGAGAACCGGTGTGCCGTTGCGCATTTCGAACTTGGTGGTGCCCGTCGACCCGACCACCTGCTCGGGCGGAATCCCGTACACCCGGTCAGACCACACCCGCATGAAGTCGGCACCCCCGCCTGAGACGATGTAGGTGCGAAAACCGTTGTCCCGCAGATAGTCCAGCAGCTCCTGCTGCGGCTGGTAGGTGAGCTGGTCGTAGGGCCGGTCGAAGCGGGGATGTCTGGCGGTGGACATCCAGGCTTCGACACTGTCGTTGAATTCGTCGGTGGTCATGCCGGTGTGGGTGAGAGCCAGCACCCGCAACAACCCCTCGTGGCGGTCACCGGCGAGCAGGGTTGCGACATCGCCCTTCAACGCCGCCTGCACCATCGGGTCGGCGGCCAGCGCCGGCTCGGAGGGCGCGCGGCGCTTGACTTCGTCGAACGCAAACGCGACCTGGAACGGCACCGGGGCCTCGGTCCATAGCGTGCCGTCGTTGTCGAACACGGCGATGGGGTCGGCCTCGGCGACGAAGTCGGCGGTGTCGGGCGTCGTGACCCGTTCGACGAAGTCGACGATCGATTGTTTGGCCGGCGTCTCATTCCAGGACGAGAGTGGATCCGTGGCCGCCGCGGTGTCCGGTTCGGATGTGCACCCGGTCGCACCGATCAGGCAGGCCGCCAGAACCGCCGCGATGGTTCGCATCGCTCAAGACTGCTCTGCCAACACCGCGGGCGTCCAGAAGACACGTGGGTATCGTTTCGATCATGACCAAATGGACCGCGGCCGACGTGCCCGATCAGACCGGCCGGGTGGCTGTCGTGACCGGCTCCAACACCGGCATCGGCTACGAGGCCGCCGCCGTCCTTGCCGAGAAGGGCGCACACGTCGTGCTGGCGGTGCGCAATCTCGACAAGGGCAAAGACGCCGCGGCCCGCATCGCCGCCAAGAGCCCCAACGCCGACGTCACGCTGCAGCTCCAGCGCCGGCTGTGGAGCGTCTCCGAGGAGTTGACCGGCGTCACCTACCCGGTCTAGTCAAAACATGCGCTCCGTCGAAGAACATCGGCGCGTGGTCGCCGGTCTGATCACACCGCGGCCGGCGGTCAGCCTTTCCCTCGCCGACACGCTGGGCCTGGTGCTCGCCGACGATGTGGTCGCCCCGCTGTCGCTGCCCGGGTTCGACAACTCCGCGATGGACGGTTACGCCGTCATCGCCGACGAAGTCGCCGGGGCCACCCCGGACGAACCCGTGCTGTTGCCCGTCGCCGAGGACATCCCCGCCGGCCGCACCGACGAACTGACGCTGAAACCCGGTACCGCGCACCGGATTATGACGGGAGCGCCGGTGCCGTCCGGCGCGACGGCGGTGGTGCCCGTCGAGGCCACCGACGGGTCCACCGACACCGTCGCGATCCGCGCGACCGCCAAACCCGGCCAGCACATCCGCCGCGCTGGAGAGGACGTCACCGCGGGCACCACCGTGCTGCGCGCGGGTCAAGTCGTCACACCCGCGGCGCTGGGCCTGGCCGCCGCGCTGGGATTGGGTGAGCTGACTGTGATTCCACGTCAGCGGGTGCTGGTGATGTCGACCGGCTCGGAACTGATAGCGCCCGGCACGCCGCTGCAACCGGGCCAGATCTACGAGTCCAACGCGGTGATGCTGGCCGCGGCGATCCGCGACGCCGGCGCGCACGTGGTGGCGTCGCCGATGACCGGCGACGAAGTCGAGACGTTCCGCCTGACGCTTGAGCGCTTCGCCGGGGACGCCGACCTGATCATCACCACCGGCGGTGTCAGCGCAGGCGCCTACGAGGTGGTCAAAGACGCATTGGGCCGCGCTTCCGACAGTTCTGTCGACTTCGTCAAGGTGGCCATGCAGCCCGGCATGCCGCAGGGGTCGGGACACGCCGCCGGTACCCCGATCGTCACGCTTCCGGGCAACCCGGTCAGCGCGCTGGTGTCCTTCGAGGTATTCATCCGGTCCCCACTGCGCGCGGCCATGGGGCTGCCGCGGCCGGACCGCCCGCGGCGGATGGCGGTGCTGACAGAAACGCTCACCTCCCCGCCCGGCAAGCGGCAGTTCCGCCGCGGCGTGTTGGACAGCGTCGCGGGGCAGGTCACCAGCTACGGCCCGCCCGCGTCGCATCACCTGCGCTGGCTGGCGTCGGCGAACTGTCTGCTGGAAATCGACGAAGACGTCGCCGAGGTGGCCGCCGGTTCGCAGGTGCCGGTGTGGGACCTGTCGGTCGGCTCGTCGCCGTAGAATCCAGAACCGATGGCCAGACCCGCGCGACCCCCCGTCGACGACCTCAAATCCGAAGCCCCGCGACTGATTGAGCTGGTGCGATCGACCGTTCCACCGATGCATCCGGCCGGGTTACCGTTCGTCGCCGGCGGGCTCGGGTTGGCCGCGGCCGGCCGCCGCCACCCGTGGGTGCGCAACGCCGGACTGGCCGCCGCGGGAGCGTGCGCGCTGTTCTTCCGGCATCCGCCGCGGGTGCCGTCCACCCGCCCGGGAGTGGTCGTCGCACCGGCCGACGGCCGGATCACCCTGATCGACCACGCCGCGCCACCGGCCGAACTCGGCCTGCCCAACACCCCGATGACACGGATCAGCATCTTCTTGTCGCTGTTCGACGCGCATGTGCAACGGGTTCCGGTCGCCGGCGAGGTGATGGCGGTCCAGTACCGCGCCGGTCAGTTCGGCTCGGCCGACCGCGACCGCGCCAGCGCCGAGAACGAACGCAACGGCATGTGGATCCGCACGCCGGGCGGAGCCGACGTCGCGGTCGTGCAGATCGCCGGACTGCTGGCCCGTCGCATCGTCTGCACCGCCAAGACCGGCGACAAGCTATCGCTCGGCGAGACCTACGGGCTGATCCGTTTCGGGTCACGCCTGGACACCTACCTGCCCGACGGCGCCCACGTGCTCGTCGAGTCCGGCCAGCGGGCGATCGGCGGCGAAACGGTGCTGGCCGAGCTGCCATGATCAAGCCCCGCGTCAAGCGCCGACCACCGGGACTGGTCATCCTGCCCAGCGCGATGACGGTGCTGGCGATCTGCCTCGGATTGACATCGGTCAAGCTCGCCCTCGACGGCCGGCCGACGGAGGCGATGGCGCTACTGGCGACCGCCGCGATCCTCGACGCACTCGACGGCCGCATCGCCCGGGCGCTCGGCGCAACGTCGAGGATGGGCGAGGAGATCGACTCGCTAGCCGACGCCGTCAACTTCGGTGTCGCACCGGCGTTCATCGTGTACGCGATGCTGCTGACGCACTCGCGGGTGGGCTGGATCGTGGTGGTGCTGTACGCGGTGTGCATCGTGTTGCGGTTGGCCCGCTTCAACGCGCTGCTCGACGTGGTCCAACCCGCATACGAGAAGGAGTACTTCGTCGGCATGCCCGCACCGGCTGGCGCGATCGGCGCGATCGGACCCATCGCGGCCAAACTGCAGTTCGGCGACGGCTGGTGGACGTCGGAATGGGCCGTCTGTGTCTGGATGGTCGGCGTCTCGCTGCTGGTGGTCAGCGCCATCCCGATGAGGAAGATCCACACCTTCTCGGTTCCGCCGGGCATGGTCGCCCCGCTGCTGGCGTTGTTGGCGATCGGTGTCGCCGCATCGATCTTCTACGGCTACATCGTTATCCTGGTCGTCATCGTGGCGTACGTGCTGCACATCCCCTTTGCGGTGCGCAGCAAGCGCTGGGTCGCCGCGCACCCGGAGGCCTGGGAGGACAAGCCGAAGGAGCGGCGCGCTGCGCGGCGGCAGATTCGCCGGGCCCAGCCGCACCGCCGATCCATGGCGCGCCTCGGACTGCGTAAGCCGGGTGCCTGATATGACCGCAACCGATGTCGCCGGCCGTCCGGCTCCGAAACAACTGACGCTCACCGCCAGGCTCAACACCTCGGCGCTCGACTCGCGCCGCGGCGTCGTCCGGCTGCATCCGGAAGCCATTGCAGCGCTTGGCATCCGCGAATGGGACGCGGTTTCGCTGACCGGCTCGCGGACCACCGCCGCGGTGGCCGGGCTGGCCCCGGAAGGCACCCCGGCCGGCACCGCGCTGCTTGACGACGTCACGCTGTCCAACGCCGGACTGCGCGAGGACACCAGCGTGATCGTCGCCCCGGTGACGGTTTACGGCGCACGCTCGGTGACCCTGAGCGGGTCGAACCTCGCCACCCAGTCGGTGTCGTCGGCCACGCTGCGCCAGGCACTGCTGGGCAAGGTGATGACGGTCGGCGACACGGTGTCGCTGCTGCCCCGCGATCTCGGTCCGGGTACGTCGACGTCGGAGGCCAGCGCCGCTTTGGCGTCGGCGGTGGGGATCACCTGGACCTCCGAACTTCTGACCGTGACCGGTGTCGACCCCGCCGGCCCGGTCAGCGTGCAGCCGAACTCCCTGGTCAGCTGGGGCAACGGTGCCGCACCGAAGGCGCCATCCAGCCGTGTCACCGCCGGAACCGTTGGCACACAACGTTTAGCCGGAACCGCAGCCGCACCGGAAGTGACCGAACCGACGGAATGGCCGGCCACCCCGCCGATCACCTTCGACGATCTCAAGGGCGCCCACGTGCAGGCAGGCCGGCTCACCGAATGGCTGAAGCTGGCGCTTGACGAGCCCGAGCTGCTCGAAACACTCGGCGCGACAGCCAATCTGGGCGTGCTGGTGTCGGGGCCGGCCGGTGTCGGCAAAGCCACCATGGTCCGCGCGGTCTGCGCCGGGCGCCGGCTGGTCGAGCTGGACGGGCCCGAGGTCGGCGCGCTGCAGGCCCAGGATCGACTGCAGACCGTCGCATCTGCGGTAGCGACGGTGCGTGAGGGCGGCGGCGTGCTGCTGATCACCGATATCGACGCGCTGCTGCCGTCGACCGCCGAACCGGTGGCGACGCTGATCCTGACCGAACTGCGCACAGCGGTGGCGACCCCCGGGGTGGCTTTCATCGCGACGTCGGCGGTTCCCGATGCGCTGGACGTCAGGCTGCGGGCACCGGACCTGTGTGATCGCGAGCTTGGCCTGAGCCTGCCCGACGCGGCCACCCGCAAGTCCCTGCTGGAGGTGCTGCTGCGCTCGGTGCCGTCGGTGGGGCTGAATCTCGACGAGATCGCCGGACGCACACCGGGTTTTGTGGTCGCCGATCTGGCCGCGCTGGTGCGTGAGGCGGCGCTGCGGGCCGCGGCGCGGGCCAGCGCCGACGGCAAGCCGCCTTCGCTGACCCAGGACGACATGACCGGCGCTCTGACCGTCATCCGGCCACTGTCACGATCGGCCACCGAAGAGGTGTTGGTCGGCACGGTGACGCTCGACGACGTCGGCGACATGGCCGACGTCAAGCAGGCGCTCACCGAGGCGGTGCTGTGGCCGCTGCAACATCCCGACACGTTCGCCCGCCTCGGCGTCGAGCCGCCGCACGGCGTGCTGCTGTATGGCCCGCCCGGCTGCGGCAAGACGTTCGTGGTGCGGGCGCTGGCCAGCTCCGGGCGGTTGTCGGTGCATGCGGTCAAGGGCGCCGAGCTGATGGACAAGTGGGTGGGCGCCTCGGAAAAGGCGGTGCGCGAGCTGTTCCGCCGCGCGCGCGACTCGGCGCCATCGCTGGTGTTCCTCGACGAGATCGACGCGCTGGCGCCGCGGCGCGGCCAGAGTTTCGACTCCGGCGTGACCGACCGGGTGGTGGCGTCGCTGTTGACCGAACTCGACGGCATCGAGCCGATGCGCGACGTGGTGGTGCTCGGCGCCACCAACCGTCCCGACCTCATCGACCCGGCGCTGCTGCGGCCGGGCCGGCTGGAGAAGCTGGTGTTCGTCGAACCGCCCGATGCCCAAGCGCGCCGCGAAATCCTGCGCACCGCAGGCAAATCGATCCCGCTGAGCGACGACGTCGACCTCGACGCGCTGGCCGACGAGCTGGAGGGCTACAGCGCCGCCGACTGTGTGGCACTGCTGCGTGAGGCCGCACTGACGGCGATGCGGCGTTCCATCGACGCGGCCGATGTCACCGCCGCCGACGTCGCGACGGCGCGCGAAAACGTCCGCCCGTCACTGGATCCCGTCCAGGTGGAGTCGCTGCGGGCGTTTGCCGCCGGCCGCTAGTCAGGGCTCGATCAAACCGGCCCTGATCGCGTAGCGAGTGAGAGCCAGGCGGTCCCGCAAACCGAGTTTGGCCAAGGTGTTTGTTCGGTGCCGGTCGACTGTTTTGGCGCTGATTCCCAAGGTGGCCGCGATTTCTCGGGCCGAATAACCCTCGGCGATGAGCTTGAGCACCTCTTCCTCGCGCGGCGTGAGGATGGTGTCCGGCAACCCATCGCCTTGCCGGGCCCGATGGAGGTAGTCCCGGATCAACGCGGTTACCGCGCCGGCATACAGAAAGGGCTCGCCGCGCAAGGTCGCCCGGCATGCCTCGAGAAGGTCGCGGTCGGCGACGGATTTCAGGACATACCCGGATGCACCCGCCTTCAGCGCTTCGAAGAAGTACTGCTCGTTGTCGTACATCGACAGAATCAGCATCCGAACGTGGGGATGCGTCCGGTTGATTTCCCTGGCGGCCTGTAGTCCGGTCATACGCGGCATCGCGATGTCGAGAATGGCGAGGTCCGTCGGTGTGCGGTCGAGGGCCACCAGCGCGTCGTGCCCGTCGGCCGCCTCCGCGACAACTTGAAGATCGGGTTCGGCATCAAGGATCATCCGCAACCCACTGCGTACCAGCGCGTGATCGTCGGCGAGCAGGATGCGCGCCGGTGAGGCGCGCATCAACCGCTCCGTCGCCGCAGAGGTATGGCCAGCCGAACCTCGGTCCCCTCGTCCTTCGGCGATGTGATCGTGAGGGCGGCGTTCACCAGTAGCGCGCGTTCACGCATTCCGTTTATCCCCGCACCCTCGGTGGCAACCCCGCCCCTGCCATCGTCGGCGATGCGCAAGGTGACTTGATCGGAAGTGGTGTGCAGGTCGAGCCAGACCTTGCTCGCACCGGCATGTCGCGCAACATTTGTCAGGCTTTCCTGCGCGATTCGATAGCAAACGAGCTCGATGTCCGGTTTAAGCCGGCCGCTTTGGGGCGCGATGTGCTTGACGACCGCGATCCCGGTCGCCTGCGCGAACTCGCTGCACAGCGCATTGAGCGCGCTGTGCAGGCCGAGGTCTTCCAGCGCATCGGGGCGCAGCCGCCGGGCGATGCCGCGAACCTCATCGAGGCTGGCCCGCACCGTCTCCTGCGCATCTTCAAGTTCGCCGCGAATCGACTCCGGCGCACGATCGACCGCACGTTTGAGGGTGAGCAACGCGACGGTCAGCGTCTGGCCAATCTCGTCGTGCAGCTCCCGGGCGATCCGCTGGCGCTCGCTCTCCTGTGCCGCAAGCGCCGACGCGCTCGCTGTGGTCCGTTCCGTCTCAAGGCGGTCCAGCATCGTGTTGAAGGACGCGATGAGGTGATGAAGGTCGCCGGTGCCACGATCGGCGATGCGGTCGCTGCGGCGGGGCGGGTCCACCCTCCGCATTGAGGCAGTGAGCTGGTCCAGCGGGGCGAGGCTGGACCGCAACAGCAGCGCATTCGCGGTTAGTATCACCGCCAGTCCCACCACCAGGACCGGGATCTCGGTGAGCTTGATCCGCGCCGAAACGGTCGCCGGAGACAGCGCCAGGATCAGCGTGCCGAGGGTGAAGATCAGCCCGTTGATCAGAAACACCCGCCGGAACAGCGCGCCGGCGGGAGTGCGCGCTCGCCGGCGGAATCGGCTGATGACCGTGGCGCGACGGTTCATACCGTTGCCTGAAGTGTGAGTGTTTGTATGGCTGGGCATTTCAGGCAGCTTCTCCTCGCGGAGCAGCGGTCCCCGCACCCGGGTGAGTGGTGTGCGGGGTTGACGCTTCGTCGCCTCCTGCCGTCCCCACCGCACCCGGGGTGGTGGTGGGGCTGGTCTTGTGGATGGCTCCACGTCCATCTCCAGCCGTGACGCTGGCGGCCGGCCTACTGCCGGTACCGGTCCCCGTTGCCCCATGACTGGGGTCGCCGAGGCGGGCGAGGTTGATCGCCGCATTCAGATCCCGATCTATTGGCGGGCATCCGTTGCGGCAATGATAGGTGCGGTCGCGCAGCCGGAGTTTGGTTTTCGCCCCGCAGCGACAACACAGTTGAGTCGACGGAAAAAACCTGGGCGCGGTCACCAACGTGGTGCCATACCAGCTGGTTTTGTAGCCGAGCTGGGAGCGGATACGCCCGAGCGCAGCGTCCCCCAACGCCCGGTTGAGGCCGCGTTTGCGCCGCGCACCGCGCCGGCCCATGTTCTTGGCGGCCAGCCGCTCGACGACGACCGTGTCGTGGGCCAACGCCAGATCAGTGGTGGCCTGGTGGATCTGCTGCGCCCGGATGGCGGCCACCTTCGCATGAATCCGGCCCACCCGGGCATTGGCGCGCGCCCACCGTTTCGACGGCTCCCGGCGAGTCTTCGTGTCGGGATCGTAGGGGCCACACCGGTGCGCCGCGCACCGTTGGGCCGCCCGTAGCCGCGACTGCGCCCGGGTCAACGGTTGGGGCGCCGCGACCCGCGCCACCTCCACGCCGTCGGCGGCGGCGACCACCAGCAGATCGCGGACCCCAACATCCACACCCACCACCCGGTTCTGCGATCGGCGGGCGTGGGCGGGCCGGGACTTGGCGGCCACGATCACCTGAAACGCGCACACCCAGCGCCCCCCGGTGAAACTCACCGTGACCGACAGGATCCGCGCCGTCCCCGCCTGCAGGCGCCGCGCGAGCTTGCGGGTCGACTCATGCGTACGGATGGCGCCCAGCCGCGGCAGGGTGACATGGTGGCGGTCGGGTTCGACGCGGATGGCTCCGGTGGTGAACCGCACCGACCGCGCGCTGCGGTGCCGGGCCTTCAAGCGCGGGAACCCGACCGCGGCGCCGGCGCGCTGCCCGGACCGCGACGTCGACCAGTTCACCAGCGCGCGGGCCAGCCCATCCAAACCCGAGTTGTAGGCCTCCTTCGAATTGGCCGGCCACCACGGCGCCACCTCGTCCTTGCGGGCGTTCCAGGTTTTGCGCAGCTGGGCCAGCGACCAGCCCTGCGCCGGGGTCAAATCCTGCTCCGCGACGCCGTAGGAGCGCTCCGCACTGCGCTGATCTAGATTGGCCTTCACCACACCGAGCATGTGATTGAACACGAACCGCGCCGCGCCGCAATGCGACTCCAGCATGCTGACCTGGGCCGGAGTGGGATCCAGCGCGAACCGATAGGCCTGGGCCACCCAGCCCTCCGGAACCTCAAACCGCGCCATCACCACACCCCGACGCCCGTGGCCAGTTCGCCGATCCGCGGTACATTACCCAACCCTCCCAGACCGCACCGACAACAACCGCCACACTCACCAAAGCTCACAAACACACCGATCGCACACATTTCGCCCACCAGCTCTAACCCCCAGGGTGATCTGTCGCGGAGACATTTGTCCATACAGGTCTCACCCCTCCATGAATGGGTGTCAGACCCGATGGCGGTCGGCCGACCCGCGACCCAGACTGTCGTCACTTGCACCGAGGAGTTGGGATGCGTATCGATCGGACGACGGTGCCCGGGAGTGGAGTTCTGCACCACCTCGTCACCCGGGACGGCGAGCGGTTCTGTCTGCTGGTCGACGGCGCCAGCAACCGGCACTTCTTTACCTACGACGGAAGCGATCTCGACGTGCCCGCACGAGCGATCTTCCTGGAACCCGATGAGGCCGACCAGGTGGCCGAGATTCTGCACAGCCGGCCACTTTCCGATCGTCTTACATCACTGGAGCGACGGATCGACGAACTGATCGGAGAACGAGGACGATGACCATTACCACCGGCACCCAATGGAACGAAACCATGCAAGCACACGAGATCGCCGTGACTGCGCCGACGATCCGCATCGATGATCCGGTGTCCAAGGCGGTTCAGTTGATGGTCGTCAACCGGCTGCCCGGACTGATTGTGGTGGACGACTCCGACCGGCCGATCGCCGTTCTACCCGGCACACAGGTGCTTCGACTGACGATTCCAGAGTCCTATCAGGACGATTCGGCGCTAGTCCGCACCGTCGACGAAACTCACGCCGATCTGTTCTGGCACGGGCCCGGCAAGCTGACGGTGGGTGACTGCCTGCCCAGTCCGGTCGCCAAGCCTGCCACCGTGGCTCCGGAAGCCACACTGCTGGAGGTCGCCACCGTTATGGCGAACAGGCGAAGCCCGCTGATCGCTGTCGTCGATCGCCGCGGACGGCTAACAGGTGCGGTGACCCTGGAACGGTTGCTCACCAGTTTGGCGGTTGCCGGGCCTGGCGACTGACCGGCGTCGGCGAGCGCGTTTCGGCGACAGGATCGGCGGAATCTCCCGTGCTGGCTCCGGTGCTCGCCCTGGGCATCTTCGTCGGCGCGTTCTGGTTCATCGCCACCGAGCGGGCGAACAAGGTCAAAACGGTACTGGTCGCCGCGGGCCTGATGACGGTGCTTGGCCTGATCCCCGGCGACCGGGTGTTCTTCTCCGAGCACGAGGGCATCGACTGGAACGTCATCTTCCTGTTGCTCGGCATGATGGTCATCGTCGGCGTGATCAAGCAGACCGGCGTGTTCGACTTTCTCGCGATCTGGGCGGCCAAGCGATCGCACGGAAAACCGTACCGGCTGATGGTGATGCTGATGCTCATCACGGCAATCGCGTCCCCGGTGCTCGACAACGTCACCGTCATCCTGCTGGTCGCTCCGGTGACGCTGGTCATTTGTGACCGTTTGCGTATCGCCGCGCAGCCCTATCTGATCGCCGAAGTCCTGGCATCCAATATCGGTGGCGCGGCCACGCTGATCGGCGATCCCCCGAACATCATCATCGGCAGCCGGGCCGGGCTGACCTTCAACGACTTCCTCGTCCACATGGCCCCGGCAGTGGTTGTGATCTTCGCGCTCTTCGTCGTGTTCACCAGGTTTTTGTTCCACGCCGACCTTCGCGGCGATGCCGTACACCTCGACGAGGTGATGGCGCTGCAGGAACGGCGTGCGATCAGAGACACCCGGTTACTGAAACGGACGCTGGCGGTCCTCACGGTGGTCGTCATTGGATTCGCGCTTCATTCGGTGCTGCATGTCCCGCCGTCGATCGTCGCTCTGGTGGGGGCTGGGGCGATGCTGTTGGTCACCAATGTCGATGTCGCCGAGGTGCTCCCGGAGGTGGAGTGGTCAACGCTGGTGTTCTTCATGGGGCTGTTCGCGATGGTCGCGGGCCTCGTGCACACCGGTGTCATCGGAGCACTCGGCTCCGCTGCGGAGTCCGCCTTTGGCGACAACTACTTCGTCGCGGCCACCGCGCTGCTCTTCGGGTCGTCGGTTGTCGGAGCGTTCGTCGACAACATTCCGTACACAGCGACGATGACCCCGGTCGTCGAGGGCATGGCCGCACACGCTCCGGACGCCGAGACCGGGCGCGCGCTGTGGTGGTCCTTCGCTCTTGGCGCCTGCTTCAGCGGCAACGGCACCGCGATCGCGGCCAGCGCCAACGTCGTCGCGATCGGAATCGCGCAACGTGCGGGCCACCCGATCACCTTCTGGCGGTTCAGCAGATACGGCATCGTTGTGACGCTGCTGAGTACCTCTTTGGCGTGGGTATATGTGTGGTTGCGGTACTTCTGAGTTCCTAATGTCCCGCGTGCGCGGTAAGCAGCGCGCGCACCCCGGCCCCGACGTCGGCCTCCAGCCAGGACGGTATCGGGTCGTCATGGGCGTGCCGGCGCACGACGGCGTAGGGCAGGTCGACGACCGCTCTGGACACCGCGTCGACGGCCCGCGGGCGCCGGCTCCCGAACAAGGCCCGGGCGAGTTCGCCCACCCGGTCGATCAGTGGAGCATTCATGGCGGCGAGGGTGTCCCGGAAGGACGTGTCGGGCTCGCCGTCGAGCAGGTCGGTCGGCCGCAGCGTCAGCAGCAGCCTGGCGTCCTCGGTGTGGTTGCGGGCGAAGCTGACCGCGGCCACCGCCATGGCGGCGGCGGTGTCCAGCGCGGAATCGCCCTCGGCGCCCATCGCCCGCGACTGGAAGCGCTCCAGCGCGCGCAGCCACGCGGCGCTCAGGATGCCGTCGCGGTTGCCGAACCGGTGGTAGAGCGTGCCGGCCGGTGCGCCGCTGGCCGTGGCGATCGCCGCCACGCTCGCCGCGCGCGGGCCTTCGGCGAGTACCAACGCGCGTGTTGCGTCCAGGATCACATCGGTCTCATGCTTCCGGGGAGGCGCCACGATCTAGTACATTCCCTCTATATAGAACGATTACCCTATATCGATGAGCATGCCATATCAATCCGGGCCAACCGCGCGGAAACGTGGTCGGCGCTGCTGCGGGTCATGTGCCGCAACCCGAACGATGCGACCACGGTCCCGACGGGTTTCGCACTCGACGACGCGAGCCCACCGAAGCGGCTCTCGCTGAAGGGCCGGCACCCGTTCTCGGTCTACAAGCTGGTATTCGAATTGGCCGACGAAGGGTGCGGCCACACCCGCCTGCGCGCACTGACCTGGGCGGCCTTTCCGGGCGTCCCGGGCAAGGTCTACCGCGCGCTCGTCATCGGCAGCGGCGGACACCGCATCGTCGTGCGGCGGATGCTCAAACGCATTGCGGCAGAAGCACGCCCGCTCGGGGCGGCGGCGTCGTGACACCGGGCCTGAACTGGGGTGCGACGCACCCGGAACGCGCAGAGCCACTGCCGTGCGACGCGCTGGCCCCGCACGCCGCAACCCGCGCGGACCGCGCAATCAACGTTGACGCGTCACCGCCGATCGTTTTCGGGTGGTTGTGTCAGCTGCGCATCGCGCCGTACAGCTACGACCTCCTCGACAACTTCGGCCGCAGAAGTCCCCACACCCGCAATGCCGCGCAGCCGCGCCTCGAGGTCGGCCAGCGGTTCATGACGATGTTCGCGTTGCAGTCGTTCGTCGACGGCGAGCACATCACGCTGCGGTCGAAAGGCGTGGCGGTGACGTACGCGGTCCGGCCACAGGGGGACGGCTCACGGCTTCACGTCCGTGTTCTGTTCGAGGGATCGCCGATCGTCGGGCGGAGTCTTGCGTTGGGAGATCTGGTGATGATGCGCAAGCAGCTACTCACGTTGAGGTCGCTCGCCG
>JBEVHG010000143.1:0-6803 GCA_040511335.1 Mycobacterium sp. | reverse complement strand
CCACCAGGTCGAGGGTGTGCACGGGCTTGACCTTCAGCCAGCCGGCGCCGCGGCGGCCGGCCTCGTACGGCGCGGTCGGCGACTTCGCCATCAGACCCTCGTGACCGGCGGCCAGTGTTTCGTCCAGGAACCTTCCCGCGGCCTCGGCATCGGCGGTGATCAGCCGGTTGACGCGCTGCGCCGCGGGCACGATCGCGTCCAGCACTGCGATGCGCTCGGTGGTGGGCCGGTCCAGCAGGTCGGCGCCGTCGAGATGCAGCAGGTCGAAGAAGAACACCGACAACGGCTGCGCCGCGCGGGCCGCCTCGATGTCGACGCTGCGACCGAACCGCGACGCGGTGACCTGGAATCGGTGCGGGCGCAGGTCGGGCCGCAGCGCGATCGCCTCCGCGTCGGCGATCAGATCGGTGACAGGTAGCTGGAGCGCGGAGTGCACAACCTCGGGCAGCCGTTCGGTGACGTCGTCGAGGCTGCGGGTGTAAACGGAAACTTGGTCACCCGCGCGGTGGATCTGCACCCGGGCGCCGTCCAGTTTCGCCTCGAAAATTGCTGTGCCGCCGAGGCGTTCGAGTGCCTCGGAGACGCCGGTAGCCGTCTGGGCAAGCATCGGGCCCACCGGCTGCCCGACACGCAGGGTGACCCGCTCCAGTGCCGCCTGCCCGTCGGTCAACGCCGCGGACGCCACCGCCGGAAGGTCGCCGGCCAGCATCGCGGCGCGCCGCACCACCGGCGCGGGGATGCCGGCGGCCTTGGCGACGGCGTCGGCCATCACTCCGATCAGGGCGCCCTGCCGCAGCTCGCCGCCGAGCAGGCGCCGCAGGAAGGTCTGTTCGACCTCGGTCCCCGCGGCGAACAGGTTCGCGACCAACTCGGCGCGGCGAGCCTGTGAGCCCTTCCCGGCGACCGCCCGAATCTCGGAGAACGCCGTGTCGACGGTCGTCACGGTGAGTGACGGCTCGGCGGTGGCCGGCGGTAACGACCGCAGCGCGGCCCAGCCAACACCGATCTGGCGCTGCGGCAGTTCACCGGACAGCCAGGACACGACGACCGCCACCAGCTTGGGGTCGCCCTCATCGGCGGCGCGGGCCAGCAGGCCGGCGATCCGGCTGATTTTGGCAAGCCGTGCCGAGGTGGCGCCGACCTCGGCCGACGCGGTCGCGACATCGATGAGCAGCACGTGCCCAGCCTGACACGGCCGTCAGACATCTCCCAGCAGCTCGGTGAGGACCTAGCCGACTTCGTGACCCGCGAGCCCGCGTTTGCACGCAGACACCCGGCGTGTCGCGTACAGACGCGGTCGCTCGCGGAGAGGGGGGTTATCTCAGGTGACGCCGAAGGACACTGTGTGCCAGCCGGTGGCGCCGTCGGGCACCGGGTCTGCCTGCTCGGATGTCTGGACTGCGCCGGTGTTGTCGGTGGCGCGCACCGTGATGGTGTGCAATCCCGGTTCTGCTGCCTGCCAACCGAAACTCCACAGCCGCCAGGCGTCGTTCGAGTAGCTTGCCCCGAGCTGAGCCGGTTGCCAGTCGCCCTCGTCGATGCGGACCTCGACGGCGCGCACGCCGCGATTCTGCGCCCACGCGACGCCGCCGAATGTGACGGGTCCACGCGGGATGTCCTGACCGCTGCGGGGCACGTCGACGCGGGACTGCGTCTTGATCGGTCCGCGCGGCGCCCAGCCCAGCCGCGTCCAGTACGCCTCGGCCCGGTCGAATCGCGTCAGTTCCAGGTCGACCACCCACTTGGTCGCCGACACGTAGCCGTACAACCCCGGGACAACCAGACGCGCCGGGTATCCGTGTTCGGTGGGCAGCGGCTCGCCGTTCATTCCTATCGCCAGCAGGGCGTCGCGGCCGTCGGTGAGCGCATCGACGGGGGTACCGACGGTGAAGCCGTCGATCGACGTCGACAGCACCATATCGGCGTCACGGTGAATACCGGCCGATGCCAACAGGTCTCGCATCCGATAGCCGGTCCACGTCGCGTTGGAGATGAGATCGCCGCCGACCGGATTGGACACACACGTCAGTGTGACCACTTTTTCGACGACGTCGAAACGTTGCAGATCCTCGAAACGATAGGTGATCTCGCGGTCCACCATGCCGTGGATCCTCAGTTGCCAGTCGGTCCGGCTGAGCTGGGGCACGCTCAACGCGGTATCGATACGGTAGAAGTCGGCGTTGGGTGTGATGAACGACGGCAGCGCAACGCCTTTCGGCTGCACCGTCGGCGGCACCGGATCGGCGCCGACGTCTGCTCGGGGAAGCGCGAAGCCCTCGCGATCGCCGGCCACCGAGGACAGCCGGCGGTTCAGCGCCACGCCGGACACGCCGGCGAGGGTCCCTGCCGCGAGGAATCCCAGTGTCAGCAGCGACAGTCGGCGCCCGGGGTCGGGTGCGTCGTCGGCGTCGGGAGTGTCCGCGAACCGTCCCGATAGGAGCAGCCGCAGCACCCCCACCCCGCACACCGTGCCCACCAGCGTCGGTACGGTGTCCGACGCCGTTGCGCCCGCACGGGAAAGGACCGCCGCGCATCCCAGAACTCCGGCGACGACGATCGCGATGCTGCCCACCGGAACTCGCCGGGTCTCCCACGTCGCGGCGAACGCGGCGATGACGGCGATCACCGCCAGCACCAGCACCGACAGCACGAGTTTGTCGGCCATGCCAAAGGTCTGGATCGCCAATTCCTTGATCGGGCCCGGCGTCAGGTCGATGACCGCGGAGCCGACCGCGGTGCGGGCGTCGGCCTGCGGCCCGAACGCGACGGCGAGCAGCTGGGTGACCCCGAGTGCGATCGCCGCGGCGGCGATGCCGCACAGCGCCCGCGTGCCGCGGGCCGGTTCGGCCATGAGGCCACGCTACCCGGGGGACCAACCCGAAAGGCTTACAGTAAGGTGACGTCCGATCAGTCTTGAAAGGGAGCTAGATGGAGATCGAGGGCAAGAAGGCCATCATCGTCGGCGGAGCCTCGGGCTTCGGGCGGGCGACCGCCGAGGCACTGGCCAAGCGCGGCGCGAGCGTGGCGGTGCTGGACCGGCCCAACTCGGATGGCCAGCAGGTAGCCGACGCCATCGGCGGCGCGTTCTATCCGGTCGACGTGGTCGACTTCGCCGGCACCGAGCAGGTGCTGCAGCAGGCGGTGGACGGTCTCGGCGGGCTGCACATCGCGGTAACGACCGCGGGCGGTGGTTCGGCCATGCGCACGATTACCAAGAACGGTCCGCACGACCTCGACATCTTCCGCCAGGTCCAGGATCTCAACACCGTCGGCACCTTCAACATCAGCCGACTGGCCGCGGCGCACATGAGCCGCAACGAACCGGAGGACGAGGAGCGCGGCGTCATCATCAACACATCGTCGATCGCCGCTTTCGAGGGACAGATCGGTCAGGTCGCCTACACCGCGTCCAAGGCGGCCATCGCCGGCATGTGCCTGACGATGGCCCGCGATCTGGGCAGTCTGGGCATCCGGGTGCTGGCGATCGCGCCCAGCCTGTTCGCCACCGGGCTGACCGCGGGCATCCCCGACGACATGGCCGCGGCCTAGACGAAGGACGCGGCCTTCCCGCGCCGCCTGGGCCGGCCGGAAGAGTACGCCAAGCTGGCGCTCGCGATCGTGGAGAATCCGATGCTCAACGGCCAGTGCATCCGCCTGGACGCCGGCCAGCGGTTCGCCCCTAAGTAGAGCGAGGTTCACGCGGGGCGCGGCACGGCGGCCAGCGACGCCTGACCGATCCAGGACGGGATGGCGCGGCGCACATCGGCAGGACCAGACACCGCGACACTGCCGTCGAGCACCGCGTGCGACCAACCGACGTCTCCGCGCCAGATCCGTGTCAGCGTGCGCAGGCTGGTTTGGACGGTGCCCGCCACCTCGTAACCCGGATCGAAGTCGCAGACATCGGCTTCACCTTCGGCCACCACCAACCACCAGCGCGACGCCTTCGGCGCCACCCCGTCGAGTTGGAAGGCCAGCGCGGTGCGGGACCGGGGCCAGGACTCGATGGGGATGGTGCGGCGGATGTCCCACATCAGCAGGTGCGGGTCGAGATCTTCCTCGCCGAGTTCGCCGATCCAGCGCACGCCCCACCTGCCCAGCGCGTCGACGACCTCGGCGAGTTCCTGCCCGCACTGCGTCAGCGAATAGGTGGTGCGGCCGTCGATCTCGTCGCGCTGGACCACGCCTGCCCGGGTCAACGACTTCAGCCGTTTGGACAACAACGCCGGCGACATCTTCGGCACGCCGCGGCGCAGATCGTTGAAGTGCCTGCTGCCCAGCAGCAGTTCGCGCACCACCAACAGGGTCCACCGCTCGTCGAGCAGCTCCATGGCCTTGGCCACCGGGCAGAACTGGCCATATCCGGACATCGCAAAAACCTCCGCCTGTATGCGCTGGACACGCATTATCTGCCCAGTACAGATACAGAACCAGTGCCAGTACAGATCTGCAACTAGATCCGCACGATCATTGGCGTCACGATGTTCTCACCTGCGACCAAGGAGTTGTTGATGAACGCCGTCGTGCAAGACCGCGAACTGGAGGCCAAGCACCGCGCCATGTGGGCGACGGGCGATTACCCCAAGCTGGCCGCCGATCTGGTGGCGCCGCTGGGCCCCGTCCTCGTCGAAGCATGTGGGATCGGGCCCGGCGACCGAGTCCTCGATGTCGCGGCTGGAACCGGGAACGCGGCGATTCCGGCTGCGGCCACCGGAGCCACAGTCATCGCCAGCGATCTCACGCCGGAACTGTTGGAACACGGCAAGACCCTCGCCGCGCAGCGCGGTGTCGATCTGGCCTGGCAGGAGGCGAACGCCGAGGCATTGCCGTACGCCGACAACGAATTCGACACCGTGATGTCCTGTATCGGCGTGATGTTCGCCCCGCACCATCAGTCCGCGGCCGACGAGCTGGTCCGGGTCACCAAGCCCGGCGGAACGATCGGCCTGATCAGCTGGACTCCCGAGGGTCATATCGGGCAGCTCTTCGCGGCGATGAAGCCCCACGTTCCGCCTCCGCCGCCGGGCGTGCAACCGCCGCCGCTGTGGGGCAGCGAGGATCATGTCCGCGCGCTACTGGGGGAGCGGGTCGACTATGTCCTCAGCGAGCGGCGCATGCTGACCGTCAACCACTTCGCCGATGGCGCGGCGTTCCGCGACTACTTCAAGGCCGTCTACGGGCCGACGATCTCGGCCTACCGCGCCATCGGCGAGGATGCGGAGCGCGCCGCGACGCTGGACGCCGCCATCGCGGGCGTCGGCGACAAGTTCCTGTCCGGACCGTCGAAGATGGAGTGGGAGTATCTGCTGTTGGTCGCGCGAAAGCGCTGAAAGATGAACCGGCCCAACGACTTCGGCAGATCCGCTCACATACAGTCGTTGGGCTGACCACGATGTCTGCTATGCCCGACGAGCAGCCGACACTGAGCCACGACGACCAGGCGGCGCTGCGCCGGTGGCTGCAACGGCAGGGCATCGGATCGACGGTCAGCGACATTCGGCCGCTGACCGGTGGCTCGCAGAACATCGTGGTGCGGCTGCGCGTCGACGGCCGGCCCATGGTGCTCCGGCGGCCGCCCGCGCACCCGCGGCCGACGAGCGACAGGACGATGCTGCGGGAGATCGCAGTGCTGCGCACCCTGGCCGGCACACCGGTGCCGCACCCCGGCTTCATCGCCGGCTGCGACGACCTCGACGTCCTGGGGGTGGTGTTCTACCTGATGGAGGACGTCGACGGTTTCAACCCCGGTAACGAGATGGCCGAGGCGTATGTGCGGGACGCCCGCATGCGGCATCAGGTCGGCCTGTCCTACGCGGGTGGCCTCGCGCGGCTCGGCAACGTCGCGTGGGAGGGCAGCCCGCTCGCGGCGATCAGGCGGCCGGGTTCCTTTTTGGCGCGCCAGGTTCCGCAGTTCCTTCGGCTGCTGGAAAGCTATCGGCACGAGAACTACGCGCCCGAATCCTTCCCGGCTGTCACCGAGTTGGCGGAGTGGCTGGAGGCCAACCGGCCGCCGGACACCGAACCCGGGATCATGCACGGTGACGCGCACCTCAACAATGTGCTGCTTCGGCGCGAGACGCCGGAGCTGGCAGCGTTCATCGACTGGGAGATGTGCACGGTCGGCGACCCGCTGCTGGACCTCGGCTGGATGCTGATTTGTTGGCCACTCGACCCCAACCCCATCAACGCGGGCTCGGAACTGGCCGCGCTTGGCGGGCTGGCTAGCCGGGGCGAACTGCTTGATGCGTATCTGGCGGCAGGTGGCCGCGAAACCTGCAGGCTGGATTGGTATCTCACGATGGCGTGCTTCAAGCTGGGCATTGTCATCGAGGGCACGTGGTCGCGTTATCTGGCCGGGCAGGCGAGCTGGGAAGCCGGCGAGCGACTGCACTCGTCGGCGGAGAATCTGATCGAGCTGGGCACCCGGGTCGCCAAGGGCGACAACCCGTTCGGGTAGCCACTTAAGCCGAGCAGACGCAAAATCGCCTCAAAATCAACGATTTTGGGCGATTTTGCGTCTGCTCGTGCGTCGTCGCTCGACCTCGGCACTGTCAGCCGTGACGAGTGGCACCCGGCCTCGCGGGACAACATGCCTTTGGCCGCGACGGCCACGCCAATCACCGGCCGTTTCTGCCGCTGCTCGTCCGGGCGCTGTGCTGAACATACCGAATGGGTTTGCATGCACCGGCCAGCAACGTCTACCATTGACGATCGTGCCGAAGCGACTCGTAGTAGCAACCCGCAGCGGGGTCTGATCTCGACCGACCCCTCGCTGTGGGTCGTTGCTACACCGTCGGTCAATT
>JBEVHG010000142.1:0-8606 GCA_040511335.1 Mycobacterium sp. | reverse complement strand
CCTGTGCCGGTCGACGATGGCGCGACCGCCAGGTCCATCCCCGAATTGCGCGAAGCAGCGAACGGCTGCCGCCGATGCCCGCTCTGGCGGGACGCGACCCAGACCGTCTTCGGCGAAGGTCCTGAGGACGCCGCAGTCGTGTTCGTCGGCGAACAACCCGGCGACCAGGAGGATATCGCTGGCAAGCCATTCGTCGGCCCTGCAGGGAGGGTTTTCGACGCCATCCTCACGGAGGCTGAGGTGGACCGCCAAAAGGTCTATGTCACCAATGCGGTGAAGCATTTCAAATTCACCCTCCCCGAACGGGGTAAGCGCCGCATCCACAAGACGCCCAGTCGCAAAGAAGTGGTCGCCTGTCGACCGTGGCTGTTCGCAGAAATGCTGTCCGTGCGGCCCGAGGTGGTGGTGTTGCTGGGATCGACCGCCGCACAGTCGTTGATGGGCAGCACTTTTCGGCTGACCGCTCATCGCGGCGAGGTGCTGCACCTACCTGACGTCGACGCGCCCGCAGACCTCGACATCGACCCCGCCTTGGTCGCCACCGCCCATCCGTCGGCTGTGCTACGCGGGCCGCCCGAAGACCGGGAGAAGGCGTTCGACGCACTTGTTTCTGATCTGCGATTCGCCGCAAAACTGGTGCCCCGGTCGCGGCGCCGTTGAACGGCGGCGATGCCGACTACCAAGCGGTGCCTTCGCACACCAGGTCATGCGGCATAGAGATCTCGCTGGGCAGCTGGACCGGAAGTCCGGGCACAGGAGGAAGGTTCAGCTGTGGTGTTGGTACCACCGGTGCGGCAGCTGCTGCGGCCGGTGACTGCCACCCGTCCGGCGGGGCGCGACCCCCGAAACCTCGACCACCGGCTCAGCCGGAACCGCATCGGCGGGAGGGGCCGCGACATTCGCCGCTTCGGCCGCCGGCTGCGGTTCGGAGGATGGAACTTCCGGCGGGGGCGTGACGCCAGCAGCCTCGGCGACTGGCGCGGCAACTTCGGCAGCCGGCGCAGCAGCTTCGGCAACGGGCGCTGCGGGAGCAGCAACCGCAGGCACAGGCGGCGCACCCCCCGCCGGAACCGGCGCACTCGGCGCTGGCGCAACCGCCGACGCGACCGGCGCACCCGCAGCCTCCGGCACCAGCGCTGCCGGGTTCGGCGCCGCCAGCGCCGAAACACCTTCCACCACATCTGCAACCGGAACCGGCTGCACCGATGCGGCCTGCTCAGGAAAAGCAGTCAGCACCGCGGAGGCGGCCTCAAGCGACTCGGGAACAGTCGGCGGAGCGGCAGCGAACTGTTGAACCATGTCGAGGCACGGCACACCTGGGCTTGGCGCGGGCTCGGCCGTGGCCGTTGGACTGAGAACCAGAGCCGGCCAGATCACCCCTGCACTGGCCATGGTTGTGATAGTCAGGTTGGCCCTGCGTGACATGGATTCCCGGTTCCCTCGCGACGACGTCTCCCACCGAAGGTATCGCGTTGCGATAGTTACTCAAGCAAATGATTCTGGCCGTTACCGAACCGTTGCGAAGGAGAGGCAGTCCGGCGACCACCCCTCGATGGGGCACATCAGAAGCGTTGCGCCAAACCAAATTTGGCTAGCGACCTACCGCGGAAATCTGGAAACTCATACGGCGCTTGAGCTTTCAGTAGGTACGGTAAACGGCTGCAAGATCGCCTCCGTTGCTTGCGAGCGAGTGGCGGGATTCGAACCCGCGTCGACGGCTTTGCAGGCCGGTGCCTAGCCACTCAGCCACACCCGCAGTGGAATGTGACCCTGCCAGGCGGCCGGGCACCCACCCACCGTTTGGATCTATGTGATCGCTAGTCGCTTTCTTCTGACGGCACGCCGGCGGCGAGCCCGCCCTGCGGCCATCCGACCGGCGAGTCCTCCCATGACTCCTGCCGCCCGTAGGGCGTCAGGTCGAGGAACGGATAGCCGACCGCGGAATGGTCCAGACCGCGCGCATACGCCGAGTAGGTGTGGAACACATCGTCGCCGCGGCGCAGGAACACGCTGGCACCCGGCCAGTCGCCGCGCAGGTCGTCGTCGGTCCAGCCGTCGGTATGCAGTTCGTCCAGTGTCTTGTAGTTGTATTCGATCGGCGCACGATGCGGGTCCAGCGTGACGTGATAGTCGTACGTGAAATCGCTGTCACGGGATGAGTACCACGGGAAGGTCCAGCCGTGCTTGTCGCGGTAGTGCGCGATGCTCGCATACGGCGCGCGCGACACGCACGCGAACGTCACGTCTTTGGCCGTCAGCAGAGCGCGGTCCTGTTCGGTGAATGTCATCTCGGCGGCCGCCGTACAACTCGGGCAGCCCGCGTCGAGAGCGTCGATCCACATGAAGTGGTGGATGTAGAGCTGGTGGCGGCCTTCGAAGATGTCGAGTAACCGGACTTCGCCGTCATGGCCTTCGAAGACGTAGTCCTTCTCCACCTTGACCATCGGCAATCGGCGCCGTTCGGCGTTGACGGCGTCACGCAGATGGGTGACGTCACGTTCGCGGTCCAGCAGCTTCTTGCGGGCGGCCAGCCAGTCGGCACGAGTGGCGACGTCGGGATACGCGGTCGGGCTCTGGGGCATGGTTCTCACTCCTCGTCGATTGGCCTCAGAGATAACGACTTCGCGGCGGCCCAAGAGTCATCGCCGGACCCTCGTCTCAACGCGAGGTGTGTTGCAAGCTGGAGCCATGCACACCAAGAACCTCGGCACCCTCGGGACGACGTCGGCGATCGGACTCGGCCTGATGGGCATGAGCGATATGTACGGGCCCAGCGACCGCGAGGAGAGCATCGCCACCATTCACGCGGCACTCGACGCCGGGATCACGCTGCTCGACACCGGCGACTTCTACGGCATGGGCCACAACGAGATGCTGCTCGCCGAGGCGCTGCGCGGGCGCGATCGCGGCCAGGTCCAGATCAGCGTGAAGTTCGGTGGCCAGCGTGATCCCGACGGTGCATTCCTGGGCTTCGACGCCCGACCCACCGCGGTCAAGACATCGCTCGCCTATTCCCTTCAACGGCTGGGCACCGATCACATCGACGTCTACCGACCCGCCCGAATCGACCCGTCCGTTCCGATCGAAGACACCGTCGGCGCGGTCAGGGAGATGATCGACGCCGGCCATGTCCGCCACCTCGGGCTCTCCGAGGTCGGCGCCGACACCATCCGTCGCGCCCACGCGGTGCATCCGGTCAGCGACCTGCAGATCGAGTACTCGCTGATCTCGCGCGGGCTGGAGGGAGACCTTCTCGACACCTGCCGTGAACTCGGCGTCGGCGTCACCGCCTACGGTGTGCTGTCCCGCGGCCTGATCAGCGGCCACTGGTCGGCGGATCGCCAGAGCGGCAATGACTTCCGGGCACACAGCCCGCGGTTCAGCGGTGACAACCTGGATCGCAACCTGGCGCTCGTCGAGAGGCTTCGCGAGGTCGCGTCACAGCTGGGCGTCTCGGTGGCGCAGGTGGCGATCGCGTGGGTCGGCGCGCAGGGTGACGACGTCGTCCCGCTCGTCGGCGCGCGCCGGCGCGAGCGGTTGTCCGAGTCGCTGGGCGCCGTCGACGTGCAGCTGTCCGATGAGCAGCTCGCCGCGATCGAGGAGGCCGTGCCCAAGGGTGCAGCCGCAGGCGACCGCTACGACGCAACCCAGATGGCGATGCTCGACAGCGAGCGTTAGCGACCGCGGCTGGCGCGATAGGAGGCGACGGCGCCGAGCGCGGCCAGGACCGCGAATACCGCGAACAGCCCGCGGGCCGCCGCGACGTCATCACCGTCCGCCATGTTGACGACGACACCGGCCAGCCCGGCGCCGAACGCCCCGCAGATCAGCTGCACGGTGTTGATGGCCGCTGCCGCCGCCCCGCCTTCGATCGGATCGTCGACCGCGCCCATGATCCAGGCCGATAGGTGCGGCCACGCGACGCCCACACCGACGCCGACAATGAACAGAGCCACCACCCAGACAGCGATCTGGGGCCACGTCGCGTCGTCGCCCTGCGTCATCGCCGCCAATGCCAGGCCGATCGCCATGATCAGCGGCGCGGCGGTGACCAACCGCACGACCACGCGGGTGCGGTTCACCGAGGCGCTGGCGATTTCCGAGACCGTCCATCCCACCGCCAGCACCGCGCCGAAGAAACCTGCGGCCACCGGCACCATGCCGGCCAGCCGCTGTCCGAACAGCGGCACATACATGTCGACCATCGTCGCGGCGATCAGCAACCCCATGGTCACGTACATCCATTTCAACGGACCGGGCCCGAACGCCGCGCGAGGCAGCACGGCCGCCCGCGCCCGACGGTCCACCACCACGAAACCCGCCACCATCGCCACGCCGGCCGCCAGCAGCCCGACCGTAGCGGATGGCGAGTCCTGCAGGCCCGCAACGCTTATCGCGAGCGCCGCTGCGCCGAGTAGCAGCAGCGACCACACCGGGATCCGCGAAATCGCTTCCGGCGCAGGTTCGCCGTCCCGCCGGGCCGGTAACGCGCCGGGCACCAGCGCGGCCATCGCCACTGTCATGATCACCAACGACCCGAAGGCCCAACGCCAGATCCCGAATTGGGCGAACACGCCGCCCATGGCGGGACCCAGGATGACGCTGACCCCCCACATCGCCGACACCAGCGCCGACGCGCGGGTCCACAACCACTGCGGCAGCGTCGCGTTGATCACCGCATAGCCCAGGCCGGCGAGCATTCCGCCCGCGGCGCCCTGCACGGTGCGGGCCACCAGCAGCAGCTCCATGGTGGGCGCGAGTGCGCATCCGAGTGTGCCGGCACCGAACACGGAGAGGATGAGCAGGTAGGACACCCGCGGTCCGAATCGCATCAACAGGGGGTTGACCGCGGTCGCCGCCACCACCGAGCCCACCAGGTACACGGTGATCACCCACGCGTAGAACCGCTGGCCACCGATGTCGGCCACGGTGCTGGGCAACAAAGAGATGGTCAGGAATGCGTTTGTTGCGTACAGCGCCACCCCGCCGGCCAGCACGGTCGACGCACCGAGGTACTGGCGGCCCAGCAGCTCACGCCAGCTGCCGCTGCGGACGCTCACGACTTCAGTCATGGGCGCAACGCTATGAGCTCAACCACAGTTAAGGTCAAGTCGAAGTGGCGTCACTTTAGTCCCGCGGCGTCCATACCCCGGAGTTCCTTCTTCAAATCGGCGATCTCGTCGCGGATCCTCGCCGCCAATTCGAACTGCAGATCCCGCGCCGCCGCCATCATCTGCTCGGTCAGGTCCTTGATCAGGTCGGCGAGTTCGGCCCTCGGCATGTTGGACGTATCGCGGCCCTCGAAGACTCCCGCGCTGACCGCCCGGCCCGGCTCGCCCTGGGCCCGGCGGCCGCGTGACACGTTGCGGCCGGAGCCGCCGACCTCGACGGTGTCGCTGTCGTCGGCTTCGCGGTACACCTGGTCGAGGATGTCGGCGATCTTCTTGCGCAGCGGCTGCGGGTCGAGGCCGTTGGCCTCGTTGTAGGCGATCTGCTTGGCACGGCGGCGATCGGTCTCGTCGATGGCCTCCCGCATCGAATCGGTGACGTTGTCGGCGTACATGTGCACCTCGCCGGACACGTTACGGGCGGCGCGGCCGATGGTCTGGATCAGGCTGCGCGTCGAGCGCAGGAAGCCTTCCTTGTCGGCGTCCAGGATCGACACCAGCGACACCTCGGGTAGGTCCAGACCCTCGCGGAGCAGGTTTATGCCCACCAGCACGTCGTAGTCGCCGAGGCGCAGCTGCCGCAGCAGCTCCACCCGGCGCAGCGTGTCGACCTCCGAATGCAGATACCGCACCCGGATGCCCAGCTCCAGCAGATAGTCGGTGAGGTCCTCGGCCATCTTCTTGGTCAACGTGGTGACCAGCACCCGCTCATCGCGGTCGGCGCGTTTGCGGATCTCGCCGATCAGGTCGTCGATCTGGCCCTTCGTCGGCTTCACCACAACCTGGGGATCGACCAGGCCGGTCGGTCGGATCACCTGCTCGACGAACTCGCCGCCGGTCTGGCTCAGCTCGTAGGGCCCAGGGGTGGCGGACAGATACACCGTCTGCCCGATGCGGTCGGCGAACTCTTCCCACGTCAACGGCCGGTTGTCGATGGCCGACGGCAGCCGGAAACCGAAGTCCACCAGGTTGCGTTTGCGGGAGATGTCGCCCTCGAACATGCCGCCGATCTGCGGCACCGTCACGTGCGATTCGTCGATCACCAACAGGAAATCTTCCGGAAAGTAGTCGAGCAGCGTCGCCGGCGCGGACCCGGGCGGGCGGCCGTCGATGTGTCGCGAATAGTTCTCGATGCCCGAGCAGAAGCCGACCTGGCGCATCATCTCGACGTCGTAATTGGTCCGCATCCGCAGCCGTTGGGCCTCCAGCAGTTTGCCCTGGCCTTCCAGCTCGGCCAGCCGCTCCTCGAGCTCCTGCTCGATCGTGGAAATCGCGTGCGCCATCCGCTCCGGCCCGGCGACGTAGTGGGTGGCCGGGAAGATCCGCACCGAGACGACCTTGCGGACCACGTCGCCGGTCAGCGGGTGCAGGTAGTACAGCGCCTCGACCTCGTCGCCGAAGAACTCGATGCGCACCGCCAGCTCTTCGTAGGACGGGATGATCTCGACAGTATCCCCGCGCACCCGGAACGAGCCGCGGGTGAAGGCCATGTCGTTGCGGGTGTACTGGACATCCACCAGCAGCCGCAGCAGCCCGTCGCGCGGCACCTCGTCGCCGATCTTCAGCTCCACCGAGCGGTCCAGATAGGACTGCGGCGTGCCCAGACCGTAGATGCAGGACACCGACGCCACCACCACCACATCGCGCCGCGACAGCAGGCTCGACGTTGCCGAGTGCCGCAGCCGCTCGACGTCGTCGTTGATCGAGCTGTCCTTTTCGATGTAGGTGTCGGTCTGCGCGATATACGCCTCGGGCTGGTAGTAGTCGTAGTACGAGACGAAATACTCGACGGCGTTGTGCGGCAGCATTTCTCGTAGCTCGTTGGCCAGTTGCGCGGCCAAGGTCTTGTTGGGCGCCATCACCAGCGTGGGCCGCTGCAGCCGCTCGATGAGCCACGCCGTGGTCGCCGACTTGCCGGTGCCGGTGGCCCCGAGCAGCACCACGTCGCGCTCCCCCGCCTGGATGCGACGCTCCAGCTCTTCGATGGCGGCGGGCTGGTCACCGGCCGGTGCGTGCTGGCTGACCACCTCGAACCGGCCGCCGGCGCGCACGGCGTCCTCGACGGCGCGGTACTCCGAACGCGCCAGCACGGGATGTTCGGTAGCGAAAGCCATATTCACCAGCGTAGAACCAGGCACCGACACGCACTGTTCCCGCGACCGTATGCTGGCGGTATTCACCCTCCCAAGCGCGAAACGTTCGACCTGGTCGCTCGCACCAACACCGATCCGAAGGGCATCGTGCGGAGCGTCGATGTCTACGACGTCCGGCCGTGGGGGCTCTACCTTGCCCGGCCGACCCCTGGCCGCGCCCAATTCCACTACCTGGAGTCGTGGCTGCTGCCGTCGTTGGGCCTGCGTGCCACGGTGTTCCACTTCAACCCCGGCTATGAACGCGACCAGGACTACTACCTCGACGTCGGCCGGTATACCCCGGGGCAGACCGTGTGGCGGTCCGAGGACCACTACCTGGACCTGGTCGTTCGCACCGGCGTCGGGGTGGAACTCGCCGACGTCGACGAGCTGCTGACGGCCGTCCGACATGGTCTGCTGCCCCCCGGGGTCGGTGAGCAGGCGGTGCACCGCGCGGTCGACGCCATCGACGGCCTGTCCAGGCACGGTTACCACCTTGACCGCTGGCTTGCCGGCAACGGCATGGCCCTGAGCTGGCGCGCGGAGCGCGTCGACAATCTTCCAAACTGAAGCCTCGCGCTCGCTCGCCGGCAACGAAATGGCCCTGATTTGGCGGGCGTTGTAGTCTCTGGTCCCATGAGCCCCACCAAGCGCGGATGCATGACCACCGCAGCCCTGGCGGCCCTGCTGGCCGGATCGCAGATATTCGCGGCGACCGCGCTGGCAGACCCGGAGACTACGGAGCCCCCGCCCACGCCCGCGGTCGAGCCCGCTGCCGACGCCAATCCGGAGGTGCTGCACAACATCGTCTACCGCGCGCGCGTCGACGGCGTGTCGCGCGGGGTGACGATCACCTACGCCGCCGAGGGCGACCAACTCCAGACCGCCAACCCGACGATGGTTCCAGGCCGCACCTTCGAGGCCAACACCGTGCTGCCGGCCTCGCAGCGCGCGAACATGCGGGTGTCGATCGACTGGCCGTACTCGGCGAATCTGCGCTGCGAGATCCTCGTCGACGACACGGTGGTCGCCCAGGCCGAGGATTTCATCGCGCCGCGGATCACACCCAACAGGGAGGACCCAGACTACGGCGCACTGACGTGCGAGGCGCCGGTGAGCGGCCTGGTGAACACGATCCCAGCCGACCCGGCCGCGACACCGCCGCTGGACGGCGCACCCCACGGCGAACCGGCACCGCCCGTCGACACCGTGCCGCCGCCGGCCTGATTCAGGGCCGCCATCCGGTCGTATCGGCCCACTCCCACGCGCGCCGATAGGCGTCGAGGAACCACGGTTCCTTCGCGTC
>JBEVHG010000141.1:0-6433 GCA_040511335.1 Mycobacterium sp. | reverse complement strand
GGTCAAGAGTTCGGTAAAACTCCCGCGGAGGGTCGCCCGCGCCCGGATATGGCGGCTCGTAGGCCAGCGGCATGTGTGAGTGCTCGGTGACCATCAGGGCGTGGAATCCGCGCTCTTCCACCGCCGCACCAAGAGGACCGGGGGCAATGCTCTCATCGGTGAGAAATGTTGTGATGCTGAACTTCATGTTCCGGTCCGGTATCCAGCAGGTCGACATTGCGATCCATGCCGCCGACGCTAAGGCGTCGACCGCGTGCCGACTAGCCACGTTGCGCACCGCTCCGGCCGGATTACGCGCGACGCCAGTGCCAGTCCAATCCTGGATTCCGCCTGTGAACTGGCTGCTAATTCGCCAGTTACGACACATCGGAGTGAGCGGTAGACGTTGTTATCGCGTAGCTGTCGGTATTTGAAAGGCGGACGAAGTGGCGGAGTTCGATGTCGAATGCTCACTGGATACGCGGCCATGGATCACGGCGTCAGTGCTGAGTGACTTCGCCGTTCTGTGCTGCGACCAGCCGCATATCAGCCTGTTGAGTGACCCGGATTCGCTTTCGCTCGCCCATCGCGTGGGTCGCATCGGTCCGCTCGCCATCGGCGAACTCGTGGTCGGCTCCGACGTGTCCTTGGACTGCGGTGACCGCTGCAGCGCTTATCGCCTGAATGTGCTGCGGTCTGGTCGCCTGGAGTCGGTGCATCGCAGATCGTCCATCACCGCCGGCCCCGGCAGCGTCACCGTGTACCAACCGCAAGGTCACGCAGCGGCGCGATGGGCGGCGGGCAGCCTGATGGTAGCTGTCAAGATCGATCGTTGCGTCGTCGATGATGCCCTCAGTGATGCGCTCGGGCGGCAGGTGACCTCGCAAATCGACTTCCAACCCAGCTTGTCCACAACAACTGGTGCGGCTGCCAGCTGGCTCAACATGTTGCTCATGCTCACCGAGCAGTTGTTCCGACCCAACAGTGTGCTGACGCGACCGCTGGTCGGGTTGCCGTTTGTAGACAGCCTGGTGCGCGGGCTGTTGCTTGCCGCCGATCACCCACACCGTGACGTCGTCGCGGCAGAGCCGAAACGGGTTGCTCCCCGCACCGTCCGCGCCGCGATCGACATCATCGAGGCCGAGCCGTCTGCGCCGTTGACAGTGTCCGCGCTTGCGGCTCGCAGCCACGTCAGCGTCCGCAGTCTCCAGGAGGGCTTCCGGCGTTATCTGGGCATTTCGCCGATGGAGTATGTGCGTGAGGTTCGGCTTCGCCGCGCACATCTGACTCTGCAGCAGTCCGACCCATCGATCGCCACGGTCGCCTCCATCGCCCACCAGTGGGGATTCACCAATCTTGGTCGGTTCGCCGCCGCACACACAGCCCGATATGGCGAAACGCCGGTAGTCACCCTGCGCCGAACGGGATAGCAGCGCTGACACAACTTCGGCGCGCAGGCTCCTGCTGCAGGTTCAGCCCGGGAGCACCGGCAGCGCACCGGCCATCATGAGCGGGCGCACTTCCGACCACGTGAGGTCGTCCTCGGCGGCGGCGCCGGACAGCTGCAGCACGCCGCGCTGGTCGGCGACGTAGACGGTGGACGGGTTGGCGGCGACCGTGGACACCGGCATCAGCAGGTTGCGGCTCGGTCCGTCGGAGTTCACGCCGTCGACGTTGACGTAGGACACGGGATGTTGCGGATCGGTGCGGCTGACGACGATGTCATCGCCGGTGCGCCAGGCCAGTGAAACGACCGTGTTGCCAAGGCCGAAGCCCAGCCGCCGCGGATAGGTCAGCGCGTACTGCCCGCCGGGGGTCTGCTCCACCCCGGCCAGAACGACCTGGCCCTCGATGACCATCGCCGCGCGGGTCCCGTCGCGGGACAGCTGCAGTTCGACGATGGCTCCCGGGAAGCGCGTAGCCACAGCGGTGGAGTCGACGGGTATGCGGGCCGGCTGGCCCGATGCCGCCTCCTGGATGACCCGCACCACGTTGTTGCCGTCCACCACGACCCACACCGCCTCATCGAGAGACCAGCTGGGCCGCGACAGGCTGCGTCCTTCCATCGCCTGTCCCGCGTTACCGCCGAGCGGGCCAACCCACAACGACGACGCCATATCGGGCGCGCCCGGACGAAGTGTCACCACCGAGGCCGCCTCCTGCCCACTGCGCGACAACGACGCGGCCGTCTGGTTGGTCATCTGCCCGAACGAACCGGACACCCGGGGCGCCCGCTGGCCGTCCAGCGAGATCAGCGACCCGCCCACCAACGCGTGCAGGCCGGCGGCGGCGCCGTCGGCCGCACCGGGATCGGTGGCCGCGACGTCGGAGGTGCCCCACCCGTCGACGAACCGGTCGTCCAGCGCCGCGCCGTCGGCGTTGATCACGTACGGGCCCTTGATCCCGGCCCGCGACAACGTCCAAATGATCTGCGCGGCAAGCAGTTGGCGGCTGTGCGGATCGGTGGTCGACAGGTTCTCCAGGTCGATCCGGGCGCCCCCGTAACCGCGGCCGACACCCGTCTTGCCACCGTCGGCGCGGGTCACCGGCCCCCGGAGCTTGAGGGGGGCGCCGAGCAGGTTGCGCACGGTGTTGACCATCTCGGGGCGGGGGCCCGCGACGAGCTTGGTGATCAGCTCGGTGGCCAGCTGGTCAGGGTCCGACACCGCGACGTAACGCGGGTCGGGGACTACGGTCTTGCCGGTCGGGTCGGCGAAGTACAGCGTGTTGCGCTTGTAGGTCTCCTGAAACTGTTGCCAGTCAAGGAAAACCCCGTTGGGCAGCCGGTCGATGCGCCAGCCGTCGGCTGTTTTGACCAACTCGATTTGGCCCGGGTCGGGCAGCGCCCCTTCGCCCGTCTCGAACACGCCCATGTCCGAAAGCGACCCGAGGATGTCAGCGCGCATGGTGACCGAAACCCTTTCGGCGCCACGGGTCTCGACGAACACCACGCGGTCGATCAGCAGCGCGCTGCCGGCGTCATCCCAGCCGTTCGACGCCGATTCGGTAAGGAACTGCCGAGCCGCCAGATGCCGGTTGGCGGGATCGGCTGTGGCCTTGAGGAATTCGCGCAACAAGACGTCGGGATCCATACCCGGTGTCGGCTTGGGCAGACTGGGCGGCGCGGGCCGGTCGACGGTCCCGATCGCCTGCGGCGCCGACGAGCTGGGCACCCCGGCACATCCCGCCACGGCAACCGCCAGCAACAGCAGCCAGACCGCCGCAACGACGCGTTTCACACGGTCTCCCCCGCCGGTTCGTGCTCGCGGGCTGGACGCCGCGGCTTGCGTTCGCGCCCAATGGGTTTCATCGGCAACGGGCTTGTCGTCACCTTGTGACCACGGACAAGCGGCAGGGTGAGTCGGAAGCACGCGCCCTTGCCGGGCGCGCCCCAAGCTTCAAGTCGACCCTGATGCAGCCGGGCGTCTTCGATGCTGATCGCCAACCCCAGTCCGGTGCCGCCGGAGCGCCGCACCCGCGACGGATCCGAGCGCCAGAACCGGCTGAACACCAGCTTCTCCTCACCGGGCCGCAGCCCGACGCCGTAGTCGCGCACCGTCACCGCCACGGTGTCGACGTCGGCCGCCATCCTGATCCGCACCGGCTTGTGCTCGGAATGGTCGATGGCGTTGGCGATCAGGTTGCGCAGAATGCGCTCCACACGACGGGAGTCGACCTCGGCGATGACCTCGTCCGGCGGCAGGTCGACGATCAGCTCGATGCCGGCGTCGTCGGCCAAGTGGCCGACGTTGTCCAACGCGCTCTGCACCGTGGCGCGCAGGTCGACGGAGTCGACCGACAACTCGGCCACACCGGCGTCGTGGCGGGAGATCTCGAGCAGGTCGTTGAGCAGCGTCTCGAAACGGTCGAGCTCGCTGACCATCAACTCGGTCGCCCGTCGCAGCGCCGGGTCGAGATCCTCGCCGTGGTCATAGATCAGGTCGGCGGCCATGCGCACCGTCGTCAACGGGGTGCGCAGCTCATGGCTGACGTCGGAGGTGAATCGCCGCTGCAGGTTGCCGAACTCCTCGAGCTGGGTGATCTGCCGCGACAGGCTTTCGGCCATATCGTTGAACGACACCGCCAGCCGGGCCATGTCGTCCTCGCCGCGCACCGGCATCCGCTCGGTCAGGTGGCCTTCGGCGAACCGTTCCGCGATCCGCGACGCCGACCGCACCGGCAGCACAATCTGGCGCGCCACCAGCAGCGCGATCGCCGCGAGCAGACCCAACAGCACCACGCCGCCGGTGGCCATGGTGCCGCGCACCAGCGTGATGGTGCTCGCCTGGTTGTTCAGCGGGAAGATCAGATACAGCTCGAGATTCGTCACCGGCGACGAGGTCGGGGTGCCGATGATCAGCGCTGGGCCGGAGAACCCCTCGGTGCGCACGGTCGCATACTGATAGCTGACTTGACCGGCCTTCACGAAATCCCGCAGCGCGTTGGGGATCTGCGCAACCGGGCCCGCCGCGGTCGCCGCGCGCGGCCCGTCACCGGGAACCACCAGCACCGCGTCGAAGGTGCCGGCCAAACCCGCACCCGACGTCGGTCCGGTCTTGCTGATCAGGGTGTTGCGAGCCAACTGCAGGCTGCTGTCCAGCGAGCGGGTCTCTTCGCCGCCGACGATGCCGCTGACGGTATTGCGGGCCCGCTCGATCTCCTCGCTCGCCGCCCGGACCTTGACTTCCAGGATGCGGTCGGTGATCTGGCTGGTCAGCACGAACCCCAGAACGAGGATCACGGCCAGCGACAGCCCGAGCGTCAGCGTCACCACCCGCAACTGCAAGGAGCGGCGCCAGGCAAGACCCATCGCTCGACCCAACGCACTCATACCGCGCAGCAGTGGTGCAGAACGCCGATGAATGCGCCGCCTCGAGCTCCAGATCACGGAGGTCCGGCCTTGTATCCCACTCCTCGAACAGTCAGCACCACCTGCGGGTTCTCCGGGTCTTTCTCAACCTTGGCCCGCAAACGTTGGACATGCACGTTCACCAAACGGGTGTCGGCAGGATGCCGGTAGCCCCACACCTGTTCGAGCAGCACATCACGAGTAAACACCTGCCGCGGTTTGCGCGCCAACGCCACCAACAGGTCGAACTCCAGCGGTGTCAGCGAGATCTGCTCGCCCTGCCGGGTGACCTTGTGGGCCGGTACGTCGATTTCGACATCGGCGATCGACAGCATCTCGGCGGGTTCGTCTTCGTTGCGGCGCAGCCGAGCCCGCACGCGGGCGACCAGCTCTTTCGGCTTGAACGGCTTCATCACGTAGTCGTCGGCCCCCGACTCCAAACCGAGCACCACGTCGACGGTGTCCGTCTTGGCCGTCAGCATCACGATCGGAACACCGGAGTCGGCGCGCAGCACCCGGCACACATCGATGCCGTTCATGCCGGGCAGCATCAGGTCGAGCAGCACCAGGTCGGGCCGCAGTTCGCGGACCGCGGTGAGCGCCTGCGTGCCATCGCCGATCACCGCGGTGTCGAAACCCTCGCCGCGCAGCACGATGGTGAGCATCTCGGCCAGCGAAGGGTCGTCGTCAACGACCAGAATCCTTTGCCTCATGGTGTCCATGGTGTCACCAGATCGCGATAAACCTCGGGTACCACAGGGGCGTTTCGCCCTTTCGGCTGCTTATCGACCCGTCAGCGTGGCCGCGAGGTCGGCCGGGTCGACATCCGGACCGGCAACTAGCCACCGCCCGCACCAATCGGCGGCCGCTAACGCCGCATACACCTCGCCGGTGCGCCGCTGCAGGTCGTCGTCACGCTCATAGGCGTCGCGGGCGCGGTCGGTCTCGGTGTTGGCGCGGTGCTCGGCGCGCTCGGCCGCCAGCTCGGCCGGCACGTCGAGCAGCACCTGCCAGTCGGCGACCGGCAGCCGGAGCCGTTCGTACTCCAACTCGCGCACCCAGGTGACCACGTCGCCGTCGGCGCCCTGGTGCAGTCGCGCGGCACTGTAGGCGGCATTGGACGCCACGTATCGGTCGAGGATGACCACGTCGTAGGCGGCCTGCAGGTGTCCGATCTCGTCGCGCGCCCCGGCCCGGTCCAACGCGAACAGCACCGCCATCGCATACACCGACTTGGCCAGATCGCCGTGCCCGCCGTGCAGCGCCTCGGCGGCGAGGTCCGCCGACACCGAGTGGCCGTAACGAGGAAACGACAGTTCGGCCACCGACTTGTGCTGGTCCTCCAGCGCTGCGCGCAGACCCTGGGTCAGCGTGTGCTTGCCGGCGCCGTCAACGCCCTCGATCGCAATGAGCACGCGCGCAGCCTATCCGCCGAACTTCGTGTCGGGCGGTCAGCCGGACGCGTGAGACGATGTTCTGGTCGCTGACTGAGAAACCCCCGGCATCCCTGCGGCCGGGCGCTCCTCGTCGTTTTTGCTGTTAAGGAGCTGTTTCGGGGGATTTGCGGGCCGTCGTGGAGGCGCGAACCAGTACCGCCGTCGCGCT
>JBEVHG010000140.1:0-14963 GCA_040511335.1 Mycobacterium sp. | reverse complement strand
CCGAAGCACAGCGACACCCAGACGCAGTTGAGCATGATCAACCCCAGCGCCGGGATGACCGCCAGGTCGGCCCATGACCACGGCTTGGGAAAGATGATCGCGATGATCACGTAGATGACGATGTTGTGGGCGAACAGGATCATCTGCCGCCACACCAGCCGGTAGACGTGCACACTCAGCGGCGTCGGCAGCTGCTTGATCAGGCCCTCGTTGGCGACGAACACGTCGGCGCCCTCGAGGATCGCGGCGTTGATCAGGTTCCAGATGATCAGGCCGAGCGTCACGTACGGCAGATGCTCGGACAGCTCCAATTTGAACAGCACCGAATACAACCCACCCATGGCCACCGCGGTGACGCCGGTCGCGATGGTGATCCAGAACGGGCCGAGCACCGAGCGTCGGTAGCGCTGTTTGATGTCCTGCCAGCCCAGGTGCAGCCACAGCTCGCGGCGGCCGTAACCGTCGGCCAGGTCGCGCCAGGCACGGTAGAACGTCCTGGACTGGGCGGCCGCGTCGGTGAACGTCATGACAACATCACTGTCCTGGCCTCCCGAACTTCTCTTGACGGCCCAACCGGCGCAGGCGAATCCACTCACGCAGGCCGGCGGGATCGCGGCGCGAGACCAGGAAGTACCAGCCGAACCGCAGCCACTCCTGGGGCAGTAGCTTGCGCAGCCCGGGCTGCGACAGCAGGTAGCCACGGTTGCGGTAGACGAAGAACCGTTTCGTCGCGTCGTCGGGGTACTGGGTGTGCATTCTGCCGCCGAGGATCGGCTTGAATTCGTCCCTGCCCTGCGGGTGCAGATACACCGCGTCCAGACAGGTGCCGAACGGCAGCCCCGAGCGGACCAGTCTGCGGTGCAGTTCGGTCTCGTCGCCGCGGATGAACAGCCGCAGGTCTGGAACGCCGATCGCGTCCAGCGTGCTCGCGCGGAACAACGCGCCGTTGAACAGCGACGCGATCCCGGCCAACAGGTCCTGGCCGGGGCCCTCGGTGCGCAGTTCGCCGGCCCGGCGCCGCCACACCAGACCGCGGCGCAGTGGGAACGAAAGTCGCTCGGGATCGGCCATGTCGCACACCATCGGCGACACCTCGGCGAGTGAATGCTTCTCCGCACACGCCAGCAGAATCGCCAGCACCTCGGGATCCTTAGGCCGTCCGTCGTCATCGGCCAGCCACAGCCAGTCGGCGCCCAGCGCCAGCGCGTGCAGCATGCCCAGCGCGAAACCCCCTGCGCCACCCAGGTTTCGGCGCGATCCCAGATAGGTGCTTGGAATCGGTTGGGAGGCAACAAGATCGGCGACCCGGTCGTCGTTGTCGTTGTCGACCACCACCAGGTGGTCGGGCGCGCGGGTCTGGGCGGTCAACGCGTCCAACGACTTGGCCAGCTCGTCGGGACGCCGGTGGGTGACCAGCACGGCGTACACCGAATCAGTCATGCGGCACGGACTCTCGCCGGGTCTCCTCGAGGACCTCGCGCACGTGGCGGGCGGCGTCCTCGCCCTCGTAGGCCCGGACGACCTCCTCGATGCCGCCGGTCATCTTGACCTTCCCGTGGTCGATCCACATCGCGGTCTTGCACAACCGGGCCAGAAACTCGTTGGAGTGGCTGGCGAAAACCAGAATGCCGGAGCGCTCGACGAGACCCTGCAGCCGCGTCTGCGCCTTCTTCAGAAAGTCGGCGTCGACGGCGCCGATGCCCTCGTCGAGCAGCAGGATCTCCGGGTCGATGCTGGTGACCACACCCATCGCCAGCCGCACCCGCATGCCGGTGGAGTAGGTGCGCAGCGGCATCGACAGGTATTCGCCGAGTTCGGTGAATTCGGCGATCTCGTCGACCTTGGCCAGCATCTGCTTGCGGGTCTGACCCAGGAACAGCCCCCGGATGATGATGTTCTCGAATCCCGAGATCTCCGGGTCCATGCCCACGCCGAGGTCGAAAACCGGCGCCACCCGGCCCGTCACCGTCGCCGACCCGCGGGTGGGCTCGTAGATCCCGGAAAGCAGCCGCAGCAGCGTCGATTTCCCGGCGCCGTTGTGCCCGACCAGCCCGACCCGGTCGCCCAGTTCCAGCGACATGGTGACGTCGCGCAGCGCCTCGATGACGACGACGTTGGACGCGTTGCGTCCGATCGTGCCGCCGGCCTTACCGAGGAACGCCTTCTTCAACGAGCGCGTCTTGGCGTCGAAGATGGGAAACTCCACCCACGCGTCACGCGTCTCGATGTGGGGATGAGAGGGGCTGGCCATGGCCGCTTCTACAGGTACTGCCCGGTCCCGGGGTGCGACGGTCCTCCGCGCTGCCCGGGCATACTGGCGCCGGGCGGCAGCGCACCCTGCCGCATCTGCTCTAACTGCGCACGGGCCGCCATCTGCTGGGCGAACAGCGCGGTCTGGATGCCGTGGAAGAGCCCCTCCAACCAGCCGACCAGCTGCGCCTGCGCGATCCGAAGTTCGGCATCCGACGGAACGGCGTCCTCGCCGAACGGCAGCGTCAGCCGATCGAGCTCTTCCCGAAGCTCTGGCGCCAACCCGTCCTCGAGCTCACGGATGCTGGTCTTGTGGATTTCGCGCAGCCGGTTGCGACTGGCTTCGTCGAGCGGTGCGGCCCGCACCTCCTCCAGGAGTTGCTTGATCATGGTGCCGATCCGCATCACCTTCGCCGGCTGCTCGACGAGGTCGGTCAGCGAGCGGTCGTCGTCGGAATCGGCCTGCGCCATGACTTCGCTGGGATCGGCTCCGATGATTTCGATGTTGTCGTCGTCGGTGTTGGACGTCATTCTTTCTGTATTCCCTCTCGGTCTTCCCGCCACTGGTAGATGCGGGCCTCACCGTTGTCGTAGATCTTCTCCCACGACCGCGACTTATCTAGCGACACTAGCCCGTCGGGCATCGCGAACTTGAGGACAACCGGTGTGCTGGTCAACACGTAACGGATATTGAGTGCCCGTACCGCCTCGGCCACCCGCGGATCGGTGTCGGCGTCATCGGCGTATGCCCAGAAGATGAAGCGGTGATACCCCGGGCCCTGCTGGACTGGATAGTCGTAGTGCGTCCACAGCGGGTGCAGGCCGGCCACCGCATACATCCACGCGGTGCCGTCGGTGTTGGCATTGCCGATCAGCGTGTCCCGGGCTCCCGGCAGGGTGGCGAGGTGGGCGAAGGCCTCGAGATCCTTC
This sequence comes from Mycobacterium sp., assembly GCA_040511335.1. Taxonomy (GTDB): domain Bacteria; phylum Actinomycetota; class Actinomycetes; order Mycobacteriales; family Mycobacteriaceae; genus Mycobacterium. The sequence continues at coordinate 11,783 of JBEVHG010000140.1, read as the reverse complement.
GCGCTGACGATCACCGAGTCGTACTTCTCGCCAAACAGGTGGCGGTGCCTCGGAAAGTAGTGCCAGGCGGCGACCACACAGACGACCAGGAGCGCGGCAGCCGTCAACCCGTACCAGAGCACCGGCCGCGTCGGGTGCGCGCGCAGCCGGTTCGCCCGCCAGCGCGCGAGCCCGACCGCTCCGGCCACCACCGTGAAGACGGCGATGCCGGCCATCGGCACCAGCAGCATCGTCACCACCGCCGACAACCGGCGCGGGTCGCTGTAGAACAGGTCGCTGAACTTGCCGGTGAGCGCGCCTATCGGGCCGCCGAACGGCGCGGAGGAATGCGCGATCGACACCACCAGCAGCAGCCACACCGCCAGCGGCCACCAAATCCGTTTGACGATCAGGATCACCGCGCCGACCGCGGCCAAGACGATCAGCGCCCACTGGATGGGGAAGTCATTGAGGTGGCGGGTGTGCTGCACGATCGCGTCGATCAGCCCCCGCTTCTTGCCCTCGTGGGTGACGAACTCGTGCCCGACGATGATCTCGGCCTGCCGCAACACGCCCAGGAACTGCGGCAGTAGCAGCAGCACGGTCGGCACGGCGACGAGCGACAGGGCGATGACGTCGCTCACCCGGCTGCGTACCGGAGTTGACTCCCGGGTCGCTTCGCTCCTGCCCGCCGGACGCCACAGCGCATCGAACAGCCACCACGCCGCCACGAACAGCACGGTGACCACGCCGCCGGTGATGTGCACCGAGAAAACCCCGAACAGAGCCAGCACCGCCAGGGGGATCCGGTCGCGGTGTCGCAGCGCGGACACGATCAGCGCGAAGGTCGGGACGGCAACGCCGTAGGCGGCGAGGTTGGGCATCGATGCGGTGTCGAATTCGACGTAGGGGACCGCGGTGAACGACGCCGACAGCGCCGCCGCGGTGGCGGCCGCCCCGGCCGTGCGCCATTCGTTGCTTTGTGTCCGCAGCAAGTGCCAGGTCAGGGTCGCCGCGCTCACCGGGAACAGCCAGACGGCAGCCGCCAGTGAAGAGAACGTGTAGGCGGTGGTCGGCGCCGCCCCGGTCAGTTGGCTCAGCACCGTGGCGAGCGCATGAAAGGTGGATGGGTAGTACAGCGCGTCGTCGGTCTCGATGTTGCGAAGCTCGCCCATATGCGTCGGCGACGCCTGGCCGGTGTCGAGAATGAACCGGATCGTGTTGGCGTGCCAGACGGCGTCCCAGTTACTGGGGATGGATTGCCACTGCGGTATCCCGCGAACGGCCGCAAACCCGATCAAGACGGCGCCCAGCACCACGCCGGCGGCCACCGTGACCGCGGGCCACAAGGTCACGGCGCGCGACTCGGCGTCGGGTTCGCGATAGCGGGCGAGCGCGATCCGCAGACAAAGCGCCGCGCCGGTCACGAGCGCCAGGGCAAACAACGCCGTCCATGCGTTCCACGGGATGCCGAGTGCGCCGAACGGAATGATGGTCAGCGCGACGGTGCCGTACGTCAGCGCCGGGCCGACCGCGAGCGAAGCGGGCCAGGTGAGCCGGCCGGTGCGCGCGACGATAGCCCCGGGGAGCACCAGCAACAAGACGGCGATCAGCACTCCGACGGCCAAGCTCACCGGACTAGTATGGCGACCCAGGTAACCCGGTCCGGCACGGTGTGCGTGCGGCCGGGCCCCCCAAATCGTGTCGGTTTGTGGAATTCAGAGACGCTCTAAGGTGGCTGGCATGGCATACGACGTCGCCCGTGTGCGGGGGTTGCACCCATCGCTGGGCGACGGGTGGGTGCACTTCGATGCACAGCACGGCATGCTCGTGCCGGACTCGGTCGCGACCACCGTGTCCACCGCCTTCCGCGGGTCGACGGCCACAACGGTGGGCCCGCACCCGTCGGCTCGGCGCAGCGCCGCGGTGCTGAACGTGGCCCGCCAGGCGGTGGCCGATCTGGTCAATGCGGATCCGCGTGGGGTGGTCCTCGGCGCCGACCGCGCGGTTTTGCTGACCTCGTTGGCCGACGCAGCGTCATCGCGGGTCGGCCTGGGCTATGAGATCGTCGTCACCAGGCTGGACGACGAGGCCAACATCGCACCGTGGCTGCGGGCGGCGAATCGCTATGGCGCCAAGGTGAAGTGGGCCGAGGTGGACATCGAGAACGGCGAGTTGCCGACGTGGCAGTGGGAAGGCCTGATCACCAAACCGACCCGTCTGGTCGCAATAACCTCGGCCTCATCGACTTTGGGGACGGTCACCGATCTGCGCGCGGTGGCCAAGCTGGCACACGAGGTCGGCGGGTTGGTGGTGGTCGACCATACGGCGGCGGCACCGTACCGGCTGATCGATATCGATGAGATCGACGCGGACGTGGTCGCGCTGAATACGATCGCCTGGGGTGGGCCGCCGATCGGTGCGCTGGTCTTCCGGGACCCCGCCGTCATCGACTCGTTTACTTCGGTCGCAGTGAACCCCCACGCGACCGGGCCCGAGCGTCTCGAGGTCGGCGTGTATCAGTTCGGCATGCTCGCCGGGGTGGTCGCCAGCATCGAGTATCTGGCCTCGCTCGACGAGTCGGCAAGTGGATCGCGTCGCGAAAGACTCGCCGTGTCAATGCAATCGGCCACGTCGTACATGAACCGGTTGTTCGATTATTTGTCGATGTCATTGCGGTCGCTGCCGCTGGTCATGGTGATCGGCCGGCCCGAAGTTCGGATCCCGGTGCTGAGTTTCGCGGTAAGGGACGTGCCGGCCGAACGCGTGATGCAGCGGCTGGCCGACAACGGGATCCTGGCGATCTCCAACGCCAACTCACGCGTGCTCGACGTCATCGGGGTCAACGACATTGGCGGTGCGGTCACCGTCGGGCTGGCCCACTACACGACCACGGCCGAGGTTGACCAGCTGGTGCGTACACTGGCATCGCTAGGTTGACGCGCTAATCCGCCACGCGCAGAAGGACTTTCCCGGAAACATCGCCTGAGGCCAGCAGTTGATGGGCCGCTTGTGCCTGCTCGATGGGAAACTCAGCGCCGATGACCGGACGCACCTGGCCGTCGGCGATCATTGGCCAGACATTGGCGATCACTTCGTCGACGATGGCGCTCTTGCTGCCGGGGCCGGTCACCGGACGGCCCCGCAGCGCGGTGCCGACGACGCCGGCGCGCTTGGCGATCAGCTTGCCCAGGTTCAGTTCTGCCTTGGTTCCGCCCTGCATGCCGATCACGATCAGCTGACCATCGGTGGCCAGCGCATCGACGTTGCGGTCCAGGTAGGCGGCACCCATGATGTCGAGGATCACGTCGGCGCCCGCGCCGGCGGTTTCAGCGCGGACCCGCTCGACGAAGTCTTCGTCGCGGTAGGCGATGGTGATCTCGGCCCCGAGCTCGCGGCACAGATCCAGCTTGGTCGCCGATCCGGCGGTGACCGCGACCGTGCTGCCCAGCGCACGTGCCACCTGGATCGCGTGTGTGCCGACCCCGCTCGCGCCACCGTGGATCAGGACCAACTGGCCGGCCGACAGGTGCGCCGTCATCACCAGGTTCGACCACACCGTGCAGGCGACTTCGGGCAGCCCGGCGGCGTGATGCAGCCCGACGGTGTCGGGTACCGGCATCACCTGACCGGCCGGGACCGCGACGAATTCCGCATATCCCCCACCGGCCAGCAACGCACAGACCGGTTGCCCGACGGACAAGCCGATGGCGCCGTCGCCGACGGATGCGATGGTCCCCGACACTTCCATGCCCAGGATCTCGCTGGCCCCAGCCGGCGGCGGGTATTTGCCGGCGGCCTGCAGTAGGTCCGCTCGGTTGACCCCCGCAGCCCTAACCTTGATGAGTACTTCACCCGCTGTTGGTGCGGCGTCCGGAACCTCGAGCCAACTGAGTCGATCCGCGGATTCGGTCACGACGGCATGCATTCAGATAACGCTACTTCCCGTAGATTTCCGCCCCCAGCAATGGTCTTGTCCCTTACCATATCCGTCATGGAGGGGACTATCGCTGGGCGTACCGCGAGTGACATGCCTGGTTTGGACATCGCTGAGCAAAGATCGTGGCAGAACTTCCTCGACTCCGCTCTTCGGTTGTACGCGACTTTGAACCGATCCCTCGTGGAAGAGCATCACCTGTCTCTCAACGATGTGCGACTGCTGGACGTGCTCGACAAGTCCACGACCGGGTCGGCGCGCATGGGCGACCTTGCCGACGGGCTCATGTCGCTACCCAGTCGCGTCACGCGACAGATCCGGCGGCTGGAAGCGCAGGGCATGGTGCGTCGCGGCGCCAGTCCCGATGACGGCCGCGGGGTGCTGGCCACCATCACCGACGACGGTAGGGCGGCGGTGCGTAAGGCGATGGAGACGTACGGGCAGGGCGTACGTGATCATTTTCTGGGACGGTTGTCGCGCCCGCAGATCGCCGCGATGGGGGAGAACTGCCGGCGGATAAGCACCGGGCTCAAGACGGGGCCGTCGTCCGCCAGGCTCGGCCGGGTCTAAGGGCGGCATTCGCGCGCCGAACGTGCAGCCACGGCGAAAAATCGAGGGAATTTCGCAGTGAGCGCACGTTCGGCGAAATCAGCCTTGAGGGTGCCCGTTACTCTTGTCGGCGGTGGCGTGGCAGAGCGGCCTAATGCACTCGCCTTGAAAGCGAGAGACGGCTAACACCGTCCGGGGGTTCAAATCCCTCCGCCACCGCTGCGTGTCGCCGATGACTTTTCCATCTGCCGGCGGTCAAGACGACCATGGCGAAGTTTCTCTATTCGGCGGCGATGTCGGTTGACGGGTTCATCGCCGGCCCCGGCGGTGAAATGGCCTGGCTCGCTGGCTTCCTCGACCCGAATCCCGTTGTGGACGACCTCATTGCGCAGACCGGGGCGATCCTCGTCGGCAACCGGACCTACGGCGGCGACGACCCGAATAAGGGCCGGCCCGGCGAGGGTGAGGCGTTCGGCGGCGGCTGGGACGGGCCGCAGTTCGTGCTGACGCACCGGCCGCCGCCCGACCCGGTGCCGGGGGGTGACCTTCGTAAGCGACCTGGCCTCGGCGATCGAAGAGTCGCGCGCCGCGGCGGGGGACAAGTGCGTCAATGTCCTCGGCGCCAGCGTCGCCGCGCAGTGTCTGCAGGCCGGTGTGCTGGACGAGGTGATGGTGACAGTGGTGCCGGTCCTGCTCGGCGACGGCACCCGTCTGTTCGATCATCCTGGCGGACACCGGGTACGGCTGGAGCCTGTCAGCGTCACGCATACACCACAGATGATAAATCTGTGGTACCGCGTCACCGGCTGACGAGAGCCTGCACACCCGCCAGGATCTGCGATTCGGTGAGGTTCGCATAACCGAGCATCAGACCCGGCGGCGCGGCGGCTCGATCGGCGTAACACGGCGCCAGCGGCTCGACCCTGACTCGCCGCGCCGCCGCCCGGCGGACCAGTTCGTCGATCGGGTAGCCGGGCGGGAACCGCACGGTGAGGTGGACGCCGGCCGCCGCGCCCAGCACGGTGGCCTGCGGCAGGTAGCGGGACAGCGCGCGCAGCAAGGCGTTTCGCCGGGTCAGGTAGCGTCGCCGCATCTGGCGCAGGTGCCGGTCGTACCCGCCGGAGGTGAGCAGTTGCGCGAACGCGATCTGGTCCATGACCGAACTGCCGGTGTCGGCCAACCCCTTCGCCAGCGTCACCGGGCCGACCAGCTCGGCCGGCAGCACCATCCAGCCCAGCCGCAGGCCCGGCGCCAGGGTCTTGCTGGTCGAGCCGAGATAGACCACGCGGTCGGGCGCCACGCCCTGAAGCGCGCCGACCGGCGCCCGGTCGTAGCGGTACTCGGCGTCGTAGTCGTCCTCGATGATCAGGTTGTCGGCCCGTGCCCAGTCCAGCAGCGTGGTGCGACGGGCGGCGGTCAGCACCACGCCCGTCGGCGACTGATGCGCCGGGGTCGCCAGCACTGTTGCCGCGCCGCTGGCGGCCAACGCAGCGACGTCCAGGCCATCGCCGTCGACTGGCACGGCGATGGCGTCGATACCGTTGTGGCCCAACACCATTCGATGTAGCCAGAACCCGGGGTCCTCCATTGCCAGTGGCAACGCGCCGTCGTGCAGCACGTCCGCGAGCAGTGCGATCGCCTGGGTCACGCCCGAACAGAGCACGACGTGGTCGGGGTCGGCCACCACGCCGCGGGTGCGTCGCAGGTACTCGGCCACCGCTGCGCGGGTCGCCGCCACGCCCTGCGGCGCGACGTAGCCGAAGGTGTCCGACGGAGTCTCGGCAAGGCCCTGCCGCAGCGCCCGTAGCCAGGCATGTCGCGGGAAGCTGCCGAGGTCGGGCGAGCCAGGGGCGAAGTCGATGTCGTAGCGCGGAACCGGATCCGGCCCGTCGTGTGATGGTCCGCGCGTGGTGTCGACGGTGGCGGCCCGAGTCCCCGAGCCCTGCCGACTCAGCAGAAAGCCCTCGGCGACCAGTTGGCTGTAGGCGTCCACCACGAGCCGGCGCGAGACCCCGAGATCGGCCGCGAGCACCCGGCTAGACGGTAGCCGGGCGTGCGGTGCGAGCCGACCGGTGCGGATGGCGTCGCGTAAACCGTCGGCCAGCTGACTGTGCAGCGGCGCACGGCGGCCGCGGTCCAGTTCCACCAGTAGCTCTGGACCCGAAGTGGTACCCGAAACCGCCATAGAATTGGAGCCTAGCCCGAGGCCATTACCGGTTTAGCGTATTGGCATGGTGACTAAACCCGCGCGCACACGGTCGCGGTACGCCGAGGTGGTCCTGATGGTGTTCGGGATCTACTCGGTGCTGATCGGGCTGTTCATGATGCTCGCGCCCGGTGTCTTCTTCGACACGTTGGGCAACTTCGGGCCGCGCAACGACCACTACACCTTCGATAATGCGACGTTCGAACTGCCGCTGGGCCTGCTGTTGGTGGCCGCGGTCCGGTGGCCGACGTGGCGGGTGCCGGCCTTGGCGTTCGCCACCCTGCACTGGGCGTTGCACGCGCTCAGTCACATCATCGACACCCACCACGGCGCCGGCGACTGGGTCGGCCTGCTCGAGTTCGGGGGGTTGGCGCTGACCACCGTGCTGCTCGCGATCGCGTTGCGCTACAGCATGAACGACGAGAAGGCGGGCGTGAGCTAGATGCGGGTGTTGGTGGCCGGTGCGACGAGCGTGCCGGGGATCCCGTTGCTGCGCGAACTCCAGAGCCGTGGTCACGAGGTGATCGGCCTGACCCGGTCGTCGACGAAGACCGCGCAGATCGCCGCCGCCGGCGCCAAGCCGGTGCTGGCCGACGTCTTCGACGCCGCCCAGATCGACTCGGTGGTGGCCGAGTTCACCCCCGAGGTCGTCGTCAGCCTGCTGACCACACTGCCGAAGTGGGGACCGAAGCGGCCCAAGGACTTTGAGCCCGCGCGTGCGTTGTGGGGCCGCGGCGCGCCCAACCTGGTGGCCGCCGCCCAGCGTGCCGGGGTGCGCCGGGTGGTCGCCGAGTCGGTCATCTTCGGCTACGGCTACGCCCCGACCGGGCCGTCGCTGATGGACGAGACCGACCCGTACCCGGGCCCACCTCCGCCGGGCGGGGCGGACATGCTGGCGGCGCTGCGCGGCATGGAGCAGACCGTGCTGTCATCCGGCGAGCACAGCGACACCGAGGGACTCGTCCTGCGCTACGGCATCCTCTACGGCCCTGGTGTGCCGCACCACGAGCTCTTCAACCGGCTCGCGAAGTGGCGGGGGTTGCCCGCGATGACCGGCACCGGAATGCTGTCCTGGGTCGAGATCGGCGACGTCGCCCGCGCGACGGCAGACGCCCTCGACCGCGGTCGGGGCGGACAGATCTACAACATCGTCGATGACCGGCCGCAGTCGTTCGGCGACTACGCCCGCGAGCTGGCCGCGAAACTGGGCAGGCCACGGCCCTGGCCGATCTCGCCGCGACTGGTTGGTCTGGTCGCCTCGTATCCCGCGACGGCGTTCGGGCGGGCCTGGCTGCCGCTGTCCAACACGAAGGCGAAGGCCGAGCTGGGCTGGACGCCTATTCCCCGGTGAACTCGGGCGCCCGCGTGGCGAACGTCGCGCTGACCCCCTCCGTCAGATCCTTCGACGGCAGGAACGCCGCATTCCACGCCGCGACGTAGCGCAGGCTCTCCGACACCGCCGAGATGCGTTGCTGATCCAGCACGTCCTTGATGCCGTTGACGACCAGCGGGGGATTGGCGGCGATCTCGGCGGCGGTGGCGTGCGCAGCCGCCAGCGATGCCTCGGCGTCGTCGTACACGTCGTTGACCAGGCCGATCTTCTCGGCCCGGGCGGCGTCGATGTCCTTGCCCGTCAGCGCCAGCTCGCGCAGGTGGCCGTCGGAGAGGATCAGCGGCAGCCGGGCCAAGCTGCCCACGTCGGCGACGATCGCGAGCTTGACCTCGCGGATCGAGAATTTTGCGTCGGCGCTCGCGAAGCGGATGTCGACGGCCGAGATCAGGTCCACACCGCCGCCCACGCACCAGCCGTGCACCGATGCGATGGTCGGGGTGCGGCAGTCGGCGACCGCGCTGATCGCCTTCTGCATCCGCAGTATGTCCGCGTGGAACTCCGCCCGCGGCCGCGCCGACGTCCCATCGGTCAGCACACCGGTTAGCGAGCCGCCCATCGCGGGCAGGTCGAGCCCGTAGCTGAAGTTCTTTCCGGAGCCGGTGAGCACGATCGCGCGGACCTCGCGATCGGCGTCGAGCTTGGCGAACACCTCGGGCATTTCCGACCAGAAGGCCGGCCCCATCGCGTTGCCCTTGCCCGGACCGATCAGCGTCACCTGCGCGACGCGGTTATCGATGTCGACGGTGACGGAATCGTATGCATCGCCCATGCGAGGAGAGGTTAGTCAGTCAGGGTGGGCCGCCACCCATCAGCACCTCGCTCACGGTGGCGTCGGAGAGGAACTGACAGGCCGATTCGGCAAGTAACTGCGCGATCTGCTCGTTGTCCGGGCCCAGCATGCTGTTCTCCTGGGCGAGGATCGCGCGGATGACCGCCAGCTTGGTCGCCTCGTCGAGGTCGTTGAACTCGTCGCACTCCATCGTCAGCGCGTTCGGCGGCGCGGGGACTTCCGGAATATCGGTGTTGCGGGTGGGCAGCGGGAGGCCCGGTATCTGGAACCCCGGGTCGGACGTCGGTGGCGTTCGGGTTGCCAGTGGGGGTCCGGGCTCCGTCGTCATCGCGACGGTCCCGGGTGTCGTGCGTTGGCAGCCGGTGATCAGACCGAGGATCATCAGCGCTGCTGCGATCACCCGCACGTGCGTGCTCATCTGCGCAACGATAGGCGCAAGCGCGACGTAGCGTGGGCACATGCCAACCGACGAACTGGACAGCGCCGAAGCAACGCTGGCGGTTCTGCAGCAGGTGCTGCACCCGATCGCCAACGACGAGTGGTCCAAGCAGACCCCGTGCAGGGAATTCGATATCGCTGGTCTGACCGATCACCTGATGAACTCGATCACGGTGATCGGCGGCGCCGCCGGTGCCCAACTCCCGCAGCGCGTCCCCACCGACTCGGTGGAACGGCAGGTCGTCGCCGCGGCCCGGCCGACGGTGGATGCCTGGCATCGCCGCGGCTTGGACGGCACCGTGTCGTTCGGTCAGAACGAAGCTCCCGCCAAGATGATGGCCGGTGTGCTTTCGATCGAATTCCTGGTCCACGCCTGGGATTACGCAGTCGCGACGGGACGCGAGATGGATGCGCCGGATTCGGTGTCCGACTACGTGCTTTCAGTGGCGAAGAAGGTCATCACCCCCGAGGGCCGCACGAACGTCGGCTTCGACGATCCGATCGATCTGCCCGCCGACGCATCAGCGCTTGACCGGCTGCTCGCATTCACCGGTCGGAATCCCGCGGGTTAGACGCGCTCCAGATAGAAGTAGCCGTACTGCCCCGACTTCAGCGCATGCTTGCCGTTCATGATGCCCATGACGGTGTTGTCGTCGACCTTCTTGAAGTGATCGTGCAGCGGTTGCCCGTCGTAGACCATCGTGTCGATTAGCTCGCCGCGGAACTCCTCCATCCACAGGGTGGCCTCGCCCCTGCCGAGTTCGGTGTTCGAGAAGTTCTTGCCGTCGGCGTCGAGGCAACCAGCGTGCCGTGTCCAGCGCGTTGATCACGGGGTGACCGGTGTCGAAGGCGCCGCCCTTCCACTCTCCGATCATGTCGTCGATCGTTGCCGGCTCCAGCGTGGCCCAGAAGTCGTCGAGTTCGGCGTTGGGGATCTGTCCGGTCGCCTCCTTGAACTCGGTGAACTTCTTGCGGGCCACCGTGTCTGTCATTTCTCTCCGATCCAGCGTTGGGCGAACTCGATAAACGCGTCGTTCTCATGCGGGGCGGCGACGGTGACCCGCACGCCGTCCTGGCCGTACGGCCGGACCAGCAGGCGGTTGTCGGCGGCGCTGTTGACGAAGTCCAGGGTGCGCTCCTCCAGCGGCAGCCACACGAAGTTGGCCTGCGACGGCGGCACGGTGTAACCGGCCTCGCGCAGCGCCGCGGTCACCCTGGCGCGTTCGGCGACGACGGCGTCGGTGCGGGCCAGCAGCTCGTCGGCGGCGTCCAGCGATGCGATGGCGGCCGCTTGGGAGATGTTCGTCGCGCTGAACGGCACGTAGACCTTTCCCAGCGCGGTGATGATCTCGGGGTCGCCGACCGCATACCCGACACGCAGCCCGGCCAGACCGTATGCCTTCGAAAACGTGCGCAGCAAAACGACATTGCTGTGTTCGCGGACCAGACGGAAACTGTCCGGCAGCATCGGTTCGCGGATGTATTCGACGTAGGCCTCGTCGAGGGCGATCAGGATGTGTGACGGCACCGCCGCGACGAACCGGGCCAGTGCGTCGGGGTCGACGACTGTGCTGGTCGGGTTGTTCGGATTGCAGATGAAGATCAGCCGGGTGCGGTCGGTGACCGCGGCGAGCATCGCGTCGAGGTCGTAGGTGTAGTCGGTCAGCGACACCTGGACTCCGTTGGCACCGGCCGTGCGGACCTGCAGCGGGTAGATCTCGAAACTGCGCCAGCCGAACACCACTTCGTCGCCGACCGTCGAGGTGATCTGGATGAGCTGCTGGCACAGGCTGACCGAGCCGCACCCCACCGAGATGTGCTCGGGTGCGAAGGCCCCATTGTCCAAGTACTTGGCCAGATGGCCCTTCAACTCGACGTACCCGTTGTCCGGGTAGCGGTTGATAACGTCGGCGGCCTTGTCGATGGCGGCCCGCACGCTCGGCAGCGGGCCGTCGACCGTCTCGTTGCTGGCGATCTTGATCGCGCCCGGCACCGTCTTGCCCGGGGTGTACGCGGGCAGATCGGCCAGCTCGGGGCGCAGGCGGGCGGTCACCCGAACAGTTTATGGGGTGCCTACCAGCGCTTTGCCTTCCCCTGTCGCGGCTGTGTACGCTGTCGGATCGGCGGTTATCGTCGGGAGGCGTGCCAGAGCGGCCGAATGGGACTCACTGCTAATGAGTTGTCCCCCTTACCGGGGACCGGAGGTTCAAATCCTCTCGCCTCCGCCGCACAACTGAATATCCAGGCGCCCGTAGCTCAACGGATAGAGCATCTGACTACGGATCAGAAGGTTGGGAGTTCGAATCTCTTCGGGCGCGCCCAGCTCAGAGGCGCTTTCCGTCGTTGTGGAAGCGCCTTTGTTGGTTTTTGACGACACTTTTGACGACAGTAGCCATCGGCGGTCGCCCTCACTGTGCCGGGCTCAGCAGCGAATCCATGCCCGCAACCGCCGCGCGCTGAACCTGCTCGATCACATCGACATACGTCCCTG
>JBEVHG010000139.1:0-13015 GCA_040511335.1 Mycobacterium sp. | reverse complement strand
GCCCGTCCAGGTGTCGGCGGACCGTCAGGCCGCGGTGGCCGTGGTGCCGTTGAGCGGTGAACTGTCCGGGTTCGCCCTCAATGACGCGGTCAAGGAGCTTCGCGACGACACCGCCGACGGACTTCCAGCCGGGCTGCGGGCCCAGGTCACCGGCGGGCCGGCGTTCGGCGCCGACATCGCGAATTCGTTCGCAGGGGCCAACATCACGCTGTTGGCGGTGACGGCGTTGGTGGTGGCGGTGCTGCTCATCGTCACCTACCGTTCACCGGTGCTGTGGCTGCCGCCGCTGGCCGTCATCGGATTCGCCGACCGGGCGGCGGCGGTGGTCGGCACCGCTATCGCCGGGGCCGCCGGGATGAGCCCGGACGGTTCGACGTCCGGCATCACCAGCGTGCTGGTGTTCGGGGCGGGCACCAACTATGCACTGCTGCTGATTTCGCGCTACCGCGAGGAGTTGGGCAACACCGCCGATCACCGCGCCGCGTTGCGGGTGGCGGTGCGCAACGCCGGGCCGGCGATCGTGGCCAGCAACGCGACGGTGGTGCTGGCCCTGCTGACGTTGGTGTTCGCCTCGTCGCCCAGCACCCGCAGCCTCGGCGTGCAGGCCGCGTCGGGCCTCCTCATCGCGGCGGCCCTTGTGCTGCTGGTGCTGCCCCCGCTGCTGGCGCTGTGCGGGAAGCGGTTGTTCTGGCCGTTCATCCCACACGTCGGTGCGAAACCCCTTACCGAAAGCGGCATCTGGCACCGCATCGCCGATGCGGTGGCCCGCAGGCCGGGTCGCGTCGCCGTCGTCGCGATCGCGGGACTGGCCGTGCCGTGCACCGGGCTGCTGGGCACACCCATCGGCCTGTCGCAGACCGAGCAGTTCCGCGTGCAGGCGGAGTCGGTCAGCGGATATGAAACCCTGGCAGCGCATTTCCCCAGCGGTCTCACCGACTCCACCCGAGTCATCGCGCCAACGGGCCGCGAAGCCGATGTCCAGCGCGCCATCACCACGACGCCCGGTGTCGTTTCCGCGACACCGTCAGGCCAGTCGGCGACCGGCCTGACCCAGTGGTCGGTGGTTCTCGATGCTGCTCCCGCATCCGGCGGCGCATTCGAAACCGTTGATGCACTTCGTGATTCGGTCCACGCGGTCGATCCGGCCGCACTGGTGGGCGGATCGGATGCGCAGGCCCGCGATGCCGGCGCGGCCGCCGGGCGCGACCGGCTGATCGTCATTCCGGCCATCCTCGCGGTCGTGCTGCTCGTCCTCTACGTACTGCTGCGCTCGGCGCTTGCGCCGTTGATTCTTGTCGCCGTGACGGTGCTGAGCGCGCTGGCCGCGCTCGGACTGGGCGGCTGGGCCAGCGTGCACGTGTTCGGGTTTCCGGCACTGGACAACGCGACGCCATTGTTCGCGTTGCTGTTCCTGGTGGCACTCGGTGTCGACTACACGATCTTTCTGGTCACCCGGGCCCGCGAGGAGACGCCGCAACACGGCACGCGGGCCGGCATCGTGCGGGCCGTCTCGGCGACCGGCGCCGTCATCACCAGCGCGGGCGTCGTGCTGGCCGCGGTCTTCTGCGTGCTGGGCGTGCTTCCCCTGATCGTCCTCACCCAGATCGGGATCATCGTCGGCCTCGGCATCCTGCTGGACACCTTTGTCGTGCGCACCGTCATCATTCCCGCGTTGTTCACACTGATCGGACCGCGAATCTGGTGGCCGGGCCTGCGCGAGGAGCGCTAGCGTCGGGTCGTGGACGTCGCCGGGTTGGACACCGCGCTCGGCCGGGTGCAGATTCGCGTGCGCGGAACCGGCGACGCGATGCTGTTCTGGCCCAGCCTGCTGATGACGGGCGAAATGTGGGCCGCGCAGGCCGACCACTTCGGCGAGGACCGCCGCGTCATCCTGGTTGATCCGCCGGGACACGGCGGAAGCGAAAAGCTCACGGAGCCATTCAGTTTCGACGACTGCGCGCGTTGTGTCGTCGACATCCTCGACGGTCTGGGCATCGAGCGGGCACACTTCATCGGCAACTCGTGGGGCGGCATGATCGGCGGCACCTTCGCCGCGATGTATCCGGATCGCGTCGGCCGGGCGGTGCTGATGAACTGTACTGCCTCGGCGGCCGGCACCCGGCAGAAGATCGAATACGGGTTGCTGCTCCGGGTGGCCAAACTGCTCGGCGGGATCCGTCCGCCGCTGACGTCCTCGGTGCTCAAAGCATTCCTCGGTCCGACGACCTTTCGGACCCGGCCCGATGTGGTCGCGTTCGTAAGGGATTCGGTGCAGGCGGTCGATGTTCACTCCAGCGCGTGGGCGGTGCGCAGCGTGGTGCCGGCCCGGCCGGATCAGCGGGCATTGCTCGGCCGGGTGACGACGCCGGTGCTGGTGGTCGCCGGTGTGGAGGACGCGACGTTCCCGCTGACCGAGACGATCGCGATGGCCGAAGCGATTCCCGGCGCGGCCATCGCGGTGCTCGAAGGAGTCGCGCACCTGGCCGCGCTGGAGAACCCGCAGCTGGTCAACACGCTCATCGAGCAGTTCGTGTTCCCCGAGTAGCTTCGAGGTATGACCGAGGCGCCCACCCTGCCGCCGCTACACATGCGTCGCAACGCATTCGACCCCACGCCCGAACTCCGCGAGATCCGGGAAGACTCCGGTGTGCGCACGGTCCTCAACGCCTTCGGGATACAGGTGTACCTCGTCACCCGACACGAGGACGTCAAGGAGGTACTGGCCGACCACGAACATTTCCGCAACAGCCGTCCGCCGGGGTTCGTGTTACCCGGCGCGCCGGCCGTGCCGGAAGACGCGCAGGCCGAATCCAGGGCGGGCAATCTGCTCGGCCTCGACCCGCCGGAGCATCAGCGGCTGCGCCGGATGCTCACCGGCGAGTTCACCGTCCGGCGGATGAAGCGGCTGGAACCGCGGATCGTCGAGATCGTCGAGCAGCAACTCGACGAGATGCAAAGCCAGTGTCCGCCCGCCGACTTGGTGGCGCACTTCGCATTGCCGATTCCGTCGCTGGTGATCTGCGAGTTGCTCGGCGTCCCCTATGCCGACCGCGAAGACTTCCAGCGGCGCTCGGCCCGCCAGCTCGACCTGTCCGCTCCCATCCCCGAGCGGCTGGAGCTGCAGCGTCAGGGCCGCGACTACATGCGCTCGCTCGTGCAGGCGGCTCGGCGCGACCCCGGCGAGGACATGCTGGGCATGTTGGTGCGCGAGCACGGCGATGAGCTGACCGTCGACGAGCTCATCGGCATCGCGGGCCTGCTGCTGCTGGCCGGGCACGAAACGACGTCGAACATGCTGGGGTTGGGCACGCTGGCCCTGCTTCGGCACCCCGATCAGCTGGCAGCGGTGCGGGAGAATCCCGAAGCCATCGGACCTGCCGTCGAGGAACTGTTGCGCTGGCTGTCGATCCTGCACACCGCGATACCGCGAATCACCGCGAGCGAGGTCGAGGTGGCGGGCGTGACGATTCCCGCCGGCCAATTGGTGTTCGCCTCGCTGCCGTCGGGCAACCGCGACCCGGACTTCATCGCCGATCCGGACACCCTGGACATCGGGCGCGGCGCGCCCGGACATCTCGCCTTCGGGCACGGTGTGCATCACTGCCTCGGCGCACCGCTGGCCCGCATGGAGATGCGGATCGCGTTCCCGGCGCTGCTGCGCCGATTCCCGAAACTCGCTCTGGCCGAGGACTTCGACGACGTTCAGTTCCGTTCGTTCCACTTCATTTACGGGTTGAAATCGCTGGAGGTGACGTGGTGAAGATCGAAGCGGACCGTGAGCTGTGCATCGGTGCGGGCAACTGCGTGCTGTCGGCCGAAGCGGTGTTCGATCAGGACGACGACGGCGTCGTGGTGCTGCTTGCCGAGGAAGTGCCCGACGGTGAAGAGGAGCGGGTGCGCGAAGCGGTCAAGCTGTGCCCGTCATCGGCGCTGCGGCTGCAGGAGTGAGTGGTCTGCGTGACGCGATTGCCGCGCGGCCGAGCAGGAGCGGATTGAAGAGTGTCAGGGGCGAGCCGTTGCCACCGCGTTGCCTAATCGAGTGACTGGGACGTCAATATTAGGTCGCGACACACGCCAATTCGGGAAGAATTCGCAACTCGCACAATGATCTGTGCGTTCGCAACTAATCGCGCGGCTAACGGGACCGGCGCCGCGGCGTCTCGTGTTCGTCGTCGGAATGCAGATCGATCACGCCGGCCCGCACCAGGATGAGCACGCTGACGACCAGCACCCAGGTCGGGAACGCCAGGGTGATCCACATGCTGATATCACTGGCGATCAGAAGCGCAAGCGCCACAAGGTAAGTCAGCCCGACCAGCCAGCGTGGCATCAGGCCGGTGCGCAGCCAGATGGTGGCCAACGAGATCATGAACACCGCGGCCATTCGCAACGCGTAGGTCTTGGACAGCGCGAGCAGCATCATCTGTCCGAAGGTGGCCACGTCGGACGGGCTGCCGGTCTCATGCACGAGGTTGCTTGCCACCAGTCCGGCGCCGACCGCGGATGAGACGAACGTCATCGCCAGGAACAGCAGCCCGCTGCCCATAAACACCGACGAGAAGAACTTGTCCTCGTAGCGCCCGAAGCCGTCGCGCACCACGCCGATGAACCACAGGAACGCGATACCCGCGAACGGCATCAGTATCGACGAGGTCTTGATCCGGTCGCTTCCGGAATCCAGCCACTGCGACCCCGGCGCGGCACCCTCGGGCAGTGCCGTGCGGATCAGGACGAGCGCGGTGCCGAAGAGCAAGGCAAAAAGGACACCAGCCACCGCCGCGGCGCGGGGCGTGGTCAACCTGCGGACGGCGCGGGTGGCCGGGTGAGCTGTCACGCCGCCATGGTGTCAGAGCTACGGCTGTCCCGGAAGCAATCTCACCATCAGCCCGTTGCTTTCCGCGAGCAGATTGCCCTCGGGATCGAACAGCTCGGCGGAAACGAACGCCTTGCGGCCCTCCGCCGACGCGACATGACCGCGCGCCGTAAGCGGGGTGTCGATCGGCGTCACGTTGCGGTAGTCGACGTGCAGGAAAGCGGTTCGGCTGATCGGTCGTCCGGCGGCGTGGATCACCATGCCGAACACCGAGTCGAACAACAGCGGCAGCACACCTCCGTGTACGGCCGAGTTGCCGCCGACGTGATACCGGCTGAACTGCACGCCGAGCTCGACACCCTCGGGTTCGAACTTCATCACCGACCACGGCGGCATCAGCAGGCTGCCCGCCCCCGGCAGCTCCGGTGTCCGGTTGGCCGGCCCGACACCTTCCGCTGCTTCGAACGGGTCGAGCAGCTTCACCAGCTCCTCGGCCCGGTCCGCGGCGTCGTCCCACGTGTCGCTGTCGGGGTTCGCCGAGACGGCCAGATCCTGCGCCCGTCGCATCGCAGTGAGGAATCGCGCGAATCCCGGACCGGGGTGGGCCGGCTCGAACTGCGGAAAACCGCCGTGTCGGTCGTAGTCGGGATCTAGGACGTGTGGGTCGTCCGTCATGGGCGCGACTCCAGAATGTCGCGCCGAACAATGGTCTGGTCCCGGCCGGGACCCACCCCGATGCACGAAACATATGCTCCGGCAAACTCTTCCAGGCGCAGCACATAGTCACGCGCCTTGGCGGGCAGGTCGTTGAACTCGCGGGCGTCGGAGATGTTCTCCCACCAGCCGGGCAGTTCCTCGTATATCGGTTCGGCGCGGGCGATATCGCTCTGGGTCATCGGCATGTCGTCGGTCCGCTTGCCGTCCACCCGGTAGCCCACGCATACCGGCACCGTCTGGAGGCTGGACAGCACGTCGAGCTTGGTCAGGAAGTAGTCGGTGATGCCGTTGACCCGAGTGGCGTAGCGGGCGATCACCGCGTCGAACCATCCGCAGCGGCGGCGCCGGCCCGTCGTCACCCCGACCTCGCCCCCGGTCTTGGCCAGGTATTCGCCGTTCTCGTCGAAGAGCTCGGTCGGGAACGGGCCAGAACCCACCCTGGTGGTGTAGGCCTTCAGGATGCCGAGCACGGTGGTGATGCGCGTCGGGCCGATACCGGAGCCGACGGCCGCGCCACCGGCGGTCGGATTCGACGACGTCACATACGGATAGGTGCCATGGTCCACGTCCAGCAGCGTGCCCTGCGAGCCTTCCAGCAGCACGGTTTCGCCGTTCTCCAGCGCGGCGTTGAGCAACAACCGGGTGTCGGCAATGCGGTGCCGGAAACCGTCGGCCTGCTTGAGCAGCGTCTCAACAACCTCCGCGGGCTCAACCGCCTTGCGGTTGTAGATCTTCACCAACACCTGATTCTTCAATTCCAGTGCGGCCTCGATCTTTTGAGCCAGCAGCGCTTCGTCGAGCACATCGGCGACGCGGATCCCGATCCGGGAGATCTTGTCCTGGTAACACGGCCCGATGCCGCGCCCGGTGGTACCGATCTTCTTGCTGCCCGCATAGCGCTCGACGACCTTGTCGATGGCGACGTGATACGGCATCAGCAGGTGCGCGTCGGCGGAGATCAGCAGCCGCTCGGTGTCGACGCCGCGGTCCTGCAGCCCCTGCAGCTCGGTGAGCAGGACACCGGGGTCGACCACCACGCCGTTGCCGATGACGTTGGTGACGCCGGGGGTCAGAATGCCCGAGGGGATGAGGTGCAGGGCGAAATTCTCGCCGGTCGGCAGGACGACGGTGTGCCCGGCGTTGTTGCCGCCTTGATAGCGCACAACCCATTGCACGCGGCCACCGAGGAGGTCGGTGGCCTTTCCTTTGCCCTCGTCGCCCCATTGCGCGCCGATGAGCACGATTGCCGGCATGGCATTTCTCCCGCTTATTGTGGTGCAGCCGGTGACCCACCCTATCCCAAGGAGCAGTGTTGACCACCGCAGATACTGCCGTGTTGCTGTTCGGGGACCGGCGATTGCCCCGCCCGTTGCGCAGCCTGCCGATCGCCGGTGTCGATGAGGCCGCCGGCTACCGCAGGGTTCTCGTCGTGGGGTCCGACGCCGACCTGGCGGCGGTGCTGACTCGGCTGCTGCGCGCAGACCGGCTCGACGTGGAGGTGGCATACGCGACCTCGGCGCGGGGTGCCCGCCATGCGGTTAATGGTGCGGCGCAACGGGTCCCGCTCATTCGTGACGAGACGGGCACGGTGATCGTCGGATCGGCGGTCTGGCACGGTGTCGACGGGCCACTGCACGGCGAGGCGGTCGTCGACGACACCGTGCTGTTCGACGGTCACGCGCCCGGCGTGCGGGTGGAGCCGACGCTTGCGATGCCGGGACTACGCGCCGCCATCCTCTCCGGTGGAGGCCGGCCGCGCCGATGGGTCACCGGACGGGCCGCCCAGCTGGGCACCACTGGCGCGCTGGTCATTCGCGACGGGGTTCCGGGGCCGCGTCAGGTCAAACGGTCGACGTTTTATCGGCATACCGAAGGCTGGCTTCGGGTGCGGTGACCGCCGTTGGCTGTTGAATTTGCGCACAGGGTCGCGATCCGACGGCTCGAACAGCCCTGGACGCAAGCTCGACGCCGTCGTCGGCGCCGGCTTCAGACGACCATGCTCGATGTAGGGACCCGCATCCGGGTCATAGCTCGAGTATCCGGCGTCAACGACCGGTCGCAGCACCTTGTCGACCTTGTCCGTGACGGACGAGGGCAACGCCCGCGTCCCGCAGAGGCTTGGTCAACGGGAGACAGCCCTGACGCAGAAGTCGCGGGAGCGGACATCGGCAGCCGGTAGCGTCGACTCGTGAGCATCCGTCCGGTACACCAGTCGGTGCGTCCCAGCCCGATCTTCCTGGCGATCGTCGCGATCACGGTGCTCGGCGGGGTGCTGGCGTGGCTGGCCGCGGACGCCGTCCGACCGATGGCCTATATCGGGGTGTTCATCTTCGTGATCGCCGGGTGGCTGGTGACGCTGTGCCTGCACGAGTTCGCCCACGCCTTCACCGCATGGCGGTTCGGCGACCACGACGTCGCGGTGCGCGGCTACCTGACGCTTAACCCGCTGAAGTACTCACACCCGCTCCTCTCGCTCGGCCTGCCGATGCTGTTCATCGCGCTGGGTGGCATCGGGCTGCCGGGCGGCCTGGTGTACGTGCGGACCTCGTGGATGACCCCGCGGCAGAAAACTCTGGTCAGCCTGGCCGGGCCGTTCACGAACATCGTTTTCGCGGTGCTACTACTGGTGTTGACGCGGCTGTTGTACGACGCGGCGCACGGGGTGTTCTGGGCGGGGATGGCGTTCCTGGGCTTCCTGCAGGTGACCGCCGTCGTGCTGAACCTGCTGCCGATCCCGCCCCTGGACGGCTACGGCGCGCTGGAGCCGCATCTGAGCCCGCAGACCCAACGCAGCCTGGAGCCCGTCAAGCAGTATGGCTTCTTCATCCTGTTGCTCCTGCTCATCGCGCCGGCGCTCAACCGCTGGTTCTTCTCAGTCGTCTTCTGGTTCTTCGATTTCTCCGGCGTGCCCAGCCGCCTGGTGGCGATCGGCAGTAACCTGACCCGGTTCTGGTCGGCCTGGTTCTAAACGGCCACTTGCGATATATGCGTCTTTACGCATAGATTGCACAGCATGGGTGCCGGCCACGACCACAGTCACGCCGATACCCGTGTCAGCAGGATGCTCATCGCCGCGGCGATCCTGACCGGTTTCTTCGTCCTGGAGTTGACCACCGCGCTGCTGATCAATTCGATTGCGCTGCTGGCCGACGCCGGACACATGCTCACCGACCTCGTCGCCATGTTCATGGGGCTTACGGCGGTGCTGCTCGCGCGCCACGGCAGCGCGTCGCCCGCTCGGACCTACGGTTGGCACCGCGCCGAGGTGTTCACCGCGGTGGCCAATGCGGTGCTGCTGCTCGGGGTGGCGGCGTTCATCCTCTACGAAGCGTTCAAACGGCTCGGTGACGCACCCGACATCCCGGGCGTGCCGATGATCGTCGTCGCGCTGGCCGGCCTGGTGGCCAACGCCGTCGTCGTGCTGCTGCTGCGGTCGCACGCCGCGGAAAGCCTGGCGGTCAAGGGCGCCTACATGGAGGTCGTCGCGGACACCGTCGGCAGCATCGGTGTGCTGATCGCCGGCATCGTGACGGTGACGACGCACTGGCCATACGCCGACGTCGTGGTCGCCGTCCTCGTCGCGCTGTGGGTGCTGCCGCGGGCGATCGCGCTGGCCCGCGCCGCGCTGCGGATCCTGTCGGAGTCCTCCCCCAGTCACATCGACGTCGAGGAGCTTCGCACCGCGCTGTGCGCCGTCGAGGGCGTGACCGAGGTGCACGACCTGCACGTGTGGACCCTGGTTCCCGGCAAGGACATGGTCACCGCGCACCTGACCTCCAGCGCGGATTCCGCGCGGGTGCTCGACGGCGCGCGAGAGGTGCTGACGGCCCGCGGGCTGGCGCACGCGACCGTCCAGGTGGAGCCACCCGACGGCGCCGCCGACTGCAAATGCGAAGCGCAATGGTGACGCGCGGCGATGAGCGCTTGCGCGAACAGCAATTAGGTTAGGCCAGGCCCAGTTCGGAGCGGGCCGCCGGGTCGCAGTCGTCGAGCAGATCGAGGCAGCGCGCGTACTCGTCGGTTTCCCCAATGGCATCCGCCGCGCGGGCCAACGCGGCCACGCAGCGCAGGAATCCGTGGTTGGGTTCGTGGCGGTACGGAACGGGGCCGAACCCCTTCCATCCGTTGCGGCGCAACTGGTCCAGGCCGCGGTGATAGCCGGTACGGGCATACGCGTAGGCGGTGATGGCCTTGTCGTCGGCCAACGCCTCCTCGGCCAGCGCCGCCCAGGCCACCGACGCCGACGGGTGCGCCGCGGCCACGATGGCCGGGTTCTCGTCGGCGGACAATTCGGCCTCGGCCGCGCTGTCGCCGGGAAGCAGCACCGGATCCGGTCCCAGAAGATCACCCATCGGCGTCATGGGCCTATTGTGCCGTGCGGGCCACGACGGTGGGCCGCAGCATCGGCCGGTGTGGATGGATAAGCTCCAGCAGGGAGTTCGCAAGGGAGGACCGCAACAGGGATGTCGAACCCATCAGGGCCGCAAGAGGGCGACGAGCCGACGGCGGGTGAACCCACCGAGCAGGCCGGCGAGCAGCAGACCGAACGAGTTGATCGAGAGTCCGACCCCGCAACGGAGGTGCTGGCCTCGTCCGACGCCGAACCGGAACCACCGGCGGCCCAACCGCCGGTGGAACGCCGGTTCACCGCACCGTCCGGTTTCGATGCTGGATCAACCCAGCAGATCGACACCTCGCCCGACCCCGCCACCGAGATTCTGTCGTTCCCCGGCGCGCCGGCGGATGCGGCCGCCGCGACGGCCACCACCGAGCCGATGGCCCAGTCGAAAGTGGCTGCGCCGCAGCTTATTCCGCCGCGAGGCGATGCTCCCCGGCCACCGCGCCGGCCACGCAGCTGGGGCTGGGTGGTGGCACTACTGTTGGTCATCGCGGCGCTGGTAGCCGTCGCGGTGCTGGGCACCGTGCTGCTGACCCGCGGCTCAGAGTCCAAGGTGTCGCAGGAGGAGATGGTCCGCTCGGCGATCCAGAACTTCGACGTCGCAATCCAGAACGGTGACCTGTCCACACTGCGCAGCATCACCTGCGGAGCCACCCGCGACAACTACGTCAACTACAACGAGCGCGCCTGGGCCGACACCCATGCCCGAGTCGCCGCGGCCAAGCGGTATCCCGTGGTCGCCAGCATCGACGAGGTGGTGATCAACGGCGACCACGCCGAGGCCAACGTCACCACGTTCATGGCCTATGCGCCGCAGACCCGCTCGACGCGCAGCTTCGATCTGCAGTTCCGCGACGAGCAGTGGAAGATCTGCCAGGCGCCCAACAACTAGTCGGACACACTCCGCCCCGCGCAGTGCAGGTCGTTGCACGCCTCGATGACACGCTCGGTCATGGACGCCTCGGCCTTCTTCAGGTAGCTGCGCGGGTCGTAGGCCTTCTTATTCCCAACCTCACCATCGATCTTCAGCACGCCGTCGTAGTTGCTGAACATGTGGCCGGCGAGCGGACGGGTGAACGCGTACTGGGTGTCGGTGTCGACGTTCATCTTCACCACGCCATAGCGGAGCGAATCCTCGATCTCAGACTTCAGCGAGCCTGACCCGCCGTGGAAGACGAAGTCGAAAGGCTTTGAGCCGTCCGGCAATCCGAGCTTGGCGGCGGCCACCTTCTGGCCCTCGGCGAGCACGTCGGGCCGCAGCTTGACGTTGCCCGGCTTGTAGACGCCGTGCACATTGCCGAACGTCGCCGCCAGCAGGTACCTGCCGTGTTCACCGGCACCCAGCGCCTCGATGGTCTGCTCGAAGTCCTCCGGTGACGTGTAGAGCTTCTCGTTGATCTCGGCCTCGACGCCGTCCTCTTCACCGCCGACAACGCCGATCTCCACCTCGAGGATGATCTTGGCGGCCGCGGCGGTCTTCAGCAACTCCTGGGCGATGGACAGGTTCTCGTCGATCGGCACCGCCGAGCCGTCCCACATATGGGACTGGAACAGCGGGTTCTTGCCGGCGGCCACCCGTTCAGCGGAGATCGCCAGCAGCGGCCGCACGTAGGTGTCCAGCTTGTCCTTCGGACAGTGGTCGGTGTGCAGCGCGACGGTGATCGGGTACTTGTCGGCGATGATGTGGGCGAACTCGGCCAGCGCCACCGCGCCGGTCACCATGTCCTTCACGCCGAGGCCGGAGGCGAACTCGGCCCCGCCGGTGGAGAACTGGATGATGCCGTCGCTGCCGGCGTCGGCGAAGCCCTTGATCGTGGCGTTGATGGACTCCGAGCCGACACAGTTGATGGCCGGGAAGGCGAATGAGTGCTCCTTGGCACGGCCCAGCATCTCGGCGTAGACCTCGGGGGTTGCGATGGGCATGAGAGTTCCTCTCGGCTGATTCAGATATCTCCCGGCAGTATCTCAAACGGCGTCGATTCGGGTACGGCGAGGTTGCGCCGGTATCTTGGGCCTAATGAGTACCACGGTGATGGCCCTCCCAGGCCTGATGGACCCGATGTACTGGTTGGGTGAGGGCGGCCTGTTCGCCTCCGCGGTGCTGCCCGGAATTCTGATCATCGTCTTCATCGAGACCGGCCTGCTGTTCCCGATCCTTCCCGGCGACTCGCTGCTGTTCACCGGCGGTCTGCTGGCAGCGGCGCCCAACCCACCGGTCAATATCTGGGTACTGGTGATCTGCGTCTCGGTGGTGGCGGTGCTCGGCGATCAGACGGCGTATTTCATCGGGCGCCGAATAGGCCCGGCGCTGTTCGACAAGGAAGACTCCCGCTTCTTCAAGAAGCGATACGTCACCGAATCACACGCGTTCTTCGAGAAGCACGGCCCGAAGACCATCATCCTGGCCCGGTTCGTGCCCGTCGTCCGGACGTTCACCCCGGTGCTCGCCGGGGTGTCCTACATGCGCTACCCGGTGTTCCTCGGGTTCGACATCGTCGGCGGCATCCTGTGGGGGGCCGGTGTGACGCTGCTGGGCTACTTCCTCGGCAACGTGCCGTTCGTCAAGAACCACCTCGAGCTGATGATTCTGCTGATCGTGTTCCTGTCGATCCTGCCCGGGGTCATCTCGGTCGGGCGCGCTCTGCTGGAGCGACGCCGCGACCGCTTGCCGACACCCGAATAGTCGCGACGCATGCATTTTAGCGAATTCTTCGAATGGGCAACGAAATCCTTCGAACTGCTGGGCGTCTTGTCCATGGTCGTCGGCTTCCTGTACGCATTCGCCCTGGCCGCCGTGACGTGGCAGCGAACGGCCGATGGTCGCCGCGCTTTCAAGACCCTGCGGGAGACGCTGGGCGGGGCCATCTTGCTCGGCCTCGAGTTGCTCGTCGCCGCAGACATCGTCAAGACCGTCACGGCCACGCCGTCGCTGACCGATGCGGCCGTACTCGGGTTGATCGTGCTCATCCGAACCGTGCTCAGTATCTCCATCGAGGTTGAGATCGACGGTGTCGCGCCGTGGCGAAAGGCGCTGACCACCGGCCCCCAGGTGCTGGCACGGGCAACGCGCGAATCCGCGTGGCCCG
>JBEVHG010000138.1:0-5248 GCA_040511335.1 Mycobacterium sp. | reverse complement strand
CCCCGACCGCTCTCGTCGATCTCGGCCGGATCGACGAGCTTCGCGGCGTGCGCGAGGAGGGCGACACCCTCGTGATCGGTGCCACGACCACCTACTACGACGTGCTGCGCAATCCGCTTGTGCACGAGCACGCTCTGCTGCTCGCCGAAGCCACCCGCACCGTCGCGGACCCGCAGATCCGCCATCGCGGCACCCTGGGCGGGGGCGTGGCGCATGCGGATCCGGCGGGTGACCTGTGCGCACCGGTGCTGGCTCTCGACGCCACGCTGACGGCCGCGGGCCCCGCGGGCCGACGCACCATTGGAGCCGAGGAGTTCTTCGTGGACTTCTTCACCACGGCGTTACAGCCGGACGAGATCCTCGTGGACGTGCGGATCCCTAAGCACACCGACTGGGCGGCACGGTACGAGAAGTTCAGCCGGATCGCGCAAGCCTGGTCGATCGTGGCGGTCGCCGCGACTGTTCAGATCGATGGCGGGGTTATCCGGCAGGCCAGAGTCGCATTGACCAACATGGCGGCGGTGCCGGTACGGGCTCGCGCCGTCGAGGACGCGCTGATCGGTCAGGCGGCGAACGAGGAGCTGATCCGGGCGGCCGCGGAGCACGCCGCCGAGGGCACCCACCCCCCCACCGACGGCAACGCCGACGCCGAGTATCGAAGTCACCTTGCGAAGGTTCTGACGCGGCGGGCGGTGGCCACAGCGGCCGGCGTCGGCTAACGCGGCAAGCCCAGCAGGCGCTCACCGGCCAGGGTGAGCAGGATCTGCTCGGTGCCGCCGGCGATGGTCAGGCATCGGGTGTTGAGGAAGTCGTGCACGGTCTTGTTCTCGACGACGCCCGCCCCCTCGGACAGCTCCATCCGGAATTCGGACAGCGCCTGCCGGTAGCGGACGCCGATGAGCTTGCGGGCGCTGGACTGCGGACCCGGGTCGCCGCCGCCGACGGCCAGTTGTGCGATGCGCTGATCCAGCAGCGAGCCGACCTGAGCGGCCACGATCAGCGCGCCCAACCGGTCCTGTTCGGCGGGGTCGAGTTCGAGTTCGGTCACGGTGGCCAGCAGCTCTTCCATCGGATTGCCCAGCGCGGTGCCGTGCGCCATGGCGACCCGCTCGTTGGCCAGCGTGGTGCGGGCCAGCCGCCACCCGTCGTTGACCTCGCCGACGACCATCTCGTCGGGCACGAACACGTCATCGAAGAAGACCTCGTTGAACAGGTCGTCGCCGGTGATCTCCCGCAGCGGCCGGATCAGGATCCCCGGTGATTTCATGTCGACGAGGAAGTAGGTGATGCCCTTGTGCTTCGGCGCGTCCGGGTCCGTTCTCGCCAGGCACACACCCCACTGCGCCTTGTGCGCCGCCGACGTCCATACCTTCTGTCCGGTGAGCCGCCAACCCCCTTCGGCGCGAACCGCTTTCGTGCGCAGCGACGCGAGGTCGGATCCCGCGCCCGGCTCGCTGAACAGCTGACACCAGATCAGCTCGCCGCGAAGCGTGGCCGGCACGAACTGTTCGATCTGGTGGCGGCTGCCGTGCTCGAGGATCGTCGGCGCCGCCCACCAACCGACCACCAGGTCCGGGCGCTCGACCCGGGCCGCGGCCATCTCCTGGTCGATCAGCAGCTGCTCGGCGGGCGAGGCGTCGCGGCCATAGGGGGGCGGCCAGTGCGGCGCCAACACCCCGGCCTCGGCCAGCGCGACCTGACGCTTCTCGGCGGGCAGCGCGGCGACTTCGGCTGCGACGGCGGCGATCTCCGGCCGTAGGTGTTCGACCGAGTCCAGATCGATGTGCAGGCTGCGGCGCACCCCACGCTGCGTCAACGTCGCGATGCGGCGCAGCCAGCGCGACCGGCCGCCGAGGAACCGGGCAACTCCGTACGAGCGGCGCAGATAGAGATGCGCGTCGTGTTCCCACGTGATGCCGATACCGCCGAGCACCTGAATGCAGTCCTTGCCGTTGGCCTTGGCGGCCTCGATCCCGGTGGCGGCGGCGATCGCCGCGGCGATCGCCAGCTGCTGATGGTCGGGGTCGGCGACAGCGCCAGCGGCGACGGTGGCTGCATCACCGGCGGCCACTGAGGCCTGCTCCGAACGCAGCAGCATCTCGGCGCACATGTGCTTGATGGCCTGGAAGCTGCCGATCGGCTTGCCGAACTGCTCACGCACCTTCGCGTGTTCGGTCGCGGTCCGCAGCATCCAGCGGGCCAGGCCGGCGGCTTCGGCCGCCAGCACCGTGGCGGCCAGGTCCTCGAACCGCTGCCGCGACACCGGCAGCACCTCGGCGGCGGCCGAATCGAGCACCACGCGGGCCAGCGGGCGGGAGAAGTCCGTCGGTTTCAGCGCCTCGACCGCCACACCGTCGGCGGTGGCATCGATCAACAGAACGTCGCCGCCGGCCGGCAGCAGCAGCACGCCCGCCGCATCCGCGCCCAGCACATATTCGGCGGTGCCCGACACCCGGCCGTCCCCATAGGTCAGGTCGGCGGCCAGCGCGACGCCCGCGGTGCGCGCGCCCGAGGCCAGCGCCTCCAGCACCGCGGAGTGGTCACCGGGAATGACGAGCGTGGCCAGGCCCGTGGTCGCCACCGGGCCGGGGACAAACGCGGCGGCGGCCTCGTCGACCATCGCGCACAGGTCGTCGACCGTGCCACCGGCGCCGCCCAGCTCCTCGGGGATGGCGACCCCGAACGTCCCTAGCTGCGCCAGACCCTGGTAGGGGGCGCGCCAGGCGTCCGGGTCACCCTGCTCTACCTCGCGCACAGCGGTGACCGCCCCGGAACCTTCGGCCCAGCTACGGACCAGTTCACGTGCGGCAAACTGCTCGTCAGTGATGGTCGCTGACACCGTCGACTCCTAGCCTTCGTGCGAGAAGGACGTGCTTCCCACTAGAACGTGTTCTAATGGTGCCAGCGTTCGACCGTCAAGTCGACCGTCATCACAGCAGGACACGTCAGTGTCTCGGGGGCGCGGAGGTGAGAAATTAGGGATCCGCATGCGTATCGTTTTCACCGAGAGCGCAAGATGAAGGAGCTGCCTGCCGCATGTCGTCGCCAGCACACACCAACCCGTCCTCGGGGTCTGACTCGCGACCGCGTCAGGTGATGAACGTGGCTGTACTGGCCGAGTCAGAACTCGGATCCGAAGCACAACGGGAGCGCCGCAAGCGCATCCTGGACGCCACGCTGGCCATCGCCTCCAAGGGCGGCTACGAGGCGGTGCAGATGCGCGCCGTCGCCGAACGCGCCGATGTCGCGGTCGGCACCCTGTACCGGTACTTCCCGTCGAAGGTGCATCTGCTGGTGTCGGCGCTGGGCCGGGAGTTCGAACGGATCGACGCCAAGACCGACCGCACGACGCTGACCGGCGGCACGCCGTATCAGCGGCTGAACCTGATGGTCGGCAAACTCAACCGGGCAATGCAACGCAACCCGCTGCTGACCGAGGCCATGACCCGGGCATTCGTGTTCGCCGACGCCTCGGCGGCCGGTGAGGTTGATCACGTCGGCAAGCTGATGGATTCGATGTTCGCGCGAGCCATGAGCGACGGCGAACCGACCGAGGACCAGTACCACATCGCCCGAGTGATCTCCGATGTCTGGCTGTCCAACCTGTTGGCGTGGCTAACCCGGCGCGCATCGGCGACCGACGTCAGCAAGCGACTCGACCTCGCGGTCCGACTGCTCATCGGGGACGGGGACCACCCCAAGATCTAGGTCGGCGAGCTGCCCAGCTTCACGATCTCGATGCGGGTTCCGTCCGGATCGGTCAGGAACACCAGGTCGACGGCGCCGGACCCGGTGTCGATGCGGCTGCGCGTCGATTCGATGACCTCGGCACCGAGCGCGACCAAGCGGGCCTCTGTGTCGGCGATGTCGTCGACCACGAACGACAGGTGGGTCAGCCCCAACTGATTGCGCGGGGTGGACGGCGTGCCTACACACCCAGGCTCGGGCCACCACAGCAGCTCCAGCCGCACCCCGTCCTTGACGATTGTCTGCGAGGTCATCTTGGCGCCCGAAGTGATCTCGCCCAACGGGGCTACCTCGTCGCCGGCCGTGAACGTCTCGGCCACCACGAAACCGAGACCATCGGTGTAGAAGCGCAAGGAATTCTCGAGGTTGGATACGCACAAACCCGCGTGCAAAAGATTGATTCTCGCCACACGAGAAAGCTATCCCCCGGCCCTAAGATCAGAGCCGGTGTCCCCGGATCTGCCACTAGAACTCAGGCGCGCGCTCAACACGGTTGCGCGGGTTCCACGGCTGCTGGTGGCCTGTGACTACGACGGCACCATGGCCCCGATCGTCGCCAATCCCGATGACGCGCGCCCGCTCACCGAATCGGCCGCGGCGCTGCGCGAGCTGGCCGCGTTGCCGTCGACGGTGGCCGCGCTGATCTCCGGCCGGGCGCTGCGCGACCTGGCGACGTTGTCGCGGATGCCCGCCGAGGTACACCTGGTCGGCAGCCACGGCTCGGAGTTCGACACCGGCTTCGTGCACGGCATCGACCAGTCCGCCAAGGCGCTGTTGGGCAAGATCAAGGACACTCTCGCCGCGATCGCCGCCGAGTTCCCCGGTGTCGCGATCGAGATCAAGCCGGCCAGCATCGCGCTGCACGTGCGCAACGCCGACCCCGCCGACGCCGACGATGCGTTGAAGAAGGCGCTGGCCGCCGCACAGTCCTGGGATGCCGAGATCACCGAGGGCAAGGCGGTGCTCGAGTTCGCGGTGATCCAGACCGACAAGGGCCAGGCGCTGGACATCCTGCGCCACCAGCAGGGCGCGTCCGCCGCCGTCTTCTTCGGCGACGACGTGACCGACGAGAAGGCATTTCGGCGGCTGCACGGACCCGACGTCGGCGTCAAGGTGGGCGACGGGGACACGCTGGCCGACTACCGGATCGAGTCGCCCGAGGACGTCGCGCTGGCGCTGACCTTCCTTCTGGAGTGCAGGCGGACCTGGCTGCTCGGTGGGCACTCCACCCCCATCGAGCGATTGACCATGCTGTCCAACGCCCGCACGGTGGCGCTGCTGACCCCCGAATCCGACGTGGTGTGGATGTGCCATCCGCAGGCCGATTCCGCGGCGGTGTTCTCCAGACTGCTCGGCGATGCGAACGCCGGTCACTTCGAGATCGGCCCGGAGCGGGCGGCGCTGCCGCTGAGCCAACGCTATGTCGATGGCACGATGACCGTCGAAACCCGTTGGGCCAGTCTGCTTGTCACCGACTACCTGTCGCACGACGTCGGCGCGG
>JBEVHG010000137.1:0-17412 GCA_040511335.1 Mycobacterium sp. | reverse complement strand
GCTGATCGCAAATCCAGCGCGCGCTGCGAATTCGAAAGCGCTGTTGTCCGTTGCTTTGTCGACCGCACCCTGTACCGGCTTGTCGATCATCAGGTCCTCCTGCGGCGTTGCGGAGTGCGCTCGCGCGATGGGTGCGTATACCCGCTTCTTGACGGCGGCGAAACCACGGGCGCTGTGGATGAAGTCGTGACTGGGGATAACCGGGTTTCATCGGCACCGCTTGTCAGTGCACAGCAGGACGGTGGCGGCATGACAACTTTGTCCCGTGCCCAGATCGGTGCGCTGGGTGAGCAGTTGGCCGTCGACCATCTGACGTCGCTGGGACTGCGGGTGTTGACCCGCAACTGGCGCTGCCGATACGGCGAGCTGGACGTGATCGCGGCCGACGTCGCGGCCCGCGTCGTGGTGTTCGTCGAGGTCAAGACTCGCACCAGCGACCAGTTCGGCGGCGTGGCCGCCGCGGTGACACCGGACAAGGTGCGCCGGCTGCGGCGGCTGGCCGGGCTGTGGCTGGCCGGCCAGGGCGGCAGTTGGGCGGCGGTGCGCATCGATGTCATCGGGGTGCGCATCGGGCGGCGACCGGCTCCGGAGATCACCCATCTGCAGGGGGTCGGCTGATGACGCTGGGTCGGGCGTTCTCGGTGGCGGTGCGCGGGCTGTACGGCGAGATCGTGGAGATCGAAGCCGACATCACCTCCGGGCTTCCCGGTGTGCATCTGGTCGGCCTGCCCGACGCCGCGCTGCAGGAGTCGCGCGATCGGGTCCGGGCCGCGATCACCAACTGCGGCAACAGCTGGCCGATGGCACGGCTGACGCTGGCGCTCTCGCCGGCCACCCTGCCGAAGATGGGTTCGGTCTACGACCTTGCCCTGGCGTCGGCCGTGGTCTCGGCGGAGCGCAAAGCGGCGTGGGAGCGGCTCGAAAAGACCGTGCTACTCGGTGAATTGGCGCTCGACGGGCGGGTGCGCCCAATCAAGGGCGTGTTGCCGGCCGTGCTGGCCGCCAAGCGCGAGGGCTGGCCCGCCGTGGTGGTTCCGGTGGACAACCTGGCCGAAGCCAGCCTGGTCGACGGCATCGAGGTGTGGGGCGCGCGGACGCTGGGCCAGCTGCAGTCCTGGTTTGCCGGGAAGGCACACCTCGACGACCGGGTCACCGCCCCGCAGTCGGCGCCGGAACAGGCGGTCGACCTCGCCGACGTCGTCGGCCAGTCACATGCCCGCTTCGCGGTCGAAGTCGCCGCCGCAGGAGCCCACCACCTGATGCTGTCCGGGCCACCGGGTATCGGCAAAACGATGCTCGCACAACGGCTTCCGGGTCTGCTGCCTCCGTTGTCGGAGGGCGAGTCACTGGAGGTGACGGCCATTCATTCGGTGGCCGGCCTGCTGGCGGGCAGCAGCGCACCGCTGATCACCCGGCCGCCGTTCGTGGCGCCGCACCACACGTCGAGCGTGGCGGCGCTGGTCGGCGGAGGTTCGGGACTGGCTCGGCCGGGCGCGGTCAGCCGTGCGCACCGAGGCGTGTTGTTCCTCGACGAATGCGCCGAGATCGGGGTGAGCGCGCTGGAAGCTCTGCGAACTCCGTTGGAGGACGGCGAGATCCGGCTGGCAAGGCGCGATGGCGTGGTCCGCTACCCGGCACGGTTCCAGCTGGTGTTGGCCGCAAACCCGTGTCCATGCGCGCCGGCCGATCCACGTGACTGCATCTGCGCACCCGCCGCCAAGCGGCGTTACCTGGGCAGGCTGTCCGGTCCGCTGTTGGACCGGGTGG
This sequence comes from Mycobacterium sp., assembly GCA_040511335.1. Lineage (GTDB taxonomy): Bacteria > Actinomycetota > Actinomycetes > Mycobacteriales > Mycobacteriaceae > Mycobacterium. Next base: position 15,645 of record JBEVHG010000137.1, on the reverse strand, counting down.
ACCTGCGCGTGCAGATGCACCCGGTGCGGGCCGGTGCCTTCTCGGCCCAGGACGGTGAGTCGACCGTGCTCGTCCGCGAACGGGTGGCGGCGGCGCGCGAGGCCGCCGCGACGCGCTGGCAAGCTCACGGCATTCGTACCAATGCCGAGGTGAGCGGTTCCCTGCTGCGACGCAAGTTCCGGCCCGAGCCGGCGGCGATGGCACCGCTGCGCGCCGCGCTGGACCGCGGCCTGCTCAGCATCCGGGGTGTCGACAGAACGTTGCGGGTGGCGTGGACACTTTGCGACCTCGCCGGCCGGAATTCGCCGGGGCCGGACCAAGTCACTGCGGCGCTGAGCTTCCGGCAAGCCGGGGGTGCGTGATGACCGACGATGTCCGTCGCGCGTGGGCCTACCTGTCACGGGTCGTCGAGCCGCCGTGTCCCGAGTTGTCGGCACTGGCGGCACGTGTCGGACCGGTGCAGGCCGCCGATCTGGTCAGGCAGGGCAAGGTCGATGACGCGCTGGCCCGTCGCACCGAAGCCCGGCGCGGAATCAATTCCGCTGCAAAGGATCTAGAGGTGCTGGCGAGGATGGGCGGACGGCTGATCACCGCCGACGACGACGAGTGGCCGCTGCTTGCCTTCGCGGCGTTCGGTGGTGTCGACACCCGGCTGAGGCCGAAGGCCCATCCGCCGATGGTGCTGTGGGCGGTGGGTCCGGCGCGGCTGGACGAGCTGGCCGATCGAGCCGCGGCGCTCGTCGGCACCAGGGCTGCCACGGCGTACGGCGAACATGTCGCAGCGGATCTGGCCGCCGGATTGGCCGGGCGTGACGTGGCCGTGGTGTCCGGCGGGGCCTACGGCATCGACGGAACCGCGCACCGCGCGGCGCTGGCCGGCGACGGGCTCACCGTCGCGGTGCTGGCCGCCGGCGTCGATGTTCCCTACCCCGCAGGACATTCCGCGCTGTTGCACCGGATCGGCGAGAACGGACTGCTGATCAGCGAGTACCCACCTGGCGAGCGTCCGGCCCGTCACCGATTCCTCACCCGCAACCGTTTGGTCGCCGCGCTGGCCGGTGCCACGGTGGTTGTCGAGGCCGGCGTGCGCAGCGGCGCCGCCAACACCGCCGCGTGGGCCCGGGCGCTGGGCCGTGTCGTGTGTGCGGTGCCGGGCCCGGTGACGTCGTCGACGTCGGCCGGATGCCACGCGCTACTGCGACACGGCGCCGAACTCGTCACTCGTGCCGAGGACATCGTCGAGCTGGTCGGGCGTGCGGGGGAACTCGCACCGGACGAGCAACGGCCCAAGACTCCGCTCGACGGTTTGGCCGACATCGAGCAGCGGGTCTACGAAGCGTTGCCGGCCCGCGGCGCACGCACCGCCGACCAGATCGCGGTCACCTCCGGCCTGCCTCCCACGCAGGTGTTGGGTCCGTTGGCCATGCTGGAGGTTGTCGGGCTGGTGGCCTGTCAGGACGGCCGCTGGAAACTCGTCCGCCGGTCGTAGCCCGCCACCACATCGTCCGCGCTCGTATAGTCGGTGAGGTTGTCTAACAAAGCGGGAGGTGACATGGCGGGACGTCCGGTGCACACGTTCGAAGTGGTGCGCAGCGAGCAGTTGACACCGCACCTGATCCGCGTCGTGCTGGGCGGCGGCGGGTTGGACACGTTCAAGCCCAACGACTTCACCGAAGGAGGCCGACTGGTTGCCCGGGCAGGTGCAGGTCTTCATTCACGGTGAGGCGCGGGCGGTCATGCACAACCTGCGCCCCTACATCCGCAAGGAACGAGCCGTCGACGCCAAGTGGGCGTCATCCATCTCCGGATACTGGCGCCGCGGCCGCACCGAGGAAACGTTCCGGCAGTGGAAGTCCGAACTGGCGAAGGCAGAAGCCGACGCGTAGTGGCGCGCCACCCCAGCCAGGTAACGTCTGCAGCCGTGGCTTATGAGTTCGATCCAGATGTCCTGGTCGAAGTCTGCGGCGAGGTGCTCGACCTGCCCTTGGAAAGCGGTGAACGCTTTACGGCGCTGATCAAGAAGTTGTCGACGGTTTACCCGGACCTCGTCGATGATGAACAGCGGCGCTGGATAATGAGCAAGGCCGGCGGAGTCTTGGGCAAGATCACCTTCCTCTACATGGGCTTCAGCGAGTACCTGCTCATCTTCGGGTCGCCCGCAGCGACGGATGGGTTCACCGGCAGGTACAACTACATGGACCTCTACAAGGTGATCCTCGCGGGCCAGTACGTCACCTACGACCTGGAATCCGATCAGATCGCACCCACGTCTATCGCCCCGGCGACGTCAGCTGCCTGAAAAAGGGCCAGGCCCGGGGTCTCGAGATTCAAGCCGGCTCTTGGCATCTGGAATACGGCCGCGGCCCCACGTTAACGGCAATGCCGTTCGGATTGATCGACACCGTGGTCAGCTCCCTACAAGTGCGGCCACTCGCGTTGACCACCAGCGAGTTCACGAAATTCATCGTCAAGGGCCTGCGCAGAAGGCTCCAGAGCCGGATGGCACTCTAGCCCCATGGCATTCGGCGACTATCAGCTCGAGATCTATCTGCAGGGCCTGTCCGGCATCGTGCCGTCGTTACCGATGACGTTCGCGGACTGGGAGGCCAAGGCGGAAGCCGCGATGCCGCCGTCGGTGTACTCCTACGTCGCGGGTGGCGCCGGCGACGAGCGCACCCAACGGGTCAACAGGACCGCCTTCGACCGCTGGGGTCTGGTTCCACGGATGTTCGTGGGCGCCAAAGACCGCGACCTGTCGGTGGACCTGTTCGGGATGACGCTGCCGTCGCCGGTATTCATGGCGCCCATCGGAGTCATCGGTATCTGCGGCCAAGACGGCCACGGCGACCTGGCCACCGCCCGCGCGGCCGCCCGCACCGGCGTCCCGATGGTCGTCTCGACCCTGACTGAAGACCCGTTGGAGGACGTCGCGGCCGAATTCGGTGACACCCCGGGCTTCTTCCAGCTGTACACGCCGACCGACAAAGACCTGGCCGCCAGCCTTGTGCGGCGGGCCGAGGCCGCCGGCTACAAGGGCATTATCGTCACCCTCGACACCTGGGTGCCCGGATGGCGCCCGCGCGACCTGTCGACGTCGAACTTTCCGCAGTTGCGCGGCCGCTGCCTGGCAAATTACTTCAGCGATCCGGTGTTTCGCGCCAGCCTCGAGCAGCCGCCCGAGGAGAACCCGCAGAACGCCGTGTTGCGTTGGGTGTCGCTGTTCGGCAATGCGTTGACGTGGGACGACCTGCCCTGGCTGCGATCACTGACCACCCTGCCTTTGATCATGAAGGGCATCTGCCATCCCGACGACGCGCGACGCGCCAAAGACGGCGGCGTGGACGGCATCTACTGCTCCAACCACGGTGGCCGTCAGGCCAACGGCGGCCTGCCGGCGATCGACTGCCTGCCCGCGGTCGTCGAGGCCGCCGCCGGGTTGCCGGTGCTGTTCGACTCGGGCATCCGCAGCGGCGCCGACATCGTCAAAGCCCTTGCGCTGGGCGCCACTGCCGTCGGTGTCGGGCGGCCGTACGCCTACGGCCTGGCGCTGGGCGGAGTCGACGGTGTCGTCCACGTGCTGCGGTCACTGCTTGCCGAGGCGGACCTGATCATGGCGGTGGACGGCTATCCGACGCTGAAGGACCTGACACCCGAGGCAATGCGGCGCGTCGGCTGAGTGACGGCGCCACCGTCTGCGACGGTAGGAGAGTGGACGCGATCCTCGACGAGTTCGCCGACTACCTGGCGCTGGAGCGCGGCCGCTCCGAACACACCCGGCGTGCATACCTCGGCGACCTGCGTTCGCTGTTCGACTTCATGGCGCAGCGGGCACCCGACGCCGCGATCACCGAGCTGACACTGCCGATTCTGCGGTCGTGGCTTTCGGCCCAGGCCTCGGCAGGTGCCGCCCGGACCACGCTGGCGCGGCGTACCTCGGCGGTGAAGACCTTCACCGCCTGGGCGTCGCGCCGGGGACTGCTGCCGAGCGATCCGGCCGCCCGGCTGCAGATCCCCAAGGCCCGTCGAACACTGCCCGCCGTGTTGCGTCAGGATCAGGCGCTGGACGCCATGGCCGCCGCCAATTCCGGTGCGCAGCAAGGTGATCCACTCGCACTGCGGGACCGGCTCATCGTCGAACTGCTGTACGCCACCGGGATCCGGGTCAGCGAGCTGTGCGGCCTGGACATCGACGACATCGACACGTCCCGGCGGCTGCTGCGGGTGTTGGGCAAGGGCAACAAGCAGCGCACCGTGCCGTTCGGCGAGCCCGCCCAGGTCGCGCTGACAGCGTGGCTGGCCGACGGGCGTCCGGCACTGGCCACGGGGCAGTCGGGCCCGGCGCTGCTGCTCGGCGCCCGCGGGGGCCGCCTCGATCAACGCCAGGCCCGCACCGTCGTGCACCAGACGATCGCCGCCGTCGACGGGGCACCGGACATCGGCCCACACGGGCTGCGGCACAGCGCGGCCACCCACCTGCTCGAGAGCGGCGCCGACCTGCGCATCGTCCAGGAACTGCTCGGCCACTCGACGCTGGCCACGACGCAGCTCTACACCCACGTCACGGTCGCGCGACTGCGGGCGGTGCACGACCAGGCTCATCCGCGCGCGTGATGATCAACGCAGCAGCGCAATGACTTTGGCGATGTCGGGCATGGCCGACGGTCGACCCACCCACTCGTCGAACACGGTCCAATAGCTCACGCCGAATCGCTGCCGGCGCGCCGCCAGCGTCTCGGCCATCTGCTCATGGGTGCCCAGCAGGACGAAGGGCGACTCCAGCAGGTATTGCGGTGTGACTCCGCCGAAGGTTTCGGCCAGCTCGACCGCGGCCGCTTCTCGGTCGTCGGTGTGCACCACCACCTGGATCAGCGCGTTGAGTTCGATGCCGTCGAATCGGTCGCCGGCGGCGTCGCGCACCACAGCGATGCGGTCGTCGAGGCCGGCGGCGTCGAAGTGCGTGAGCCGGACCTCGGTGGCGTCACGGTTGTGGCTGAAGCCCGCCAAGCCGACGATGTCGGCGACCCGGCCAGCCAGCTGCAGCACCCGGGTTCCGTTGCCGCCGATGAGCAGCGGGACGGGCGCCTCGGGGGCAGCGACGAGCGCCCCGGCCTCGGCGCGCACGCAGTAGTGCGCGCCGTCGACATCGACGGGCTCGCCGGCCAGCAGCGACCGAAGCACGTTCACGGACTCGATCAGTCGGTCGACCCTCGTCGCGCCCGAGTCGAACCTGAGGCCGGCGGCGTCGTATTCGGACTTCATGTGCCCGGCGCCGATACCGAGCTCGAACCGGCCGCCGGAAAGGTCGGCGACGGTGGCGGATTCGCGCGCGGTGTCGACGGGGTGGCGCAGGTCGTTGTTCAACACCAGCGTGCCAACGTGCAGGCGGGTGGTGCCGGCAGCCGCCACGGCCGCACCCGCGAACGGTGACACGGAAGCGACCAGGTGGTCCGGGATCGTCAGCACGTCGAATCCGGCCTGCTCGACGCCCGCTGCGAAGCCGCCGAACTGCCGACCGCGCGGCATCGCGGTGTGCAGTCCGAAACGCATGGGACGGTTTCGATGGGCTTCGGTGGCCGTCATGGTTCCGACGGTAGCGACGCCGAGCGTGTGCACATGCTCGGCGCCTCCAACCTCAGCCATGAAGTGGCTTCAGTCGGATCGGCGTGGACGCCAACAGCCCCAGCGGATCGACATAGTCCGCCCGGGCCGCGGGACCCCACATCGCGCCCCAGTGCAGACAGGCCGGCGCCGCGCAGCCGGGATGGGCGGCCACCAGCTCACCGATGACCGCCCCGGCGGCGACCAGTTGCCCGGCGCGCACCGACGGCCGCACCGGTTCGTAGCTGGTGCGCAGGCCACCCGGGTGGGCGACCGACACCAACGGTCGACCGGCCAGCTCCCCGGCGAACGCCACGATGCCCGCGGCGGCGGCGTACACCGGCTGCCCCGGCGTGCCCGCCAGGTCGACGCCGCGGTGGCCGCGGTTCCAGTTCGGTGACGGCGCGTCGAATTGCCGTGTCACCGCAGGTCGTGGCCGCAACGGCCAGTCGAGCCGTCCCTCATTGGCCTGCGCGGGACCCGCGCACAGCAGCGCGACCGCCAGAATGAACGCCGCCGCCCGCATCCGTCCAGCTCAGCGCGCAGACGCCCCTTTCCGCCATGCTCAGGCGTCAATCTGTGGAGGAGGTCTTCGCTGTGGAATTTCCCGGGTCGCTGCGCTCTCCCCTGCAAGCGGGAGGTGCCCCCAGCCCTCCGATGGAAAAAGCACCCCTGTCCAGCGTGTAAACTGCTAGCCGCAGCTCGCACCAGCGGGCTGATTTCGCGTGTCTGCACCACGACCATCCCATCGAGGGGTCGAACACGGGTGCCGGCGGTCCCGTCCGAGAGGGCGGGTCCGGCAGCCAGCAGGCGCCAGGGCCCGACATCACCCGACGCCGGGCGACAACCGACAACAAGAGGACATGGCCGACTATGGCTGTTGTAACCATGAAACAGCTGCTGGACAGCGGCACCCACTTCGGGCATCAGACCCGTCGCTGGAACCCCAAGATGAAGCGGTTCATCTTCACCGACCGCAACGGCATCTACATCATCGACCTCCAGCAGACGCTGACCTACATCGACAAGGCGTACGAGTTCGTCAAGGAGACCGTCGCCCACGGTGGTTCGGTGATGTTCGTCGGCACCAAGAAGCAGGCGCAGGAATCCATCGCCGAGGAGGCCACCCGCGTCGGCATGCCGTATGTGAACCAGCGCTGGCTGGGCGGCATGCTCACCAACTTCTCCACTGTGCACAAGCGGCTGCAGCGCCTCAAGGAACTGGAGGCCATGGAGCAGACGGGTGGCTTCGAGGGTCGCACCAAGAAGGAGATCCTGATGCTGACCCGGGAGAAGAACAAGCTGGAGCGCAGCCTCGGCGGTATCCGGGACATGGCCAAGGTGCCCTCGGCGATCTGGGTCGTCGACACCAACAAGGAGCACATCGCCGTCGGCGAGGCCCGCAAGCTTGGCATCCCCGTCATCGCGATTCTGGACACCAACTGCGACCCCGACCTGGTCGACTACCCGATCCCGGGCAATGACGACGCAATCCGCTCGGCGGCACTGCTGACCAAGGTGATCGCGTCGGCGGTCGCCGAGGGCCTGCAGGCGCGCGCAGCTACGGGCACCGGCGACGGCAAGCCCGAGGCCGAGGGTGCCGAACCGCTGGCCGAATGGGAGCAGGAGCTGCTGGCCAGCGCGACGGCGTCGGCCCCCGCGGGGACTCCCGAGGCCGAGACCCCAACCGAACCGACGACCACGGAAGGCTGATATGGCGAACTACACCGCTGCCGATGTCAAGCGACTTCGGGAACTGACCGGCGCCGGCATGCTCGACTGCAAGAACGCGCTGACCGAATCCGACGGTGACTTCGACAAGGCCGTTGAGGTGCTGCGGATCAAGGGCGCCAAGGACGTCGGCAAGCGTGCCGAGCGCGCCACCGCCGAAGGTCTGGTCGCCGCGAAGGACGGCGCGCTCATCGAGTTGAACTCCGAGACGGACTTCGTCGCCAAGAACGCCGAGTTCCAGGCGCTGGCCGACCAAATTGTGGCGGCAGCTGTGTCCTCAAGGGCCACCGACGTCGATACGCTCAAGGCCGCCAAGGCCGGTGACAAGACCGTCGAGCAGGCGATCGCCGACCTGTCGGCCAAGATCGGCGAAAAGCTCGAGCTGCGCCGCGTCGCCTATTTCGACGGCACCGTCGAGACCTACCTGCACAAGCGGTCGGCCGACCTGCCGCCCGCCGTCGGGGTGCTGGTTGAGTACACGGGTGAGGGCACCGAGGCGGCCCACGCCGTCGCGCTGCAGATCGCCGCGCTGAGGGCCAAGTACCTGACGCGTGACGACGTGCCCTCCGACATCGTCGCCAACGAGCGCCGGATCGCCGAGGAGACCGCCCGCAGCGAGGGCAAGCCCGAGCAGGCGCTGCCCAAGATCACCGAGGGCCGGCTGACCGGCTTCTTCAAGGACGTCGTGCTGCTGGACCAGCCGTCGGTGTCCGATAACAAGAAGTCCGTCAAGGCGCTGCTCGACGAGGCCGGGGCGACCGTTTCCCGGTTCGTCCGGTTCGAAGTCGGCCAGCCCTAGCTAGGTTGTTACCGTCGGGTCCATGACCCGTACGCACGCGTTCCGCGACGACGCCCTCGGTGACCTCGACGCGGTCGGGCTCGTCGAGGCCCTGCGGTCCGGCCGGGTGTCGATCCCCGAGGTTGTCGACGCCGCCATCGCCCGCACCGAGGCCGTCAACCCGACGCTCAACGGTCTGGCTTATGAGGCATTCGACCGTGCGCGGGCCCGCGCCCAGGCGCCCCGCCGCTACGGCGGCTACTTCGACGGTGTGCCGGCGTTCGTCAAGGACAACGTCGCCGTCGAGGGCATGCCGACGATGCAAGGCACGGACGCATGGGATCCGCGACCCGCGGCGGCCAACGGTGACTTCGCCCGCACGTACCTGGCCACCGGCCCGATACCGCTCGGCAAGACGCAGATGTCCGAGTTCGGCTTCAGCGCCTCGGCCGAGCACCCGCGACTGGGCCCAGTCCGCAACCTGTGGAATGCCGACTACACCGCAGGCGCGTCGTCGTCGGGCTCGGGTGCGTTCGTCGCGGCCGGAGTGGTGCCGATCGCGCACGCCAACGACGGCGGTGGTTCCATCCGAATTCCCGCGTCCTGCAACGGATTAGTGGGTCTGAAGCCCTCGCGGGGCCGGTTGCCGCTGGACAGGGAGATGCGGCAGATGCCGTTGCGGATCGTCGCCAACGGCGTCGTGACGCGCTCGGTGCGCGATACCGCGGCGTTCTACCGGGAGGCCGAGCGGGTGTGGCGCAACCCCAAGCTGCCGCCGATCGGCGACATCACACACCTGGGCAAGCAGCGGCTGCGCATCGCGGTCTGCACCCATTCGATCGCCCGAGAGGCCAGCCCGGAAGTTCGCGAGCTGACGCTCAAGACCGCCGCGCTGCTGGAGGAACAGGGCCATCGGGTCACGCCCATCGACAACCCGGTGCCGCAACAGTTCATGGCCGACTTCCTGCTGTACTGGTCGTTCCTGGCGATGACGCTGGTGCGCGCCGGGCGTCGCTCGTTCGGCGCGAGCTTCGACCGGACCCGGCTGGACAACCTGACGATGGGGCTGGACCGCTTCGCGAGCCGCAATGTGCATCGGCTTCCGCGGGCGATCGCGCGGCTGTCGCGCGTTCGCCGGATCACCTCGCGGGTTGCCGGCGCCTACGACGCCGTGCTGACGCCGACGCTGGCCGACGTGACACCACGCATCGGGCACCTCGACCCGACCGCCGATTACCAGCAGGTCATCGACCGGCTCGTCGAGTGGGTGGCGTTCACGCCGCTGCAGAACGCCACCGGCGAGCCCGCGATCTCGTTGCCGCTCGCCGAATCCGCGGAGGGAATGCCGGTGGGGATGATGCTCGCCACCGACATCGGCCACGAGGCCCGACTGCTGGAACTGGCCTACGAAGTCGAGGAGGCGCGGCCGTGGCCGCGGATTCAATCAGAGGCATGACGCGCGACTACGTTTACGACCAAGGCTTCGCCCAGGAACGGGCGCGGTTGTCCGCCATGGAGAGCCTGTGGGATCCGGGCAGCCGGGCGCTGCTCGACGAACTCGGCCTGAGCGCAGGCTGGAGATGTCTTGAGGTCGGCGCGGGCGGCGGCTCCCTGGTCGAGTGGATGGCGCAGCGCGGCGCGACCGTCGTGGCCATCGACATCGATACGCGTTTTATCGAGCCGTTCGCCTCCGACGCGATCGAGGTGCGCCGGGTCGACGTGCGCACCGATGAGCTTCCGCAGTCCCAATTCGACTTGGTGCACGCACGATTGGTGCTCGAGCATCTCAATGATCGTCGGCAGATCCTCGAGCGCCTGGCTGCCACCCTGCGCCCCGGCGGTTGGATGGTGATAGAGGACTACGACTGGACCGGCTTCCGTTTCGAAGGCCACGACCCGACACTCGTTCGCGTGACCGAGGCGTTCATCGGCTACATGCAGCGTGCCGGGTTCGAGCCGCATTACGGTCGCCAGGTCGTCCGTGATATCGCGGCCGTAGGGCTCACCGACGTCCGCGGCGAGGGCCGCGCCCGCGTCATCGACTCGAGCGACCCGGGCTCCGACTTCTTCAGGTTGTCCGTCGAGAGCCTCCGCGGTGTCGTCGTTCAGGCGGGCATGCTCTCCGCCGAGGACGCCGATGCAGCCGCGGCCCGCTTCGGCGAGGACATGCGTGTGCTCACACCGCTGATGATGGCCGGGATCGGTCGCCGCGCCTGACGCGGCGACGAAAGGTGGGCGGGGCGGCGGCTGTACCTCGGTGGGGCTACGCTCAGAGAGTCGTAGGTTTGTCGCGTGCCCGCCGTGCCGGTTGCCGTCTGCGATGTTCACATAGTTGATCGGAGCGTCGCTCATGACGCACGTTGCCACCGAACTCGAACCCTTGGCCCGATTGCAGTTGTGCCCTCGAATTTCGGTGGAGGGAGCGGTCGACGGTGCGTGGTGGCCCAGAAGCGCCGACATGGCCGACGAGTTGCCCGACTTGATCGCCGTTTTCGGTACCTTGATCGGCCCGGTGCGCCGGGTGGTGTACGACGCCAGCATGTGGCGCTCGGCGCCATCCCGTGTGATCCGGGGAGCGACCGCCATACCGGTCGACTCATACCGGCTGGTCTCGCGCGACACCATCTACCTTCTCGGTACCCACTCCCGGGACGCGGTGCTCTATGTGGTGCCGGCCTCCGCCAACCCGTTTTCGGCGCGTCGAGTCATGCGCGCCGTACTCGAGCATGCGCACACGACAAGCGCGCCAGCATTGCGGTTACTGCTCACCCAGCCGATGTAGCCACCAGAGTCGCATGCGACTAATTCGACCCGAGCGCGGCGAGCAGGCGTTTGAATTCACGGCGCTGGGCCGGCGTCAGGTTGGCCAGCACCCGATCGTCGGCGATCTTCACGGCCGCCTCGGCGCGCCTTAGCAGTTTCTTGCCCTCGGCGGTCAGCTGTGCCGGCAGCGCACGCCCCGACGGCACCGATGCCGGCCGTGTCACCGCGCCCTTGTCCTGCAGGCCTCGGAGCACCATGTGCATCGCCTGCGGTGAGACGTTGATGTCGCGGGCGAGTTCGGCGTTGGACCGCCCCGGACGCATGGCCAGGATCCGCATGCAGACGTACTCCGGCAACGCCAGCCCGAACGGTTTCAGGGCAGCCGTCGCCTCGGGGCGCAACGCTGCCGTCACGCGATACAGCAGGTAGCCAAGCGGCTGGTCCTCGAGCGCATCCATATCAAGCATATTGACATATATCAACTAGATTGATATACACGGGTGCATGACCACACCAGCAGACTTCACATTCGAATCCGCGTACCGGGGTGAGATTCCCGAGCTGGGGGCAGGATCCAAGCCCCCGTGGAGCATCGGCGAACCTCAGCCGGAGATCGCCACCCTGATCGAGCAGGGCAAGTTCCACGGCGACGTTCTCGACGTGGGCTGTGGCGAGGCGGCGGTGTCGTTGCATCTGGCCGAGCTGGGTTTCACCACGGTCGGTCTGGATCTTTCGCCCACCGCCATCGACCTGGCTCGCGCCGAGGCCGCCAGGCGTGGCCTCAGCACCGCCACTTTCGACGTGGCCGATATCAGTGCATTCAGCGGCTACGACGCCCGATTCGCCACAATCGTGGACAGCACGCTGTTCCATTCCATCCCGGTGGAGGCTCGCGAGGGCTATCAGCAATCGATCGTGCGCGCCGCCGCGCCGGGTGCGTCGTATTTCGTGCTGGTGTTCGACCGGGCCGGGATGCCCGAGGGCCCCGCCAATCCGGTCACCGCCGACGAGCTTCGTGAGGTGGTGTCCAAATACTGGGTCATCGACGAGATCAAGCCCGCCCGTATCCACGCCAACCTGCCGGAGGGGTTTGCAGCGCTGCCGTTCCCGTTCGGCGACCTGCGCGATGAGCCCAACGGCCGCAAGTCGGTGCCGGCCTGGCTGCTGACGGCCCACCTGGGCTGATTCGTTCGGGTTCCTCGACACGCCTGCCCCGGGCAAACCGGTATGCCCGCCATGAGGCAGGATTGGGGGTGCCGTCCCTGACGATCGCGGGATGGCGATCTCATGCGAGGAGTCCGAGGATCCTGATGGCCGAGCCGACCAGCACCAACGGCGCCGAGACATCTTCCCCGAGCCGGCCGCTCTACTCGCGAGTGCTGCTCAAACTCGGCGGGGAGATGTTCGGCGGCGGGGAAGTGGGGCTGGACCCCGACGTGGTCGCGCTGGTGGCCCGACAGATCGCCGAGGTCGTCCGCAGTGGGGTTCAGGTGGCCGTCGTGATCGGTGGCGGGAACTTCTTCCGCGGGGCGCAGTTGCAGCAGCGCGGCATGGAACGGACCCGCAGCGACTACATGGGCATGCTCGGCACCGTCATGAACAGCCTTGCGCTGCAAGACTTCCTGGAGAAGGAAGGCATACAGACCCGGGTCCAGACGGCCATCACGATGGGCCAGGTCGCCGAGCCGTACATCCCGCTGCGGGCCCGCCGACACCTGGAGAAGGGCCGCGTGGTGATCTTCGGCGCGGGTATGGGCCTGCCGTACTTCTCCACCGACACCACCGCCGCGCAGCGCGCCCTCGAGATCGGCGCCGAGGTGGTTCTCATGGCCAAGGCCGTCGACGGCGTTTTCACCGCCGACCCGCGAAAAGACCCTGACGCGGAGCTGCTCACCGCGATCACACACCGCGAAGTCATCGACCGGGGTCTGCGGGTCGCCGACGCCACCGCGTTCAGCCTCTGCATGGACAACGGCATGCCAATCCTCGTGTTCAATCTCCTCGTCGCCGGCAATATCGCGCGGGCGGTCGCAGGTGAGAAGATCGGAACACTGGTCACCACCTGACGGGAGAATGCCGTGATCGACGAAACCCTCTTCGATGCCGAAGAGAAGATGGAGAAGGCGGTGTCAGTCGCGCGCGACGACCTGTCGTCCATCCGCACCGGTCGGGCCAATCCGGGCATGTTCACCCGCCTTACGGTCGACTACTACGGCTCGGCCACGCCCATCACCCAGCTGTCCAGCATCAACGTGCCGGAGGCGCGACTCGTCGTCATCAAGCCCTACGAGCAGGCACAGCTCAAACCGATCGAAGACGCGATCCGCAATTCCGATCTCGGCGTCAACCCCACCAACGACGGCACGCTGATCCGGGTGTCCATCCCGCAGCTGACCGAGGAGCGCCGCCGCGAGCTGGTCAAGCAGGCGAAGGCCAAGGGTGAGGACGCCAGGGTCTCGGTGCGCAACATCCGTCGTAAGGCAATGGAGGAGCTGCACCGCATCCGCAAGGACGGCGAGGCCGGTGAGGACGAGGTCGGCCGTGCCGAGAAGGACCTCGACAAAACCACTCACCAGTACACCAACCAGATCGACGAGCTTGTCAAGCACAAAGAAGGCGAACTGCTGGAGGTCTAGTGGCCGATCAGCGAGCGAGTCACGTGCCAGACACAGACGCCGGCCCCGCCGAGCCGGCGAAGAAACAATCGCGGGCGGGTCGTAATCTGCCCGCCGCGATCGCCGTAGGGTCGGTGCTGGGTTTCAGCGTTATCGCCATCCTGGTGTTCGTTCCCTATGTGTGGATCGGTGTTGTCGCGGTTGCGATGATCGTCGCCACCCACGAGGTCGTGCGGCGCCTGCGCGTCGCCGGGTTCGCCATCCCGGTGGTGCCGTTGCTGATCGGCGGCCAGGCCATGATCTGGTTGACCTGGCCGTTTGGCACGGCCGGCGCTCTCGGCGCGTTCGGTGGCACCGTGGTGGTCTGCCTGATCTGGCGGCTGCTGAGCGGCGGTCTCAAAAAGGCCCCGGTCAACTACCTGCGCGACGTCTCGGTGACGATCTTCCTCGCGACTTGGATCCCGTTGTTCGGCGCCTTCGGCGTGTTGCTGGTTTATCCAGACGACGGCGGGTGGCGGGTGCTGTGTCTGATGCTCGGCGTGGTCTTCTCCGATATCGGCGGGTATATCGCGGGAGTGCTGTTCGGCAGGCACCCGATGGTTCCGGCCATCAGCCCGAAGAAGTCCTGGGAAGGTCTGGCCGGCTCGCTCGTGTTGGGCATCACCGCATCGGTGCTGGCCGTGACTTTCCTCCTCGACAAGCCTGCCTGGGTCGGCGTTCCGCTCGGGCTGATGCTGGTGATCACCGGCACGCTGGGCGACCTGGTCGAATCACAGGTCAAGCGCGACCTCGGGATCAAGGACATGGGCACGTTGCTACCGGGACATGGCGGGCTGATGGACCGCATCGACTCGGTGCTGCCCTCGGCCGTCGCGACCTGGATCGTGCTGACGCTGCTGGCGTGACACCCGGGAGTTGAGCCAGGGATACTGGCACAACACCATGCCCAACCCCTTACCTCTGGTTTTTGACGCCCCGCGACGCGCCATGCCGCCGCGGCACCTTGCCGACCTCGATGAGGCTGGCCGCGCGGCGGCCGTTGCGGAGTTGGGGCTACCGGCGTTTCGCGCCAAGCAGTTGGCAAACCATTACTACGGCCGGTTGATCGCCGACCCGCAGCAGATGACCGATCTGCCGGCGGCGGTGCGCGATCAGGTCGCCGAGGCACTGTTTCCGCGGCTGCTCGACGCGGTGCGGGAGATCGAGTGTGACGCCGGCGACACCCGCAAGATGCTGTGGCGCGCAATTGACGGCACGACGTTCGAGTCGGTGCTGATGCGCTATCCGCAGCGCAACACCGTCTGCATCTCGTCGCAGGCCGGCTGCGGCATGGCGTGCCCGTTCTGCGCTACCGGTCAGGGTGGGCTCACGCGCAACCTGTCGCCCGCGGAGATTCTCGAGCAAGTGCGTGCCGCGGCGGTCGAGCTACGGGATCGCGATCATGGCCGGTTGTCGAACGTCGTGTTCATGGGCATGGGGGAGCCGCTGGCCAATTACAACAGGACGCTGGCCGCGGTGCGGCGCATCACGGCGGCCCCGCCGCACGGCTTCGGCATCTCCGCCCGCGCCGTGACCGTCTCGACGGTCGGGTTGGCGCCGGCGATCCGCAAGTTGGCCGACGAACGGCTCGGCGTCACCCTGGCGCTCTCACTGCACGCGCCCGACGATGAACTGCGCGACAGCCTGGTGCCGGTGAACAACCGCTGGAAGATCGCCGAAGCCCTCGATGCGGCAAGGTATTACGCAGACGTGACCGGCCGCCGGGTGTCGATCGAGTACGCGCTGATTCGTGACGTCAACGACCAGCCCTGGCGGGCAGACCTGCTGGGCAAGCGCCTGCGCGGTGCGCTGGGGCCGCTGGTGCACGTCAACGTCATCCCGCTCAATCCGACACCGGGCAGCGAGTGGGACGCCAGTCCCAAACCCGCCCAACGCGAGTTCGTCAAGCGCGTCCGCGGGCGTGGCGTGTCCTGTACCGTGCGCGACACCCGCGGCCGCGAAATCGCCGCTGCCTGTGGTCAATTGGCGGCCGCCACCTGATCCAGTCGGTCCGGCGCAGGCACCAGTCGCGCCCCACCAGCGGGAGGACCAAGGTGTCGTTCCACCTCGGTGCTGGCCACGGTCGCTCCTGCCGGTCGGGCTGACATATGGGCGCGTTCT
>JBEVHG010000136.1:0-7408 GCA_040511335.1 Mycobacterium sp. | reverse complement strand
GGTGATCAACTCGGCGTCGGTGATCGCGGGCTCAAACCCGCTCACCGGCCGGTAGGGCGCGTGTTCGGGGCAGATGTCGAGTAGATCGTCGCAGGTCACATAGAGTGCGGTGGCGAGGGTGTCCAGGTCGGTGCCCACGAGGGGCCCTTTCGGCTCGGCGTCGGTTCAGCAACGCCGATCCTGGCCGCCCTCGCCCTCAAATCACACACGCCACACCAGTCACAAGCCCCCGGAATCAATCATCTAGTGTCGTAAGTGAGTTTCGGCAATTCCCAGCAAACGACGGTGGAGATGACATGGCTGGTCTCGACGATCTCTTCGCAGAGATCCCCGTACAGGACATCGCGAGCAAGCTCGGGGCCGATCAGGGTGAGGTGACCAACGCTATTCAGACCCTGGTGCCGTCGCTCCTCGCCGGTCTGGCGCAGAACGTCCAGTCTGAAGACATCGACTCGAGCGAGCTCGAGTCCGCCGTTGCCAAGCAAGGTGCCAGCGGCCTGCTCGACGGTGGGGTCAGCGTCGACCAGGTCGATGAAAGCGAAGGCGACCAAATCGTCGCGAAGATTTTCGGCGGCAACGACAGCAATCAGGTCGCCTCGGCACTTGCAGGCACCGGCCTCGGCGGCGGCAATCTGATCAAGAAGCTGCTGCCCATCCTGGCCCCGATTGTGCTGGCCTATGTCGGTAAGCAGTTCTCGCAGAGGGGTGCGGCACCGGCCGCCGGCGCCCAGGCCCAGGCCGCGCCGTCGGGCGGGCTGGGCGACCTGCTGGGCGGCCTTCTCGGCGGTGGCGGCGGTGCGGCTGGCGGCGGCGGCCTCGGCAGCATCCTGGGCAGCGTGCTTGGCGGCCAGCAAGGCGGCGCGATCGGCGACGTTCTCGGCGGCCTGCTTGGCGGCAAGAGGTAGTCGCTCCTTCCGCGAAGCCCCCGCACGCCCCACGGCGTGTTGGGGGCTTTCGCTTGCGCCGGTGTTGTCTCCATAGAATGTTGCGGTGACCGCCGGTTCGAGTTCCGCAGCCAGCTCAGGGGCCGACGGGCTGCCCAAGTCCTGGGATCCGGGCGCGGTGGAAAGCGAGCTGTATCAGGGCTGGGTGGACGCGGGGTACTTCAGGGCCGACGCGTCGAGCGAGAAGCCCGCGTACTCGATTGTGCTGCCACCGCCGAACGTGACCGGCAGCCTGCACATGGGCCACGCGCTGGACCACACACTGATGGATGCGCTGACCCGGCGCAAGCGGATGCAGGGCTACGAGGTGCTGTGGCTGCCCGGCATGGACCACGCCGGCATCGCCACCCAGTCCGTGGTGGAAAAGCAGCTCGCTGTCGACGGCAAGACCAAGGAAGACTTCGGTCGCGAGCTGTTCATCGACAAGGTATGGGACTGGAAGCATGAGTCGGGCGGAACCATCGGCGGCCAGATGCGCCGGCTGGGCGACGGTGTCGACTGGAGCCGCGACCGGTTCACCATGGACGAGGGCCTGTCCCGCGCGGTGCGCACGATCTTCAAGCGGATGTTTGACGCCGGGCTGATCTATCGCGCCGAACGGTTGGTCAACTGGTCGCCGGTGCTTCAGACCGCTGTCTCGGACTTGGAGGTCAAGTACGAAGACGTCGAGGGCGAGCTGGTGTCGTTCCGGTACGGCTCACTCGACAACGACGAGCCGCACATCGTGGTGGCCACCACCCGCGTGGAGACGATGCTCGGTGACACCGCGATCGCGGTGCACCCCGACGACGAGCGCTACCGGGAGCTGGTCGGCACGACGCTGCAGCATCCGTTCCTCGATCGACAGCTGATCGTCGTCGCCGACGAACACGTCGACCCCGAATTCGGCACCGGCGCGGTCAAAGTCACCCCGGCCCACGATCCCAACGACTTCGAGATCGGGCTGCGCCACAACCTGCCGATGCCGAACATCATGGACGCCAGGGCCCGGATTACCGACACCGGAACGGTTTTCGACGGCATGGACCGCTTCGAGGCGCGCGTCAAGGTCCGCGAGGCGTTGGCCGAGCGGGGCCGCATCGTCGAGGAGAAGCGGCCGTACCTGCACAGCGTTGGGCATTCCGACCGCAGCGGTGAGGTGATCGAGCCTCGGCTGTCGCTGCAGTGGTGGGTCAGGGTCGAATCGCTGGCCAAGGCCGTCGGCGACGCGGTTCGCAACGGCGACACCGTGATTCACCCGCGGAGCCTGGAGCCACGCTGGTTCGCCTGGGTCGACAACATGCACGACTGGTGTATATCGCGTCAGCTGTGGTGGGGCCACCGCATCCCGATCTGGCACGGGCCGAACGGTGAGACCATCTGTGTCGGTCCGGACGAAACCCCTCCCGAGGGCTGGGAGCGGGACCCCGACGTGCTGGACACCTGGTTCTCGTCAGCGCTGTGGCCGTTCTCCACCATGGGTTGGCCCGAGCACACCGCAGAACTCGCGAAGTTCTACCCCACAAGTGTTTTGGTCACGGGTTACGACATCCTGTTCTTCTGGGTGGCCCGGATGATGATGTTCGGGACGTTCGTCGCCGACGATCCCGCCATCACCCTGGGCGGGCAGCGCGGGCCCCAGGTGCCGTTCACCAATGTTTTTCTGCACGGCCTGATCCGCGACGAGTTCGGCCGCAAGATGAGCAAGTCGCGGGGCAACGGCATCGATCCGCTGGACTGGGTGGAGAAGTTCGGCGCCGACGCGCTGCGGTTCACCCTTGCACGCGGCGCCAGCCCCGGCGGAGACCTGTCCATCGGCGAGGACCACGCCCGCGCGTCGCGCAACTTCGCCACCAAGCTGTTCAACGCCACCAGGTTCGCTCTCATCAACGGCACCAGCCCGGCGCCGTTGCCCGACGACGCTGACCTCACCGACGCCGACCGCTGGATCCTCGGCCGAACCGAAGAGGTTCGCACCGAAGTGGATTCGGCGTTCGACGGCTACGAGTTCAGCCGGGCGTGTGAGGCGTTGTACCACTTCGCCTGGGACGAGTTCTGCGACTGGTACGTCGAGCTTGCGAAAGTGCAGTTGGCGGAAGGGATTTCCCACACCACCGCTGTGCTCGCCGGGGTGCTGGACACCTTGCTCAAGCTGTTACACCCGGTGATGCCGTTCGTCACCGAGACGCTGTGGAAGACGCTGACCGGTGGCGAGTCCCTGGTCATCGCCGACTGGCCGGCGCCGTCCGGCTTCACGCTGGATCCTGTTGCGTCGCAACGAGTTGCCGACATGCAGAAGCTGGTGACCGAGGTGCGCCGGTTCCGCAGCGACCAAGGGCTGAACGACCGCAAGAAGGTGCCGGCGCGGCTGTCGGACATCGCGGCCGCAGACCTCGACAGCCAGGTTCCGGCGGTGACCTCGCTGGCCTGGCTGACACCTGCCGGGGACGGATTCAGCCCGTCAGCCGCGCTGGAGGTGCGGTTGTCGCGCGGCACGGTCGTGGTCGAACTGGACACGTCGGGCAGCGTCGACGTCGCCGCCGAACGGCGCCGCCTGGAAAGGGATCTGGCCGCCGCGGAGAAAGAGCTTGCCGGCACCACCGGCAAGCTCGGCAACGACGCGTTCCTGGCCAAGGCGCCGGACGAAGTGGTCGACAAGATCCGGGCCCGCCAACAGCTGGCCCGCGAAGAAGTGGACCGGATAGCGGCACGGTTGGCAAGCCTGCAATGACAGACCCGGAGCCGCCTGGCCGGCGACATTCAGCGGATGTCCCCACGCCGGACGAAATCGCGTCGCTGCTCCAGGTCGAGCATCTGCTCGACCAGCGCTGGCCCGAGACCAAACTCGAACCCAGCACGGCACGAATCGCCGCGCTGTCAGAACTGCTCGGCTCGCCGCAGCGCGGCTATCCGTCGATCCACATCGCCGGCACCAACGGCAAGACCTCGGTGGCCCGCATGGTCGACGCGCTGCTGACGGCGCTGCACTGCCGGACCGGGCGCACCACTAGCCCGCATCTGCAGTCGGCGGTCGAGCGCATCGCGATTGACGGCAAGCCCATCACCCCGGCGCAGTACGTGGCAACCTACCGAGAGATTGAGCCGTTCGTCGAATTGGTCGACAAGCAGTCCGAAGCCACCGGCGGTCCTGCGATGAGCAAGTTCGAGGTCGTCACCGCGATGGCGTTCGCGGCGTTCGCCGACGCGCCGATCGACGTCGCCGTCGTGGAGGTCGGCATGGGCGGCCGCTGGGACGCCACCAACGTCGTCGACGCACCGGTCGCGGTCATCACCCCGATCGGCATCGACCACGCCGACTACCTCGGCGACACCATCGCTCACATCGCCGCGGAGAAGGCCGGCATCATCACGAAGCGAGACGACGATCTGGCGCCGACCGACACCGTCGCGGTGATCGCGCGGCAGCTACCGGAGGCGATGGAGGTGCTGCTGGCCCAGGCGGTGCGCGCCGACGCCGCGGTCGCCCGCGAGGATTCCGAGTTCGCGGTGTTGGGCCGTCAGGTCGCCGTCGGCGGGCAGATGTTGGCGTTGCAGGGCCTGGGCGGGGTGTACTCCGATATCTTCCTGTCGCTGCATGGCGAACATCAGGCGCACAACGCAGTGCTTGCGCTGGCCGCTGTCGAGGCGTTCTTCGGCGCCGGTGCAGAGCGACAGCTCGACGTCGACGCGGTGCGGGCCGGGTTCGCCGCGGCCACCAGCCCCGGCCGGCTGGAACGCATGCGCAGCGCCCCCACGGTATTCATCGACGCGGCCCACAACCCGGCCGGCGCCGCCGCGCTGGCACAGACCCTGCAGCACGAGTTCGACTTCCGGTTCCTCGCGGGCGTCGTCTCCGTCATGGCCGATAAGGATGTCGACGGCATCCTGGCCGCCCTCGAGCCGGCGTTCGACCTCGTCGTGGTGACCCACAACGGCTCGCCGCGCGCCCTCGACGTCGAGGCGCTTCTGCTGCGCGCCGAGGAACGGTTCGGGCCGGACCGGGTGGTCGCCGCGGCGACGCTGCCCGACGCCATCGAGACGGCCACCGCGCTTGTTGAGGAGTCCGGCAGTGACGGCGAGGGGTTCGCCGGCAGCGGCATGGTGATCACAGGTTCCGTCGTCACCGCGGGCGCGGCGCGCACCCTGTTCGGACGGGACCCGGAATGACCGAACAGTCCGACCGACCTGCGCCTCCGGACCCGTGGCGGAGTTTCCGGGCCGTGATGGCGGCCACCCTGATCCTCGAGGCCATCGTCGTGCTGCTGGCGCTGCCCGTGGTGGCCGTTTCGCACGGCGGACTGACACCGCTGACGGGTGGCTACCTGATCGGGTTGGCGGTCGTGCTGGTGCTGCTGGCCGGCGTCCAGGGTCGGCCGGGGGCGATCTGGGTGAACCTGGCGATGCAACTCGTGGTTATTGCGGGCTGGGCCGTGCACGGGGCGATCGGCTTCATCGGCGTGATCTTCGCCGGAGTCTGGCTGCTGATCGTTTACCTGCGGGCCGAGGTCAAGCGCCGCGAACAGCGCGGCCTATTGCCGGGACAGCAGCGACTCGACGACTGAACGGTACGCTGAGCGCCGTGACCGAGCGGACCCTCGTGTTGATCAAGCCCGACGGCGTCAAACGGCGCCTGGTCGGAGAGATTCTCAGCCGTATCGAGTGCAAGGGCCTATCCATCGCGGCCCTGGAACTGAAGGACGTCAGCGAGGAATTAGCCCGGCGGCACTACGCCGAACACGAGGGCAAGCCGTTCTTCGGTTCCCTGCTGGAGTTCATCACATCCGGCCCGGTGGTGGCCGCCATCGTGGAAGGACCCCGGGCCGTTGCGGCGTTTCGCCAGATCGCCGGAGCCACCGATCCGGTGGAGCAGGCCGCGCCCGGCACCATCCGCGGCGACCTGGCCCTCATCACCCAGGACAACCTCGTGCACGGCTCCGATTCGCCCGAATCGGCAGACCGCGAAATCGAGCTCTGGTTTCCCGGCGAATAACACCGGTCACGCCGTCTCGTCGGTCGATGCGCCGTGATGTGGGATACTGGTCCCGGGTAGCCGGCCGTATACCAGGGTCGGATGCCCGAATGAAGACTTAGACGAGCGCGACCACCGCCATCCGCGGTGTGGCGCCGACCGTCCAGCCATCATTCAGCCAGGCACCGAGATGGTTCGGATGAACCGCTCGGCGCGAGACCATAACAAGCCCGGAAGCAGTCGACCGGGCCCATAGCGGAAGCCCTCGCGTGGCCGCGTCGAACGACGCGCCCGGGGGCTTGAGGAGAATACGTGGCCGACGATGCCCCCACCGAAGACCTATCAGAAGAGACTCAGCACGAGGCGGGCCTGCCAGACCGGCTGAGGGTTCATTCGCTGGCGCGCTCACTGGGCACCACCAGCAAAAGGGTGCTCGAGGCGCTGACCGAACTCGACGGTCGGGCCCGCAGCGCGCACTCCACCGTCGACAAGTCCGAGGCCGAGCGGGTGCGCGAAGCGTTGGCCGGCAATCCGGACACCCCCGTTGTGGTCGATGACGGCTCCGAACCGGAGTCGCGACTGATCCTCGAGACAGCCAGCCTGACCGGCACCGAACCGGCCGACTACCTGCCGCTGTTCGTCGCGCCGCAGCCCGTCGAGATCGGCACCGACGGCGAGGACGACGAGGACGACGACGACTCGGTGGACTCCGAAGACGAGCAGGCCGAGCGTCCCGCCGCGCGGCGCCGCCGCCGGGGGCGGCGTGGACGTGGCCGCGGGCGCGGCGAGCAGAACGGTGACGAGTCGGACGGTGACTCCGGTGACAGCCAGGCCGGCGACCGGGCGGATTCGGGCGACGAGTCCGACGAGGACGGCGACGAGGATTCCACCGGCACCGAGGCCGCCAGCCGTCGCCGCCGCCGTCGCCGTCGCCGCAAATCCGGCGCGGGGGACGACAGCGACATCTCGCCCGACGATCCACCCAACACCGTGGTGCACGAGCGGGCGCCCCGTAGCGACAAGTCCGACAACGACAACAACGAGATTCAGGGCATCACCGGATCGACCCGGCTGGAGGCCAAGCGGCAGCGCCGCCGCGACGGCCGCGACGCGGGACGCCGCCGCCCGCCGATCCTGAGCGAGGCCGAGTTCCTGGCCCGCCGCGAAGCCGTCGAGCGGGTGATGATCGTGCGCGACAAGGTCCGCACCGAGCCGCCGCACGAAGGCGCCCGCTACACCCAGATGGCGGTGCTCGAGGACGGCGTCGTCGTCGAACATTTCGTGACGTCGGCGGTGTCGGCCTCCCTGGTCGGCAACATCTACCTGGGCATCGTGCAGAACGTGCTGCCCTCGATGGAGGCGGCGTTCGTCGACATCGGCCGGGGCCGCAACGGCGTGCTGTACGCCGGCGAGGTGAACTGGGAGGCCGCCGGCCTCGGCGGCGCCAACCGCAAGATCGAGCAGGCCCTCAAACCCGGCGACTACGTCGTCGTTCAGGTCAGCAAGGACCCGGTCG
>JBEVHG010000135.1:0-10690 GCA_040511335.1 Mycobacterium sp. | reverse complement strand
CTCCTGCGTGAGCTGCGTACCCTTCGGCTTGGCGTCGACGGCGAGGAGCCGCGAGCGCGCGTGGACCGACGAGCCCGCGGGCACCGGCGACACGAAGCGCAGCTTCTCCGCGCCGTAGTTGGTCGCGTTGCCGAAGCCGGTGATGCGCAGGGCGCCGCCGGCGCTGAGCTTCGGGATCAGGCTCAGCGTGAGGAAGCCGTGCGCGATCGTCGTGCCGAAGGGGCTCTCGCGCTTCGCGCGCTCGACGTCGATGTGGATCCACTGGTGGTCGCCGGTGACGTCGGCGAACGCGTCGATGCGCTTCTGGTCGATCTCCTCCCACTCGCTGACGCCGAGCTCCTGTCCAACGGTCGCGACGGCGTCATCGATCGACGTGATCAACTTCATCAGAAGGCTTCCTCTCGTAGGTCCATGATTGTCAGGTCGACACCCTCGATGATCTTGCGCTCGGCGGTCAACCGGGGCAGGACGTTCTTCGTGAAAAACTTTGCCGCGGCGACTTTTCCGTTGTAGAAGGCGCGGTCGCGGTCCGACAGGTCGCCGTCGAGCGCCTCGAGTGCGATCTCGGCGTGGTGCAACAGCAGCCAGCCGATCAGCAGGTCGCCGACCGCGAGCATGAACGGCACCGACTCCAGGCCCAGCCGGTACAGCCCGCGGGCGTTCTGCTGCGCGTCGAGGAGATATCCGGTCATCGCGGTGACCATGGCCTGCAGGTCGGCCAGCGCGGTGGCCAGCAGCGCGCGGGCGTCGGCAAGTTCGTCTCGCGCACTGTCGCTGCCCAGAAACGTCTGGATCTGGGAAACCACGTGCTGCAGCGCGACGCCCTGATCGCGAGCGATCTTGCGGAAGAAGAAATCCTGCGCCTGGATCGCCGTGGTGCCCTCGTAGAGGCTGTCGATCTTGGCGTCGCGGATGTACTGCTCGAGCGGATAGTCCTGCAGGAAGCCGGATCCGCCGAGTGTTTGCAACGACTCGGTCAGGCATTGGTAGGCACGCTCGGATCCGACACCCTTGACGATCGGCAACAGCAGATCGTTGACGCGCTCGGCCATCTCGGCATCGGCCCCGGAAACGATCGAGGCGACCGCGGGATCCTGGTGTGCGGCGGTGAACAGGTAGAGCGCCCGCAACCCCTCGGCGTAGGACTTCTGGGTGAGCAGCGCGCGGCGGACGTCGGGGTGATGGAGGATCGTGACCCGCGGTGCGTTCTTGTCGGTCATCTGCGTCAGGTCCGCGCCCTGGACCCGGGTCTTGGCGTACTCCAACGCATTTAGATAGCCGGTCGACAGGGTCGCGATTGCCTTGGTGCCCACCATCATTCGCGCGTATTCGATGATTTTGAACATCTGCCCGATGCCGCTGTGGGTATCGCCCACCAGCCAGCCGACGGCGGGAACGTCGTGCTGGCCGAAGGTCAGTTCGCAGGTGGCCGACGCCTTGAGGCCCATCTTGTGTTCGAGTCCGGTGACGAACACGCCGTTGCGCTCGCCCGGTTCACCGGTCTGGGGGTCGGGAAGGAATTTCGGCACCATGAACAGGCTCAGGCCCTTGGTGCCCGGTCCGGCGCCCTCCGGCCGGGCCAGCACCATGTGCAGGATGTTCTCGAACAGGTCGTCGGTGTCACCGTTGGTGATGAACCGTTTGACGCCGTCGAGGTGCCAGGTGCCGTCGGGCTGCTGTGTCGCCTTGGTGCGCCCGGCGCCGACATCGGATCCCGCGTCGGGTTCGGTGAGCACCATGGTCGCGCCCCAATTGCGCTCCACCGCCAACGCGGCCCAGTGCCGCTGTTGCTCGGTGCCGATGTGGTACAGGATGTTCGCGAGAACCGGGCCGGCCGCATACATGAACGCCGCGGGCTGAGCGCCGAGCGGAAACTCGTTGATCGCCCAGGCGACCATCGCGGGCGCCGGCACACCGCCGACGTTCTCGTCGAGCCCGATCCGGAACCAATCCCCCTGCTGCCAGGCCCGGAACGACTTCTTGAACGACTCCGGCAGGCTGACCGCGTGCGTCTTGGGGTCGAAGGTGGGCGGATGACGGTCGGCGTCGGCGAAGGATTCCGCCAGCAACCCTTCGGCCAGCCGCGACGCCTCCGCCAGCATCTGGCGCACCGAGTCGCCGTCGAGGTCGCCGAACTCACCGCCGGCCAACGCCTTCTCCAGCTCGAATACCTCGAACAGGTTGAACTCGAGATCGCGGACATTGCTCTTGTAATGGCCCATGACGAGCGCCTTTCGTCGCGACTGCGCCGAGCGTAATCGCGCGGGGGCGCTCGCTAACCGACGGGTGACCCGTGCGCGAACAGATTCGCCCGGACCTGCCTCGGGGCCACGCCGAACCATCGGCGAACCGCGCGCGTGACGGCGGACTGCTCGGAGCCTAACGGCCCTGGAAGCGGGCCGCGCGGCGCTCGACGAAGGACTGCACACCCTCGGCGGCATCGGCTGTAGCGAACAGCCGGGTGACGTCGGGGCGCAGCCGTTCGATCGCCGCGGCGTCACCCTGGGCGCGCACCAGGTGCGCGGAGGTGAGCACGGCCCGGACGCCCAGCGGCGCAGCGTGATCGGCGATGCTGTGAGCGATCTCGCGGGCCTTCGCTTGCGCGGCGGCGGCGTCGGCGGCGACCTCCTGGACCAGGCCGATCCGCAGCGCCTCGTCGGCGCCGAACTCGTCGCCGGTCAGCAGCCAACGCATGGCGTTGCCCCAGCCGGACAGCCGGGGGAAGCGAATGGTCGCCCCGCCGAACGGATAGATCCCCCGGAGCACCTCCAGTTGCGCGAATCGCGTTCCGGCGGCGGCGATCCGGATGTCGGCGGCGAGCAGTAACTCGATGCCGAGCGTCAGGCACCAGCCGTGGGCGGCGGCGACGACGGGCTTGGTCCACTCGCCGTCGAGCCGCCACGGATCGCGGCCGTCGTCGGGAAAAGGGTCCTGCCCGGAGGCGATACTGGGGCCGACGTCGACCAGGTCAAGTCCCGATGTGAAGTGGTCGCCGTGGGCGAACAGGACACCGGCGCGCAGCGTGTCGTCGGATTCCAGTAGCGCGTATGCACGCGACAGGTCCGCGAGCATCGCGATGTTAAACGAATTGCGCTTCTCGGGCCGGTTCAGACCCATCACGAGCACGTGGCTGTCGCGTTCCAGCGAGACAGTGGTCATGTGAAGAGTCAACTCCACAGCCGAAGGTTATGCAACTGACCATAATAGTTCCGCACGGCCGAACTTGAAGATCATGCTTGGATACCTATTCACCTGGTGTTCATTGAGCTGACGTCACTTGCCTGGACGGAGCTATTGCGCACGTGTCTCGTCAGTTCTATGCTTTATTGCATAGACAGGAGGCACCCGATGTGGATCATTGAGATCAACTTCGCCGGCCACCAGTTCACGCAGAGTGTGCCTGACCGCCGGCGGATCTTCCGCTTCAGCCCGCGCGCCCTGCCCTGGCGTCCTTCGCAGCTCCGCGACCCCCGCGCCGCCTGACGTGACAGCCACTACCACCGGGCCGCGGACCAAACGCGGCTCGACCCGAACAAGGATGTTGGTCAGCGCCGCCGAAGTATTACGTGAGCGCGGCGCGGCGGGCGTCACCATCGACGAGGTGCTGACGCGCAGCGGCGCGCCGCGCGGGTCGGTGTACTACCACTTCCCCGACGGTCGCAACCAGATCCTGACCGAAGCGCTGCAGTACGCCGGCGAGGCGATCACTGCCGTCATCGATGACGCAGCACAGCAGGGCGGCATGTTCCTGGTGCGCCAGTTGGTCGACTTCTGGGAAGAGATTTTGGCGGAGAGCGCCTTCACCGCGGGATGCCCGGTGGTGGCCGCGGCCATCGGCTCGGGGGATGACGAACCGCAGCTGACATCGGTCGCGGGCAGTATCTTCCGCCACTGGCGCGACGCGCTGACGCGCGCGTTCGTCGCCGACGGGTTCGACGAATCCGACGCCGCATCGCTGGCCATCATGTGCATCGCGTCGCTTGAGGGCGCGGTGGTGTTGTGCCGGTCCACCCGCAGCGCCGATCCGCTGCGTGAAGTCGCTGCGCAAGTCGAATTCCTGATCAAGTCAAGGGAATTCGTCCGGCGCTACGGGCTGCCCGAAGGTCGCTAAGGAAATTCTCGCCGCGAGCGCGATCGGGACGACTGCCCTTTGTGCCCGCCTCGCAGCGACAAATCCCGTAGCCCGGTTCGACGTTGACGCATTTGTCGCGTGTAGGTGGGCAAACTGCCCAGGCCATCCATCACTGCGCGCACTAGGGCCGCGCCGTCACCGCGGTCCAGCGCGCGCAGACGAAGTCGCCGTTGACCGCCGATTTGGCCAGCTTCCACTCCGAGCGCACCGGCAGCAGTCGTGCGCCGGCGCCCAGCGAGCACGGCGCATACGTGACGATCATTTCGTCGACCAAACCCGCCGCGACGAACTGCGCCGCGGCCGCTCCGCCACCGACCACCCACACATCCTTGCCGGCGGCCGCCGAAACCAGCTTGGGCTGGAGGTCGGCGACGTCGCCGTCGAACGTCTGAACCGGATGGCCGGCGACCACGATTTGCGGCCGGTGGGTCAGCACCCATGTCGGCTGCTGGTAGGGCCAGTCGCCGGGCTGGTGGGCCACCACCCACTCGTAGGTCGTCGAGCCCATCACCAGTGCGCCAACGGATTTCGCGAAGGCTTCGTAGCCGAACGGTCCGTCCGCGTCGATGGCACGCGACATCAGCCAGTCCAGGCTGTCGTCCTCATCGACGATGAAGCCGTCGATGCTGGACGCGGTGAAGTAGACGGTCGCCATGTCAGTTGCCTCTCATCCAGTCCAGCGGGTCGCCACGCCCGGTGCGGACGCCGTGCCGGGCCAACATGCTGCGAGCCAGCTCTCGCCGGTGCGCCGAGTAGGTGAGCACATGCGCGACGATGCCGTGCAGCTGGAACGACTCCGGCGGGTCGCATAGGGCGTCGATCACCGTGTCGGCCAACCGGCCTTCGGCCGCGTAATCGGAGACCATCGTCGTCCAGCGTCGCGCGATCTCGTCGTGGTGCGCCGCCAGCTGCTGCGGCGTCGTCGACTCCGGTGTGGTCGCATCACGTGACGGAAAATCGCGACCCTCGATACAAGCCAACCACACCTGTTTGGTCCACACGATCGCGCCCAGCACCGCACCGACGCTGGGTTCGGGACCGTCCCAGTCGAGGACCACCTGACCCGGTGAGATCTGTTCCATCCATTGCTCTTTTGAGAGCTCCTGCGATCGTGCGATGAGGTCGGCGGTGTCGGCGATATCGTGGTCCATCATTAGCTGCGAGATGTCGGCCTGCTTGCTGTCGCCGTCGCTATCCAGCCACAGCGACTGCGGCGGGTGGAAATGCAGCCCGTTGGGTGCGGGCAGCCGGAACTGGATTTCGTCCGCTCTTGAAGGCGGAACGCCGAACGTGCGGCTGAAGGCCCGAGAGAACACCTCGGGGGATGACCAGCCCTCGTCGGCGGCCACCGCGGACACCGTTTCGCCCCGATGCAGCCGCCAGGCGGCACGCTCGAGCATGATGCGGCGCCGCAGCGCCGCGGGCGACTCGCCGGTCAGCCGGCGCACCTCGCGCGAGAAGTGGAATTCGGACGCATAGCTGCTGCGCGCCATGTCCCCGACATCGGTATTGCCGACATCGACAACCGCGTCGAGCAGTTCACGCAGCCGGTCCCGTCGGGCAATCGGTTGCTCGCTCACGTTCACCGAGTATGGTCCGTCGCCGCTCCGAGGACCATGACAATTCCTGCTGAGATCAGGTGTCGAGCACCTCGGTGACGCGTGCCTCCAGGTCGTGCCGATCGCCGAGGTCGGTGAGGTCGATGCCGAAACGGTCGGTCAACGCGCCGAGCACCTGGGCGGCGGTGTCGAAGCGGATCCGCTCGGTGTCACCGCCGCTGTGAATCGCCAGATTGCGGCCGCGCAGATTCCAGCGCGCATCGTTGGTGACCAGCGCGGCCGTAAGGCCGACGACGAACACCGACTCCGGATACGTGGACACATACCAGCTCCCGACCTCCAGATCGATCCGCGGCTGCGGGCGGGTGCTGAACGTGTAAAGCGGCTGCCAGTCGCCGCGGATCTCGGCCTCCAGCAGGAAACCCTCGCCGTGCTCGCGCAGCCGATACGGCTCGTGGCGGGTGCGCTGTACCGGACCGGCCTCTAGCCGGATCGGCGACGTCAGCGTCTGGCCGCCGAAACCCACGTCCACTAGAAACCTGCCGTCCACGCCCGGCACCGCGATCGACAGCACCTGATGGGTCTGCGCCGGCAGCGTGGAATTGGGATTCATCCAGACAACCCGCGCGGCGAGCCGCTCGACCCCAAAACCCAACTCCGCCAACACATATCCCATCAGTCCGTTCTGCTCGTAACAGTAGCCGCCGCGGCGACGACGGACCAGCTTGTCGGTGAGCCCGGCGGGTCCGAGGTCGGCGACCGGTATGCCCATCAGCGGGTCGAGATTCTCAAAAGGAATCGACCCATTGTGTGCGGCCACCAGGGCGTGCAGCGTCTGGACGGTTGGCTGTGCCGGACCTGCGTACCCGATCCGGTCGAAGTAGGCGGCCAGGTCGATGCCTGCGCTGATCTCGGTTGTCATGAAGCCCATCCTGCGACCTCAACACCAGTTCAGGTCAACCCAGGGTGGGGACGCCGGATTTAGGCCCGTCCGGACGCGATCACCATCGGCTGGTCAACCACCGTGGCCCCGTCGACCACGTGCGCTTGCACGCCCTCGACGAACCGGCGCTCCAGGGCCAACTTAGCGTCGTCCGGTGCATGTGTCACGAGCTCCGCCATGGGCGTGAGATTGATGTACTGCCAAAGAAACTCGGCCGGGGCGGGCAGCCGGAACGTGCAAATCGAAACCCTCGCCGACACATCGCGCAATCCGGCCTCACGAAGCAGCGTGGCGACCGCGTCGGGGTCGTTCATGGAGAAGACCGCGCTGACGAAGCCACCCAGGTCGGAACTGATGTGCTCGACAAGGGCCCGCTCCATCAGCTCGTAGACCGGTTGTATCCGACCGGGCGTGTTGACCACGACCCGCCCCGATGGCACCAGCACCCGGTGCATCTCGGCGATCGCGGTTGCTCGGTTCTCCATGAACATCAGGCCCATTTGGCACAAGACGACGTCGACGGAGGCATCTGGAATAGGCAGCGATGCCGCATCGGCGACCCGCCAGTCGATCGTGGCTCCACCCGGTGCCGGGACCGCCTTCGCGACCTCAATCATGTCGGCGGCGATGTCGATCCCGGTCACCGATCCGGTAGCGCCCACGCGCTCGGCCGCCAGCCGCGAGATCACACCGGTTCCACACGCGACGTCGAGTACTCGTTCGCCCGGCTGTAAGTCGGCGGTGCGTAGCAGGTCTCGTGATACCGGGGTGGCAATAGCGGGCACGAAGTTGCGCTGATAGTTCTCGGCTGCCGCGCCCGTGAATTGGCGATACGAAACAGAAGTCATGGCCACAGACGTTACGAACTCCGACATTGGCCGGGCATCGCCTAGACACCCCATTTGCGTGGATGGGCTAAACGACCCATTGCGCATTCAGACCAGGTGGTGTTCGTAGGCGTAGGCGGTGGCGGCGGCCCGGTTCGCCACCCCCAGCTTGGCGTAGATGTGCTCAATGTGGCGGGCGACGGTGTGCGTGCTGACGACCAGGTCCGCGGCGATCTGGCGATTGGTCTGGCCGGCGGCCAGGTGGGCGAGCACCTCTCGCTCGCGGGCGGACAGGGCGGCCGCATCAGCATCACGCGGATGGACGCCGTCGGCGAGACCGCCCATCAACGCATTAGCCCGCTCGAGGTCCGGCGCAGCACCGAGCTTGGTGAAAATATCTCTGGCGTAGTCGAACTCCACCTCCGCACCGGTCTGGTCCCCGAGAGCGGCGCACGCCAACCCCACCAGCAGCGCGGTGCGCGCCGCGTCGTACGGCATGTGCAGTGACTGCCAGGTCCTGGCGGCGGTCCTGAGTTCGACCAGTGCGGCGGCCACATCGCCGGCCTCCAGCGACACCGACCCGGTGGCGGTAGCGGCCATCGCCTGCAGGACCTGTGAGGTCGACGCGCCGGCGATCCCCGACAGTTCCTCGGCCGCACTACGGGCAGCCGCGAAATCGCCCGTGGATCGGAATGTTTCGACTGCGGCCGCGAGCAGTGCCGGTCGCGCCCGACCACCGCCAGATTCGGTCAGCGCCCGCTGAATCGTCGCCGCGGCGGCTGGTCCATTGCCGCGGGCAAGTTGCAACAGCGCCACGCCCGGCATCGGATCATGGCCACACCTGCTGGCCCGCCGGTATTGTTCCTCGGCCTGCTCGAACTCCCCACGGAGCCGGTGCATTTCGCCTTCCTGGTACAGCGCGAGTCCAAGGGCGGGATGTGGCGGATCGGCGAGATGCCGACAGGCGTTGCGCGCGCTGGTGACCGCCCCGCGCCAGTCGCCGCCGGCCTGCTGAAGCTGCGATCGGTGCACCAGGCACTGACCGCGGTACGGCACCAGCTCGGGTTGGGCGTCGCACCAGGCGGATAGCGCTTCGGTCCACTCGGATGCCCGGCGCAGGTCGAAGAGCTCCATGCATTCGAGGATCACCGCGCAGTACGCGATGCCGGTGGTGATCGGGCCGAGCTCGCCGGTGGTCGCAGACACCATGACCTCGTCGAGCCGGGCGACACCCGCAACGGTCTCGCCAAGCACGATCAGCGCCTGACCCTGGCTGAGTGTGCCGAACGCGCGCAGGTCCGCGTCGTCGAACCGGCCGCCGATTTCAGTGGTGCGAACGCCGAGCGCGTGCGCGTGCCGTGGGTCGCCGGCACCGAGCGCGGCAAGACACCGCGGGATCAGCACGTAACCCGAAGCCCGGCACTCGATCCCGGCCTCGACGATCGGCGCCTCCGCGCGCGCGAACCAGCCGTTGGCCTGCGCAGCCTGGCCGCGGAACATCAGACTGAGGCCGAGCCAGAACGCATAGCGGGCCGCCTCGGCCGGGTCACCGGCGGCCAGCGCGGCGCGATGCGCGGCCTCCCAGTGCCGGGCGCAGTCGTCGTCCGCGCCGAGCAGATACGCCCGGATCGCCGCCCGTTCACATTCCGCCGCGTCGATCGACGACGTCATGACTCCAGTCTCAGGTACCCGTCCAGCGCGGCGGGCGTTTCTCCGCGAACGCCACCGCACCCTCCTTGGCGTCGTTCGACCCGAACACCGGCATCAGGATCTTGACCTGCTCGGTCCACATCTCGTCCGGCGACCAGCCGCGCGACTCGGTGATGATCCGCTTGGTGGCGGCCACCGCCAGCGGCCCGTTGGCGGTGATCCGCTCCGCGAGCTCGATCGCCGCGTCCAGCGCCTTCCCCGGCTCGGCCAGCACGTTGACCAGCCCGAGCTCGTGGGCGCGCTGGGCCGACAGGTTGTCGCCGGTCAGGGCCAGTTCCATCGCGATCGCATACGGGATGCGCTGCGGCAGCCGCAGCAGCCCGCCGCCGCCGGCGACCAGGCCGCGCTTGACCTCGGGGATACCGAACGCCGAGTCCTTCGACGCGACGATCAGATCGGTGGCCAACGCCAGTTCGGTTCCGCCGGCCAGCGCGTAGCCCTCGACCGCGGCGATCAGCGGCTTGACCGGTGGGCGCTCGGTGAAACCCATTCCGCGGCCCTCGACCACCACGTTCTCACCGCGGGCGAACGCCTTGAGGTCCATGCCCGCACAGAACGAGCCGCCGGCGCCGGTGAGCACCCCCACCGACAGGCCGGGGTCGTCGTCCAGCCGGTCCATCGCATCCGCCAACCCCCGGCTCACCGCGGCGTTCACCGCATTCTTGGCCTGTGGACGGTTGATGGTGATGACCAGAATCCGGTCACGCTGCTCGACAAGGACTGGGGCTTCGGTGTTGCTCGCTTCGTCGCTCACGACGGTGATGCTAGCGGTGGCCCGCCCGGCGCCCGCATCTGCCTCGGTAACATCCCTGCGTGAGCTCAATAGATATCGAGCCGTCCGAAATCACCAGATGGGATCCCGGCCTGACCGAGCGCGTGATGGGGTGGATCCGCCCGCTGATCAAGGGTTACCACCGTGCCGACGTGCGCGGCCTGGAGTCATTCCCGCCCGGCGGCGCCCTGGTGGTGGCCAATCACTCCGGCGGCATCTTCCCGATGGACGTACCGGTGTTCGCCACCGGCTTCTACGAGAAGTTCGGCTACGACCGGCCGGTCTTCACGCTCAGCCACGACGTCCTCTTCACCGGGCCGGCCGCCGACTTCTTCGTCAAAACCGGCTTCATCCGCGCCAACCATGAGAACGCCGATGCGGCGCTGCGCTCCGGTGGGGTGGTCGTCGTCTTCCCGGGCGGCGACTACGACGTGTACCGCCCGACCCTGGTCGAGAACAGGATCGACTTCGGCGGCCGCGTTGGGTATGTCAAGGCGGCGCTGAACGCCGGGGTGCCCATCGTGCCCGCGGTCGCCATCGGCGGCCAGGAGAGCCAGCTGTACTTGTCCCGCGGCGAATGGCTGGCCAAGACGTTGCGGTTGGACAAGCTGATGCGGGCCAAGATCATGCCGCTGTCGTTCGGCTTCCCGTTCGGGTTCTCGGCCGTCGTGCCGCTCAACGTGCCGCTGCCGACGAAGATCGTCATGCAGGTGCTGGAACCGGTCGACATCGTCGCCGAGTTCGGCG
>JBEVHG010000134.1:0-7679 GCA_040511335.1 Mycobacterium sp. | reverse complement strand
CCGGCATAGACCATGATGGTGGGCTGGGGGCGGGCATCGAGCTGCATCGGGCCGAAGTAGATGTCGCCGGCGCGGAAATACAGCTCGTAGCCATTGGCCTCGGCGCGCGCGCGCAAAAACCGGATGTCGGTGGAGTTCTGGTAGAGCGTGAGGTTCGAAAGGCCGGGGCCGGGCTTGCTCGCGAATGTCAGGCGGTGACGGCTGGCGATCTTGGTGACGATTTCGCCGTCGGTGGTCGGTGCATCGACGCCCCAGGCCTGGCGCACGTGCTCGCGGTCGAGCGCGAGCGAGGCGTCCTGGCACTCGACGGTGACCGTGGAGGCGCCGGACTCGTTCGGATAGTCGGCAACGATCTCGCGGATGAAGCCGCGAAACAGCTCCTCCGTGTGCTGGCCGAACGCGGCTTCGATGACGATCCGCTTCCAGGGCGCTAGCAGCCCGCGATCCTGCACGGTCCACCGGCCGTGCTCGTCGCGCTGGGTCTCGAACACCAGCCGCGCGGTGCTCGCTTCGTCGCGCGAGCATTCGGCGGTGACCTCGCGGAGAAACGGGTAGAGCTCCGCGATCTCATCGTCGTCGACCCGAATGACGCAGTCGGCGGGGGCGCGCAATGCCGGGGTGATGAGATCCAGCAGGCCCATGGCTCAGCCTCGCGCCCGCGGAATGAGCAGCTTGCTGCCCTCGAGGTCGCCGAGCAACAACTCGCCGCCGAGCAGAACACCGGGATTGGCGTCAAGGATCCGCCACCACAGCCGATCGTCGTTGTAGTACTGCAGCGCGAGCAGATCGAGCCGGTCGCCGGCAGCCACGGCGTGCTCGAGCACGCCGATCGCCGGGCCGATGTCGCGCGCCCGGAGGCCGGGGAAGGCAACGCTGCCGTCGTCGCCCGGCGCGAAGGGTTTGACGTTCTCGTATCGCGAGCCGCGCAGCCTCATCAGAAGAACACCTTTCGTGCGAAGTCGAACGCCGTCTGGCCGGTGTTGAGCGCCGCCCCGCCAAAGATTCGGGTCTGCTCGAACAGGTAGAATGGGTTATTGCCCTCTATCACCTGCATGGTCAGATTCGCGTTGGCGCGGTAGGGCACCAGGGTGGGCAGGTGCGACTTCCCCTCGACGCGGATCGAGGTCAGGAACACCGGAAGCACGTGGTCGCCCCAGGCAAACAGCAGCACCGACGCGGTTTCCTGGCGCTGGAACGCGCGCGACGGCCCCGCGCCCAGACTTGCCAGCATCTGCAGCCCGCCGGGTCCCTGGGCTTTGGGCTCGACCATCGCGCGCAGGGTGTCGAGCTCGGGCTGCACGCCCTGCACGCTGGCAATCGGATCGCCCTGGTTCATCCGATCGGTCGCGTCGAACAGGACGTCGATCGTCAGAGTCTCGGGCTGCACGGTCACGCCCTGCGCGACCCGCGGCGTCTCGGTGGGTAGCACGAAGTCGTAGCCGCCCCGGGTGCCAGGCGCGTTGCCGGTCCGCACGGTGATCGTGCGGCTACGCGAGATCTGCTCGGGGTTGAACTCGAACATCAGGACGAGCGGCGGCAGCGACACCGCGTACTCGACGAGCGCTCCACGACTGACCCGAACCATCAGCGGTCTCCTTGGCGCCGCGCGCCCGCGATCTGGCGGCTGACCGAGCTCGCGATGCCGGCGGCAACGTCGAAATCGCTGGCGCCCGGCGCGATCGTGATCGGCGGCGGCGCGAGCCGCTCGAGTGTGAACTCGGCGCCCGGTGCACCGGTGTCGATCCGGGCGAGTGCGTCGCCGAGCAAGCGGCCAATTCGCTCGGCGCGGCCCTCGAAGCCGGCCGGCAGCTGGAGGCGCAGCGTATCGATGGTCAGCACAGGGCACCTCGCGGCGCGAACTGGGCGAGCGGCCCGAGATCAGCGGCCGTCAGCGAGCGGCCGTCCTTGCCGAGTTCGCGCCAGATCGCGAGGGTGACCTCCGGCATGCCGATCGCGCCCGCGCCGGCCGCGGCGAGGAAGGCGGCGTGCATCGCGGCGTTGCGGATCCCGCCGCCCGTCAGGTGCACCGCGCAGGCCACCTGGTCGAGATCGAGGGTGGGCTCGAGCGGCGCCTTGGGTGGCAGGTGGAGCCGCCACAGCCGACTGCGCGCCGCCAGGTCGGGTCGCGGAAAGTCGATCACCATCTGGAACCGGCGGGCGAATGCCGGATCGAGGTTGCCGCGCAGGTTCGTCGTCAGAATGCAGGGTCCGTCGTGCTGCTCGATGCGGGCGAGCAGGTGACTGACCTCGAGGTTGGCATAGCGGTCGCGCGCGTCGCGGATCTCGCCGCGCTTGCCGAACAGGCTGTCGGCCTCGTCGAACTGCAACACGGCCGCCCGCCCGTGGACCGCGGAGAATACCACGTTCAGGTTCTTCTCGGTCTCGCCGATGTATTTGCTGATCAGCGAGCCCAGGTCGACGCGATACAGCGGCCACCCGAGCTCGCTCGCGATCACCGAGGCGGCGAGCGTCTTGCCGGTGCCCGACGGCCCGCTGAACAGCGCCACCGGCCCGCCGGACGGACGCCCGGCCCACTGGTCGATGACGATCGAGCGGTGGCAGATCCAGCCGACATACTCGCGCATCATCGCCACGCGGTCGCCGGGAAGCACGAGGTCGTCCCAGCTCGCCCGGTAGAGCACACGGGTGGTGCCGGGCGGCGTGTCCGATGGGGGTGGCATGCCGAGCAGCCGGGCCGTCACACCGCGCGCCGGCCGGATCACCGAGAATGGCCCGGCGCCATCGCACTCGATGAGGCCGAGCTGCAAGAGCGCCGCCTCGTCGGACCACACCGCCGCCAGCTCGCGCAGTTCGGCGGGGGCGATACCGAGCAACTCCTGGAGCAGCGCGCGGGTCGGATACGGCTGCGGCGTGCCACCCTGGAGCTCCTGGTACAGCCAGCGGATGCGCGGCTCGACCTCGGGCGCGATTACGCAGGCGAGCACGTCGTGATCGAGCCAGGTGAGATCGCCGTTGGCGACGCGATTCCATGCAGCGTCGCTCGACCGCAGCTGCATCACGTCGCGGCCGAGGCTGGCGAGGCTCGCGACGACGCCCGGCTCGGGCGACCGGTTGGCCCGGCGATCGGCGACCTGGCGCGCCATCAGCTCCACCCGGTTCCACTCGGCGTCGAGCTCGACGCGGTCCACTGCGGCGAGCGCGGTCATGGCGCGCCCTCGAACAGGGTGACCAGGAGCGGATTCGAGCGCACCGTGATCTGCGCGCCATCGCTGCGGGTGACCGCGCGCGCCGCGTACAGGACTGCCTGCCCGGCGGTCGTCGTCGACGGCAGCTGGACGGTCACACCGGTGGTGCCATCGTCGGGGAGACGCGCGACCCCGACGGTGGCGGGCTGATCGATGCCGCCGGGCCGCCAACCGGCGACCGGATCCCAGATCTCCCAGGTCAAGATCACTGGCGCCCCGACTGCCCCGGCGATCGCCACGCGGAGCTGCAGCGCGGCCAGCTCGGGGCTGCCAAGCGCGACCGACAGGCTCTCGGTCAGCCCGGACGACGTGACGAATGCGATCTGCGGCTCCCAGTCGAGCGTGTCGGTATCGATCGCGCGGGGCCTGAGGGCCGGCAGGCGCGGCGTCACGGTGGACGGCTCGCGGGTGAGGCGCGCGCGGACCCCGGCGCCGATCGCACCGACCAGCGGTCCGCCGATCGCAGGCACTTTGGGCACGATCGGGACCAGCGCGACCTCGTAGGCGAGCGACGGACGGTACGCGACCTCGCTCTGGGTCTGCCAGAGCTGCTGGATCTGATCGAGGCCGAGCGGCTGCAGAACCACCTGCGCCTGCATGACCTCGCCGCCGACGTCGATCGGCGCCAGCACCGGCGTCTCATGGAACAGCCGCAGGACTTCGCCGATCAGGCGCAGGTCGCTTTCACCTGCGCTGATCCGATCCTCGTCGACGGCAAACGCCGTCATTATGCAATAGACCCGAATCCAGAGGGTTTGATTGGGCAGCTCGTGCGAGCCAAAGCCCATCGGCTCGAAGCGATGAAAGAACAGGTTCAGCCGATGCTCGGTATCGGTGGTCGCCGGCTGTGCGGCGGCCGGGGTGCCGAGCCGCACCTGGATCGGGTGGCCCGCCGCGGTGAACGAGCTCTGGATGAAGTCCGCGATCGAGCGGCTGGCGCGCGAGAGGCTGGTCTCGGGAAGCGGCATCTCACGCGTTCCTCAGGTAACGACGGCTCGCGAGATCCGCTGCGCCGCGCTGCGCCGGCCGTGCGGGAGGTTGCGACGGTGCGGCGACGATCACCTCGAGCCGTCCGATGTGGACTCCTCGCGCGGCGACCGGCTCGGTCATCGGGCTCGGCCGCTCCGGGCGGCGCGGCTCGGTGGCGCGTGCGCTCGGCGAAATCTCGACACGTGGCGCGGGGACGAGTGAGTCGCTCCGCGCGGCGGGCGTGGCTCGCGGCTCGGCGGGCGGGATCGCCTCCAGTAGCGTGGGCGTGGGCGCGGCAGCGCGGGTTGCCTGCGGGGCCGCCGGCTCGGTGCGTCCGCCTGGCGGCGCTGCGGTGTCGATCTGCGCGATCGGCGCTTCGCGCGCCGGGCCGCCGCGGTCGTCGGTCGCTCGCGCGGCCGGCCGCTGATCGACGCGCGCGTGCGTGTGTTCCGGTGCGCCGGCGCGGCGGGAGTCCGGGACCGCGGCGCGGACTTGGTGCGCAGCGGCCTCGTCGATGCGGGAGCGTGCTGGCTCCGCGCTGACGGGCGCGCGTCGACTCGCGAGCGGTTGCGGTGTGGACGGAGCGCCGGACGCGGTCATCGCTGCGCGGGCGGCTGCAGGCGACGCCGGCGAGCTCGATGGGACCACCGGTAGGCCGGGCCGGTCGCCCGGGGCGCGCGCCGCTGGATCCGGAGCGGCGTTGCGGTCGTCGTGAGCCGGGGCGCTGTGGGTTGCGCTTCGAGGCGCGACTGCCATCGGCGGCGTGGCCGATAGTGTCGCGGCGAGCTCGACACCCGATGGCGATGGCGATGGCGATGGCGGCGATAGTGGTGGTCCGGCCTCGACGATCTCCCCGCCCTCGGCTGCCGCTTGCGTGCGATCGACGTCGCACGCTGTCGCGCGCACCATCGGCGCATGCGCTCTGGCATCGGCCACGATTCTCGACAGAAATCCCATCGCAACCCTATCTGGTCATTCCGCAAGCGCGATCGACGCGTGACAGGTAGAGCTGTCGCCGCACCCGGGGCAGCGCGAGGATCTCGGCCTCGCTCCAGTGATAGTGCCAGGCGAGCGTGTGCACCTCGTCGTAGAGCTCGCTCGCCGACCCGCGCATGACGACGTACGGATCCAGCGCCACCGGGTGGGTTGCGCCGCATGCGGGGCACGACCCCGCGACCTCGGTCACGACCCACGGCGACACCTCGTCCAGCGCCGCCTCGATCCGCGCCAGGTCGCTGGCCGACAGCGTGTCGGGGAGCTCGCCGCCCACGACGCAGCGCCGCAGGAGCGCGCGCGCGGCCTCCGCACCGTCGCCAACGGCACCGATCGCGATCTCGTCCGACCCGGTCGGCACCCGGAGCTCGAGCGGACCAGCCTCGGTGTCGACCGTGACGAACGGAAATCCCGGCCCGGCCTCGCCGACCGGAAGCACGTCGAAGTCGACCTCGACTTCGAACCGTGTGCTGCACTCGACGCACGATGTCGAGATCCAGTGATGCGCCATGCCCAGTAAGGTCGTCGCACGGTGCATGAGGAACTGGCGGTCGGCGACGCACAAATCCCCCGCCGCCTCGTACCCGAACGACTCGCCCTCGACGTCGTCGACCAGCCCCCCGAGCACCCGGCTCACACCGTCATGGAACGAGCCCGTGTGCCGAGGCGCGTCGGCGATCAGCAGCTCGAGAAAACCGTCGAGCTCGCGCAGCCGCACCCGCCGCCTCAGCTCCCCGTGGCGCAAGAGACCGCCGGGCAACAGCATCAGGTCTCCACGGGTTCTGGAACAGACGTGTCGCGCTCCCAGCCCTCGTGCTGGAGCGTGATCGACTGGATGCCCACGGCGTTCATCGTGTGAGCGTCGAGCTCGGGCACGGCCTGGTAGTCCGACACCCAGGCACGGAAGATCTTGTACGAGATCGCGACCTGGCCCTGCATGTTGAGCACGTTGAGGACGATGTTCTTGCGGAAGTTCTTGAGCGACATCGCCGCGTCGCCGTCGAAGTTGTTCACCAGGTTCGCCCAGGCCTCGAACACCGGGTCCTGGGTCAGCCCTTGCTCGAGCACGATCGGCTCGTAGCTGGTGCCCCCGGGCAAGATCCGCTCGTGCGACGGATCGCCTGCGGCGCGCCACTTGATGGGCTCGGTCTTCTTCTTGAGCGCGCCCATCTTCTTGAGACCTGCGACCGGCTGTCCGTCGATCAAGACCTGGAA
The DNA here is from genome assembly GCA_040511335.1 of Mycobacterium sp. GTDB lineage: Bacteria > Actinomycetota > Actinomycetes > Mycobacteriales > Mycobacteriaceae > Mycobacterium. Next base: position 1,296 of record JBEVHG010000134.1, on the reverse strand, counting down.
CTTGTACGTCCTGTAGGGGTCGAAACGATGCGCATTTGCGGGAAATAAGGGTGCCGGCACGGATATCTCCCTTACTGCTGAGTCTTTTGCTGGATACGCACGATGACGAATTCGGCCGGCTTGAGCGGGGCGAACCCGACGATGACAATGACCTGTCCTCGATCGACGTCATCTTGCGTCATGGTATCGCCGAGCGCACAACGCACGAAGTAGGCGTCGCTGGCCGTCTCGCCCTGGAACGCGCCGGCGCGGAACAGGCCGTCCATGAACGCCCCGACGTTGACCCGGAGCGAGGACCACAGACGGTGATCGTTGGGCTCGAATACCGCCCACTGAATTCCGTTGTAGATGCTCTGCTCGATCATGATCGCGGTGCGGCGCACCGGGATGTAGCGCCACGGCGGTTCGGCGTTGGTCGCCAGTGTGCGCGCGCCCCAGATCACCGCGCCAAAGCTCGGCAGCTTGCGCAGGCAGTTGACCCCGAGCGGATTGAGCTGGTCCTGGTCGCCATCGCCGACCGCGAACTCCAGTCCCGCCACGCCGATCAGCTGTGCCTCGACCCCGGCCGGTGCCTTCCACACACCGCGCCGGCCATCGGTGCGCGACCACAGCGCCGCGGCGAACGCCGAGGGCGCCATCGTCATTGTCCGCGGAGCGGTGGGATTCGAATCCGGATCATAGAATGGATTCGGAATCGTGAGCCACGGATAGTACAGCGCTGAATAGTTCGAGGTTGGAAGGCTGAGCGCACCGACTGCCGCGGCGCTGGTCAATTCGATTCCGGACGGCGGATCGATGATCACCATCCGGTTGCCGACGTTGTTACAGTGGCTGAGCGCTTCCGCGACCGCGACGTTGCCGGAGCCGTTGGCGGCCATCGCCTTGCCCGGCAGCACGATGATGCTGATGTCGCGCACCTTCTCGAGCTTGGCGAACGCCGCGCGGTAGTCGGCCTGGCTCGCTGCGCCGGCCGCGCCGCCGGTCAGCGCAGTCGCGTCGACACTGCCGGTCGGGAACGCCTTGGGCAGCCCGCCGGCCGCGCTGTTGAGCTTCAACCGGACCAGCCGCGACGACGTGTTCACCACGCTGGGCGCGAACCGGGCGTCGCCGGCGGTCAGGTTGAGGCCGGGGAACGCCTCGTCGACGACGAACACGTCCACACCGTTGCGCTTCACCGTGTGACCGACATCGAGCGCGAAACTGGTATCGGTCGCCGCGGGCTTTCTGACCCGGACAAAGATGGCATTTCCCCAGGCGCCCTCGCTTGACGCCAGGACCGTCACCACCTTGGTCGCG
>JBEVHG010000133.1:0-9333 GCA_040511335.1 Mycobacterium sp. | reverse complement strand
GGAGACCCAGCCGTCGGCAGCGGAGGGCTCGGGGGTTTCCCCGGGCGGCGTGACGACGTCGGTCAGTGCCGCCGCGGAGTCGACCGAGGACGAGTATTTCCAGGCCTGCCGCGCCGCGCGGGAATGGATGGAGCAGCAGTCGGGTGACCCCGGAACCCAGATCGAGCCGTATCTGGCGTCGCTGCAGTCCTCCGATGCGCCCGGCCCCAGCACGTTCGACACCCCGTGGTCGCAACTGTCCCCGGCGCGCCAGGCCGCGGTCATCGTCGCGGTGCAGGCCGCCGCCGATCAGGCCTGCGGGTAGGGCTGCCCTTTTTAATCACGTCGAGAAGAAGGGGCATCTTGACCGTCGTCGGGCTGCGCGGCGATCCATGCCCTGGCGCGCGCGACGGCCGTCTCCAGAGGGCCGAAGAGCCTTTCCCCGGCCGGCACGATGCCGTCCTCGCCGAGGATCTCGTCCAGCCCGCCGCGTTGGAGGATGCGCGCGGCTGCCGGGGTGACGCCTGAAACGATCAGCCGGCCGTTATGGGCTTTCAGTTGGCCGGCCCAGCGTCGCAGCGCCTTGATCGCCACCGACGACGGCACGTCGGGCAGGGCACGAAGGCTGAGCACGACGACGGCGTTGCGGCTGCCCTCCGCCCGCGGCCACTCTTCGTCGATGCGCGCCACCTCGGCGAAAAGCCCCACACCCGCGTAGTGCAGAACGGTCACGTCGTTGCTCGCGACGCGGTCGGGGACTGGAACGATCCGCCAGCCCCCGTCGTCGGTCTGCCTTACAGCTACCAGCTGGGCGGTCCGCGAAGCCTTGACGCAATAGAGCACCAGGGAAGTGATGACGCCGATGAGGATCGCGGTATGCAGGGGCAACTGCGTGGTGGCCGCGAAGGTGATGAGCATGGCCAGCGCGGACAGCGGCGCGACACTGAGTACCAACTTGATGTCCGGCCACCGGCCGATCACCAACTCGGCGCCGATGACGAGGATCAGACCGCCGATCACCGGCATCGGGATGATCTCGGCGGCCGAACCCGCAATCACGACCAGGGCGAGAAGCCAGATCCCGGCGAAGATGCCCGCCCAACGCGTCTGTGCCCCCGCCGATGTGGAAATTCCGGTGCGTGATAGCGAGCCACCGACCGGCAGGGCGCCGAAGAAGCCGCCGACCAAGTTGCCAGTGCCCTGCGCCATGAAGTCCACGGACATGTTGGGGCGGCTACCGTCCGGATTCGGCACGGCCGCCGATATTCCGGCCGCCTGTGCCAGCGCGACGAGCGCGACAGCGACCCCGCCGAGCAACAGCCCGGGCACGGCGGCGAAGTTCGGAACCGTCAACGGCGGGAACGAACTGGATATGGATGCGATATCCCCGACGGTCTCGACGTCGATATGGGCTATGGCGACGATGGCGGTGACCACCACCAGGGCGAGCAAGATGGCGAACGATTCCAGCGGCTTGATGAGGTGGAACGCCAACCACACCGCGACCGTGCCCAGCGCGACCGCTACCGCGGCGGGTTGCCACAGCCCGATATGCGCGAACGCGTCGATGAACTTGCCGATGGTGTTGCCGCTCATCGGTTTATAGCCCGTCGCGTCGTGAATGACACCGGCGATGATCTGCACGGCGATACCGGTGGCAAAACCGGTCATCACCGCGTTGGAGACGAAGTTCATGATCGACCCGAACCGCAGCAGCCCGAAGATCAGCATCACCGCACCGACGACGAGGGCCAGCGCGGCGATGTTCGCCGGGTCCTTCGGGTCCAGACCGGCGTCTTCAAGCACGCTTTGCGAGGTCAACGCGATCGCACTTGTCAGCGTCGTCACCATCAGCACCGTGCGGGCGAACACCGAGCCGAGGATTGCCGACACCATCCCGGAGTACAGGCCGGCGGCCGGATTGAAGCCGCCGATGCTGGCATACGCCATGCCTTCGGGAATCGAGAACAGACCCGTCACCAACCCGGCCACCGCGTCGCGCGGCCGCGGGCGGCCCAATCCACGTACCGCCGCAACGACTCTGGATCGAACCGCCGGGCCGCCGGTCATAACGCCTAACCTTGCCACGACTGTGCCCGGCGGCGTGGTACTTGCGCAATGACCAGTTTCGATGCGCGCGACTGACGGAAATGACGGATGTCGAGCGCGCAGAATGGTCGCTATGCGAGTGGCCCTGGCACTCGGCAGCGGCGGCGCGCGTGGTTACGCCCACATCGGTGTGATCAACGAGCTGCGGGATCGCGGCTACGAAATCGTCGGGATCTCCGGATCCTCGATGGGTGCGTTGGTCGGTGGCCTGCAGGCAGCAGACAAGCTCGACCAATTCGCCGACTGGGCCAGGACGCTGACGCAGCGTACGGTGCTGCGGTTGCTGGATCCGTCGATCACCGCCGCCGGCGTGCTGCGGGCCGACAAGATTCTCGACGCGGTCCGCGACATCCTCGGCGAGGTCACCATCGAAGAGCTGTCGATCCCCTACACCGCGGTGACCACCGACCTGATCGCCGGCAAGTCGGTGTGGCTTCAGCGCGGTCCCGTCGACGCGGCGATCCGGGCGTCCATCGCGATTCCCGGCGTGATCGCACCGCATGTGCTCGACGGACGCCTGCTCGCCGACGGCGGCATACTGGACCCGCCAATGGCGCCGATCGCCGCGGTCAACGCCGACCTGACCATCGCGGTCAGCCTGAGCGGAAGTGAGGCCGGCGGCCGCGACGAGCCGACCGAGACCGACCCGAGACGCACGACGGAATGGCTGAACCGGTTGTTCCGCAGCACATCTGCGCTACTCGACACCAACGCGCCCCGTTCCCTGCTCGACACACCGACGGCACGGTCCATGCTCAGCCGCTTCGGCACCAGCCCGGACCCCGAATCCGACGCCACCAGCTCGCGAACTATCCACCCGACATTCTCATCGAGGTGCCTCGCGCCGCCTGCCGCAGCCTGGAACTCCTCCGCGCCGCCGAGGTCATCGACGCTGGGCACGAGCTCGCCGCTCGGGTGCTCGATGTCCTGGACAAACCCCAAACACCAATTCTGGAAAGCTGATTCAACCGCCGAGGAAGTCGGCAATCATCGCGGCAACACGGCGGCCCTGTTCGCGTCCGGCCAGCGCTGACGGCACCCGGCATGCCGGATCGAGCGGATTCGGGCCGAACGCAGCGACGGAGGATTCGTCGGCGAAGACACTGAACGCCGACCCGTGGAAGTCCGCGATCTCGGCCGCGGCCTCGCCAGCGAATGGCGACGGCGTATCCTCGCCCGAGGGCACCAGCACCACCGCCGAATCACAGTCCTCAACGAACGCGAGGTTGATGGAGCTGCCCACCCCGCCGTCCATGTAGCGCCGGCTTCCTATCGTCACCGGCGGCCAGACGCCCGGGACGGCGCAACTGGCGGCCACCGCGTCGACCAGCTCGATACCCGATGCCCGGTCGAATGCGACCAGCTCGCCGGTCGCTGTGTCGATCGCGGTGATCCGCAGCACACGGTCCGGCCAGTCGTGCGACGGCAGGCGGTGGGCGATCACCTCGTGCCGGACGGCCTCGGCAACGGTCGCGGTCGATAGCGCGACCGCACCGATGCGTCGCAGCTTCTCGGCGGTCGTCGTGTTCGGCTGCATCATCGCGGTGACGAACAGCTCGATGACGGTGTCGATGGATACGCCCGGATCGAGTTCAAACGACTCCTCGGCCACCTGACGGGCAAACAGCTCGTCGAGACCGATACCGCTGCCGAGCTGAGCGGACACCGTGGAACCGGCTGACGTGCCAAGCAGCACGTCGGAATCAAGCAACGCCGACGCCGTGGCCGGTGACTCGTCGGCAATACCCCGCAGGATCCCGGTCTCCCAGGCGATTCCCGCCAGTCCCCCGCCGGCAAGTACCAGCGCACGTTTCGTCGTCACGGACGTCAGTTTGCCAGCACTACCGCCGAGTGTTCACGCAAGGTTCCCAACTAGCCGTTGATGCTGGCGGTCGTCGCCCTCTACGCCGTCGTCAACTTCATCGTTCAGACGCTCATCCAGCCCAAGTCGTCGGCGATACCGCCGATATCTCGGTAACGCTGACCGGTGTTCTGGGGCTGGGTGCTCGGCCCGCTGGGCGCGTTCCTCGCCATCCCGCTGACCCTGCACGTCAAGGCGGTCTTCGTAGATACGACCCGTCCACCCGCTGGATCGATTCGCTGATTTCCAGCAGACCGCCGGAGGATGCGGCTCAACCCGCGGAAACCGGGGCGGTTTCGCCGAATTGACCGGCGGCGGCGGTCGACTCGCCCGGGCGAGTTTCACTTTCGCCGCAGTGTCCGCGGGACGATGATGGAGGGTGAGCCAGAGGAGGTTCAATGACTCCAGCCATCGAGATCCGGGAGCTGCACAAGAATTTCGGGCATGTCCGCGCCCTTGACGGCCTGGATCTCACCGTCGAGGAAGCCGAGATCCACGGGTTTCTGGGGCCCAACGGCGCTGGAAAATCGACCACCATCCGCATCCTGCTCGGGTTACTGCGTCCGACGTCGGGCCAGGTACGGATGCTCGGCCGCGACCCGTGGACCGACGCCGTCGCGCTGCACCGCGAGATCGCCTACGTGCCGGGCGATGTGACGCTGTGGCCGTCGTTGACCGGCGGGGAAACCATCGACCTGTTGGCGCGTATGCGCGGCGGTATCGACGAAACTCGCCGCGCGGAATTGATGGAGCGTCTTGACCTGGATCCAAAGAAGAAGGCCCGCACCTACTCAAAGGGCAACCGGCAGAAGGTGTCGCTGATCTCGGCCTTCTCGTCACGGGCCCGGCTGTTGCTACTCGACGAACCAAGCACCGGGCTGGATCCGTTGATGGAGAAGGTCTTTCGCGAATGTGTCGTCGAGGCACGCGACGGCGGTGTGACGGTGCTGTTGTCCAGCCACATCCTGGCCGAGACGGAAGCGCTCTGCGAACGCGTCACCATCATTCGCGCCGGCAAGACCGTCGAGAGCGGCACCCTGGAATCGATGCGCCACCTCAGCCGCACCTCGATCAAGGCCGAATTGCTCGGCGATCCTGGCGATCTCGGCCGTATCAAGGGCGTGGAAGACATCAGCATGGAGGGCAATATCCTGCATGCCCAGGTTGACGCCGACAGTCTGGGCGAGTTGATCCGGGTTCTCGGCGACACCGGTGTGCGCAGCCTGGTCAGCCAGCCTCCCACCCTCGAGGAACTCTTCCTGCGCCACTACAAGGTGGACGGGTCACAACGGGCACCCAGCGACGCCGAGGTGTCGGCATGACCACCGTCGCCGGACCACGGCACGCGCGCCCGGAACCGGCTCGCAGTGAATCGGTTTTCACCGGCACGTTCGGACTCCTTCGCCTGTATCTGCGCCGCGACCGGATCGTGCTTCCGCTGTGGGTGTTGTTGCTGTCGCTGCCGCTGGCCAGCGTCTACATCGGCAGCATCGAAACCGTGTATCCGACGGCCGCGCAACGTGCGGCGTTCGCGGCCTCGATCATGGCCAGCCCCGCCCAGCGCGCGCTGTACGGAAACGTGTACAACGACAGCGTCGGCGCGGTCGGGATCTGGAAGGCCGGCGTGTTCCACGCGCTGATCGCCGTCGCCGTCATACTCACCGTCATCCGGCACACCCGCGCCGAAGAGGAAACCGGTCGCGCCGAGTTACTCGACTCGACCGCGGTGGGACGCTATGCGAGCCTCACCGCCGCACTGATGCTCACGTTCGGCGCGTCCATCGCCACCGGGTTGATCGGCACCGCCGGGTTGCTCACCACCGATGTGCCGCCGGCGGGTTCGCTAGCCTTTGGCCTCGCGCTTGCCGGCTCCGGCTTGGTGTTCTCCGCCGTCGCTGCGGTGGCGGCTCAGCTCAGCACCGGTGCGCGCACTGCCCGCGGAATTGCGTTCGGCGTGCTCGGCGTTGCCTTCGCACTGCGAGCGGTGGGTGACGCGACCACCGGCACCCTGTCATGGCTCTCGCCGCTGGGTTGGTCGCTGCAGGTCCGCCCCTACGCGGGTGAGCGGTGGTGGGTGCTGCTGCTGCACCTGGCCACCACGGTCGTGTTGACCGTCACCGCATACCTGCTGCTGCGACGCCGCGACATCGGTGGTGGCCTGATATCCGACCGGCCCGGTGCCGCGGCCGCATCCGCCACGCTGAGCGGGACTTTCGGGCTGGCGTGGCGGCTGCAGCGGGGGTCTCTGCTGGCATGGACGATCGGGTTGTGGCTGTATGCCCTGCTCATCGGCAGCGTGTTGGACAGCATCGGCGGTGCCATCAGCGACAGCAGCATCATCCGCGACATCGTCAGCCGGTTGGGCGGATCGGACGCGCTGGAAGAGGCGTTCATCACCATCTCCTTCAGCTTCCTGGCGGTCGCCGCGGCCGCGATGGCCATCTCGTCGACACTGCGCCTGTACCAGGAGGAGAACACGCTGCGGGGCGAAACCGTGCTGGCCGGTTCGGTCGGCCGGATCCGTTGGGCCGCAAGTCATATCGTCTTCGCCATCGTCGGCACCACGGTCGCGATCCTGGGTGCGGGCGTGGTGGCGGGGCTTACCTACGGGATCGCCAGCGGCGACGTCGGCGGCAAACTGCCAACCGTGTTGGCGGTCGCGGCGTTGCAGCTGCCCGCCATCTGGATGCTGTCGGCGATCACCGTCGCGTTGTTCGGCCTGACCCCGCGGTTCACCCCCGTCGCATGGGGTTTTCTCGTCGGCTTCATCGCGCTGTATCTGCTCGGGTCGATCGGCGGGCTGCCGCACTGGCTGGTCAACCTTCAACCGTTCGCGCACGCCCAGCGGACACCCGGTCAACCGTTCGACGCCGCACCGGTGATCTGGCTGCTGCTGATCGACGTGGTTCTGTTCGTCGTCGGATTGCTCGCCTTCCGTCGCCGAGACCTGCGCTAGCGTGACGGCCGAACGTGCGCCCATCGCGACTTTTCGCCCCAGATTTTTCGCAGTGGCCGCACGCTCGACGAGTTGTCAATGACCGCCGGGCGAGCTAGTGCACCAGTTGGTTCGCCAGTTCTTCCAGCGACTGGCGGGCATACCCGCGCCACAGCCGGCCGAACACCGGCAGCGCGGGCGCGGCCAGCGCCGAGCGTGGGTGGATGGTCCACCGCCAGGTCACCTTGGTGCCGGTGCCGACGGGGTCGAAGCGCCATTCGCCCCCCACCCGGCCGACCAACGGTGCTAGCGGACCCTTGATATCCGAGAGGGTGTAACCGAACGAGCGCGGTGGGTCGACGTGCGTGAGTTCTTCGCGCATGCTGCCGCCACCCACCAGCGCCACGGTGCGGGTCTGGCCGACGGTTCCCCACTCACCGGCCTGGTCGAGCACCTGCTTGATCGGCGGGATGGGTCCATACCAGCGGCGGAACAGGACGGTCAGCGGCATCGGCAGCAAGGTGCGAAACGCGTGCTCGGGGTCGGCGGGTATTGCACGTGATTGCTCGACCACCAGTGGCTGCGACATGATGCCGATAGTAGCGCGGGTGAGGAAGGGAGCGACATGGCCGGGACCATGCGGGCCGAGCGATTCTACGCGGACTCCAAAAAGATTGCGGTGGAAGATGTTCCGATTCCCGTGCCAGGGCCCGGCGAGGTGCTCGTCAAGGTCGCATTCTGCGGAATCTGCCATTCCGACCTAAGCCTCATCAATGGGACGTTCCCGGCCCAGGTGCCGGTCGTGACTCAGGGCCATGAGGCGTCGGGCACGATCGCTGCGCTCGGACCCGATGTGACGGGCTGGGTTGAAGGCGACCGGGTGGTGGTCGCGGCCGGCCGGCCCTGCCTGGGGTGCCCGAACTGTCGCCGTGGCGACGTCACGAACTGCCTGCAGACCCAGCTGATGGCGTTCGCCTACGACGGCGCGTGGGCGGAGTACACCGTCGCCCAGGCGGTCGGCCTGACCCGGGTCCCCGACAACGTTCCGCTGGAGCAGGCCGCCATCCTGGCCGACGCGGTGTCCACTCCGTTCGGCGCGGTGGTGCGCACCGGCAAGGTGGGTATCGGTGAGTCGGTCGGCGTGTGGGGCGTCGGCGGTGTCGGCACACATATCGTGCAGCTCGCCCGGCTCGTCGGCGCCGTCCCGGTGATCGCCGTCGATATCAAGCCGGCGGTGCTGGATCGAGCGCTGGAACTCGGCGCCGACTACGCGTTCGACGCACGCGACGAGCATCTGAGGGACAAGATCGGCGAGATCACCGGTCGTCGCCAACTCGACGTGGCCTTCGACGCCGTCGGCCTCAAGACGACGTTCGAGCAGGCCCTGGACTGCGTGCGGGTCGGCGGCCGGCTCGTCGCCGTCGGCATGAGCGACCAGTCGCCGACCGTGGGGCCCACCTCCATGTTCGGCCTGACGCACAAGCAGGTGCTCGGCCATCTCGGCTACCAGAACGTCGACATCGAGACGCTGGTCACGCTGGTGGCCCGCGGCAGGCTGGACATATCGCGCTCGATCAGCGACATCGTTTCGCTGGAAGATGTCGCCGCGGGCATCGAGAAGCTGGAAGACCCGGAAGGCAACGCGATCCGGATCCTGGTGAAGCCGTGACTAACTCAGCTTCGGCGCGGCCTTGCCGCTGATCAGCGGGAGGTCCAAGTAGGTGACGATGCCCGGTGCGACCGCACACACTGCGGGGACGGAGTTCACGCAGTGCGCGGCGGTGGCGACAACACCGTTGTCGATCTTCGAGCCTGCGTCGAGGCTCTCGGACTGGAAGCCCTTGATCGTGACGGTGAAGTCCGGATTGCCGCGGACCTCCATCTCGTAGCGTTGCCCGGCTGGGCCGAATGTCCATGCGGGCTCGAGGTTTTCCTCTCCCATCAGCCAGTTCACCGTCACGCGGACCACGACCTCGCCGTCGACTAAGGCCTCCCAGTGGAAGCGCCGACCGGCGACCTGCCCGGGCTCGATCACCCCGATCGGCGAGTCGATGGTCGCGGTGGCCACCGCGACCTCCTGCGATGCGCGGATCCTCGGGTCGGCGTTGAACCCGATCTTGGCGACGATCATCCGAACGGCCTGAATGAAGCCGCCGTCCAGCATCTTCTGCATCGGGCCACTCAGCGCCTTGTCGGGGGTGTCGCCGAATCCCATCACGTGGTGAACCACATCGGGGGCCTCGTAAGTGCGCAGGTCGGAGAACTCCTCGGCGCGAACGAATGTCACGCCGGTGGCCATCGCCGACAGCAGCAGCGGGAACGCCTCGCTGATGCCGCCCGGGGCGATGCCGGTGCCGTGCAGCGTCGCGTTGCCCTCAAGCGCCGCGGCCCGAAGCGGCGCCGCCTCCTTCTCACTCGGGTAGAACCACCCGACGGGGGTGACGACGTT
>JBEVHG010000132.1:0-15321 GCA_040511335.1 Mycobacterium sp. | reverse complement strand
CGTGGCACCGGGCAGCACCACCGCGTCCGGGTACTCCTTGCGCATGCGGTGCACCTCGGGCAGCGCCGTCTCGAGGATGGAGAAGATGTGCTCGGGACCGGCCAGGAAGTCGGCCATCGCCTTGGTCTGGATCGCCACCGTCGAATACTCAAGGCAGAGCAGGTGTTTCAGCGTGGCCTTGACCGATGAGGCCAGTAGGCCGCCGACCTTGCCATCCCAGTGCATGGCCGCGACCACCAGCCGGTTGCGCAGGTGGAAGTAGGCCTGCCAGTCGATCGCGTCGTCCTTGTCGCTCCACGCCATGTGCCAGATCGCTGCACCCGGCAGGGTGACGGTGCCGTACCCGTGCTCGGCGGCCCGCAGGCCGTAGTCGGCGTCGTCCCACTTGATGAAGAGCGGCAGCGGCTGCCCGAGTTCCTCGGCCACCTGGCGCGGGATCATGCACATCCACCAGCCGTTGTAGTCGGCGTCGATGCGGCGGTGCAGAAGCTTGCTGCGCTCCTCTTCGTCGTTCAGCGGGTATTTGGCGAAGTCGTGGTCGTACTCGGTGTGCGGTGCGGCGGTCCACATGAAGTTCGCTCGGTCGACGACCTCGCCCATGATGTGCAGGTGTGACGGCTCCTGCAGGTTGAGCATCTGACCGCCGACGAGGGTGGGCGCCTTGGCGAACCTGTTCATCGCGAGCGCGCGCAGCACCGAGTCCGGCTCGATGCGGATGTCGTCGTCCATGAACAGGATCTGTTCGCAGTCGGTGTTCTTCAGCGCCTCGTACATCACCCGGCTGTAGCCGCCGGAGCCGCCAAGGTTGGGCTGATTGTGCACCGAGAGCCGGTTGCCCAGCGGGGCGGCGGCTGCCGGATAGCCGGGGTGATCGCACGCCTTCTTGGTGCCCTGATCCGACACGATCACGGTGCCGATCACCTTGTCCACCAAGGGATCCGACGTCAGTGCGGCCAGCGCGTTGACGCAGTCCGCCGGCCGGTTGAACGTCGGGATGCCCACCGCGATATTGGCCCGGCCCGGCGCGGGCCGCGAGGCGTACCAGCCGGCGCTGTGCACTGTGACCGTGCTGTCGGTGGTGATGTCGAACCAGATCCAGCCACCGTCCTCGAACGGATCCAGGCCGATCTCGAACTCCACCGCGGCGGGTTCGCCGGAGCCTGCGCTGGAAATCGCGCTGCCGCCCACGGTGATTCGCGCACCCGTCGCCTTGGACCGGTAGACGTCGACGCGGGCACTGCCGATGAGCTCCACTCGCAACACCACCGACTCGAGCGTCGACCAGCGCCGCCAGTAGCTGGCCGGGAAGGCGTTGAAGTACGTCGCGAACGACACCTCCGACTCCGCACCGATCTCCAGCGTGGTGCGGGTCGGCGCGTGCGCGCGCCTCGAGTTCGTCGTCGATTCCTCTATATAGAGCTTGCGGACGTCCAACGGCTCGCCGGGACGGGGCAGAATGACGCGGGCCAGCAGACTGACCGCCCTGGACTCGGCGGACTCCAGTGCGCCGGACGGGATGTCGCTCATGGGTTGCTGCTTTCGTCGAGTGCCGCACCGTCACGCAGGTGCGGCGCCAGGGTGTTGTCGTACATATTCAGTGCGCTGGCGATGGCCATGTGCATGTCGAGGTACTGGTAGGTGCCCAGCCGCCCGCCGAACAACACCTTGGCCGACGCCGTCTCGGCTTTGGCCCTGGCGCGGTAGGCGGCCAGCAGCTCGCGGTCGGCTTCGGTGTTGATCGGATAGTAGGGCTCGTCGTCGTCATCGGCGAACCGTGAGTACTCCCGCATGATCACCGTCTGGTCGGTGGGATATTCCCGCTCGGGGTGGAAGTGGCGGAACTCGTGGATTCGGGTGTAGGGCACGTCGAGATCGTTGTAGTTCATCACCGGGGTGCCCTGGAAATCGCCGGTTGGCAGCACCTCCACCTCGAAATCGAGTGTGCGCCAGCCCAATCGGCCCTCGGCGTAGTCGAAGTAGCGATCCAGCGGTCCGGTATAGACAACTGGGGCCTCGGGGCTGGTGGCGCGCAGTTCGTCGCGCACCTCGAACCAGTCGGTGTCCAGCCGCACCTCGATGCGGTCGTCGGCGGCCATGTTCTGCAACCACGCGGTGTAGCCGTGAGCCGGCAGGCCCTCGTAGGTGTCGTTGAAATATCGGTTGTCGAACGTGTAGCGCACCGGCAGCCGGGTGATGTTGGCCGCAGGCAGCTCCTTGGGATCGGTCTGCCACTGCTTGGCGGTGTACCCCTTGACGAAAGCCTCGTACAGCGGGCGGCCGATCAGCGAGATGGCCTTCTCCTCGAGGTTCTGCGCGTCGGTGGTCTCGATCTCGGCGGCCTGCTCGGCGATGAGCTGACGAGCCTGGTCTGGGGTGAAGTAGCGGCCGAAGAACTGCGACACCAGGCCCAGGCCCATCGGGAACTGATAGGCCTGGCCGTTGTGCATGGCGTACACGCGGTGCTGGTAGCCGGTGAAGTCGGTGAACTGTCGCACGTAATCCCACACCCGCTGGTTGGACGTGTGGAACAGGTGCGCGCCGTACTTGTGTACCTCGATGCCGGTCTGCGGCTCCGGCTCGGAGTAGGCATTGCCGCCGATGTGCGGGCGCCGCTCGACGACGAGGACGCGCTTGTCCAGCTGCGTCGCCACGCGCTCGGCGATCGTCAGACCGAAGAATCCGGAACCGACGACGAAGAGGTCAAAACGAGCGGTCATCGGCAGCCAGGGTATCCGACGCGACGGCCCGCCTCGACTACGCCGATCCCCGCGTCGCTGCGCTCTTGCCCGCCGGCCGATAGCGGCCGTTTGTCGCGATTCGCTCACAATTGTGTATCGCCACCCTAGACCCATCAGTCACACCAGTACCATCGTTCACGTCGGCACTATGGCCTTTAGACGACTGGTCGTAGCAGCTGACGAGCTATTCACGAGCACCTACCGAACACGTAGTCCATATATTGAGGAGACTTCCGTGCCGAACCGACGTCGACGCAAACTCTCGACAGCCATGAGCGCAGTCGCCGCCCTGGCAGTCGCAAGTCCATTTGCAGTGGTCGCCGTAACCGAGCTGTCCGCGAGCACGAAGCCCGCACCCCAACACCGTGAGTTCGTCCAAGCCTCCCTGATCACCGACCTGCCAGGCGAACTGTTGTCGGCGCTGACGCAGGGGTTGTCGCAGTTCGGCATCAACGTGCCCCCGATGCCGAATCTGCTGACCGGCCCGGGCTCGTCGGCGCCTGTGACGCTGACGCCGGGGCTGGGCACCACACAACTGACCGCGCCACCGGGCGTCGCCGCCACACCACTGACCGCCCCACCGGGCGTCGCCACCACCGCGCCGAGTACCGCCCTGACCGCGCCGAGTGCCGCCCTTCCAGGCGCCACCGCAAGTCCGCCGCTGACCGGCACCGATCTGACCAATCCGGCCCTGGCCAATCCGGCCCTGACCAATCCGGTAGCGCCAGACCCCTCGCTGATCAGCCCGACGGGCCAGACCCCGGGCCTGACGACCCCGCCGACCGGCATCACCGACCCGGCGCTTACCGCGCCCATCTCCACGGGCATGCCGGCCACTGAGGTGCCGATCTCCGAGCCCATCGGGCTGGACACCTACCCGATCATCGGGGGCGATCCGTCGCTGGCCACCATGCCGGCCAGCACCGACGCCGGCCTGATCGGCGAAATTAGCAGCACAGTTGAGAAACTGGGCGCCGGCCAGGCCTTTGACCTGCTCAAGGGGATGGTGATGCCGGCGATCATGGGTGCCATCAAACAGGCGCCGACGCCTTAGTCCTGTCACGAGACGGCACCGCAGAAGCCGGCTGAAGGCTCTGCGGTGCCGTTGCAGGACTTTGGTCGGCTCAGTTGCCGTGTCGAAACACTGGTAACTACTGACTCATACGTAACATCAGGCCGTGCTGTGCCGTCGTCCCGCGCCGCCGATCCTGTTCACTGCGATCGCGGCGACCGTCGTCATCCTGCCATGGGCGATCGACGGCCTGCCGGGCGCGGGTGACGAACACCCGTCGACCCAGACCCCGGTGCTGGCGCAGCAGCCGCTGACCGGGCTCGGTGGCGGCGAGACGATCCGGGAAGTGCACCAGGACACCCCGTTCTCGATGGTCGCGCTGACCGCCCAGGACCTGACCGGGACCTCGGCGCGGGTGCGGGCCAAGAAGCCCGACGGCTCCTGGGGCCCGTGGTACGAGGCCGAAGCCTTGGAAGGTGTCGGCGACGGATCGCCGGGTCCGCGCGGCACCGAACCGGTGTTCGTCGGCCGCACCACCACCGTCCAGATCGCGGTCACCCGCCCGGACGGCGCCGCGGTGACCGTGCCGCCGCCGCGAACCGAGGCCAAGCCGGGGCTCGGCTATCGGCCGGCCACCATCGAGCAGCCGTTCGGTCAGAACATCAACGCGGTGCTGATCACTCCGCCGCAGGCACCCGTGGACGTGAACGTGCCGATGCCGACGGCAGTGATGGCTCCCGGCGTGCCGCCGAGAATCATCACCCGCGCCCAGTGGGGTGCCGACGAGTCGATGCGGTGTGGGCCGCCGCGCTACGACGACGGGGTGCGCGCCGTCATCGTCCACCACACCGCGGGCAGCAACGACTACGCGCCGCAGGATTCGGCCGGGCTCGTGCAAGCTGCGTACGCGTACCACACCCTGACGCTGGGCTGGTGCGACATCGCGTACAACGCGCTGGTGGACAAGTACGGCCAGGTTTTCGAGGGACGGGCCGGCGGCATGGACAGGCCGGTCGAGGGCGGCCACACCGGCGGGTTCAACCGGAACACCTGGGCCGTGGCGATGATCGGCAACTTCGACGTCGTGCCGCCCACCCCGATCCAGCTGCGCACCACCGGCCGCCTGATCGGCTGGCGGCTGAGCATGGACCGCGTCGACCCCTGGGGCACGGTCGTGCTGACCTCGGCCGGCGGCCCGTTCACCCGCTTCCCGCGCGGTGCCACCCCAACGCTGCCGTCGATCTTCACCCACCGCGACACCGGCAACACCGACTGCCCGGGCAACGCCGCCTATGCGGTCATGGACCGCATCCGCGATATCGCCGCACGCTTCAACGATCCGCCCGGGCCGGAAGAGCTGGCTGAGTCGCTGCGCGGCGGTGCGATCTTCGCCCGGTGGGAGTCGATGGGCGGGATGAAGAGCCCGCTCGGCGCCCCGACGTCGCCCGAGGCGTCGGGCGCGGGGTCGACGCGCTACGTCAGGTTCGCCAACGGCGCGCTGTACTGGTCACCGGAAAGCGGCGCCGAGCCCGTCGCCGGGGCGATCTATGATGCGTGGGCGTCGCTCGGTTTCGAGCGCGGCGCGCTCGGGCTTCCGACGAGCGCGGAGATCCAGGAGCCGCAGTGGATCGTGCAGAACTTCCAGCACGGCACACTGAACTTCGACCGGGAAAAGGGCACGGTGACCCGCGTCATCGACGGTGTGCCACTGGAATTGCCGCCGCCGACGGCCGAAGGCCCGCCGGTACAGCTGGAGCGGTTCACCCCGGCGGTCAATCCGTAGTCCACCAGCGTTCCAGCACCCGGGCGAGGCCGTCGTCGTGGTTGGGCGCGGTGACCTCGTTGGCCGCGGCCACTGCCTCCGGATGCGCGTTGCCCATCGCCACACCGTGGCCCGCCCACAGCAACATCGGCACGTCGTTGGGCATGTCACCGAACGCCACCACGTCTTCGGCGGTAATGCCCAGCGGGCGCGCCACCGCCTCGACGCCGGTGGCCTTGCTGATGCCCAGCGGCATGACCTCCACCAGACCGTTGTTGGTGGAGTAGGTGATATCGCCTTTCACGCCAACATATTTGGCCAACTCGGCGGCCATGTCGGAGCTGGCCGCACCCGCCTTGCGGATGAGCAGCTTGATCGCGGGCGCGCTGAGCAGATCCTCGATGGACACCTCGGTGTTGTCCGGGTTCAGCCAGGCATGCTCATAGCCAGGTGAGCTGACGAACTGTGGGGTCGCGGCGTCATGCGCGCTGCGGCCCACGCGCTCCACGGCCAGCCCGGACCCGGGGATGACGCGGCTGGCGATCTCGGCCAGCTCGCCCAGCGCATCGGCCGACAACGTGCGGGCCGAAAGGATGCGGTCGGTCGACGGGTCGTAGATCACCGCGCCGTTGGCACACACCGCCATCGGCGCAAAACCCAGGGCGTCGACGACCGGCCGCACCCAGCGCGGCGGCCGGCCGGTGGCAAGCACGAACTGGGCGCCGTCGGCGACGGCAGCGTGCACGGCGGCACGGGTGCGGGCGGTGATCGTCTCGTCGTCGTCGAGCAGGGTGCCGTCCACGTCACTGGCGATCAGTGCGGGCAGTGTCATCGCGGCGATCCGCCTTCGCTTCTCACCGACGTCATCGGCGGCGATCCGCCTTGGCTTCTCACCGACGTCATCGGCGGCTTCTCGCCTCGCGTTCGGCCTGCTTGCGGGCGCGTTCCTCCAACTCGGCCTTGTCGAGCACCTTGGCCTCGGCCATGGTCGGCGCCGAGCCGCCGAGCCGGCGGGGCACCCAGTACGCCCCTGCGGGATGCGGGTATTCCTCCTGGGCCCGGTGCAGCAGCGCCGTCATCGATTCCCGCACCGCCGCGTCGAGCTGATGGGATGTCCCGGTCGGCTGGATCTGCTCACCGACCGACACGGTTATCGGAATCTTGTTGCGGCCCAACGACCTCGGGTGGTCCTTCGTCCACAGCCGCTGGGCGCCCCAGACGATCAGCGGCACGATCGGCACCTGCGCCTCGAGCGCCATTCTCGCCGCGCCGGTCTTGAACTCCTTCAGCTCGAAGCTTCGGCTGATGGTCGCTTCCGGGTACACGCCGACGATCTCGCCCGCCCGCAGCCGTTCCACGGCGACCGCATACGCGCCGGCACCTGCGCGCCTGTCCACCGGAATGGTCCCGCAGTGCTTGATCAGGAAGCTGACGATCTTCACGTCCTGCATCTCGGCCTTGATCATGAACCTCAGCCGCCGATGCCGGTAGTGCGCCGCCAACGCGGCGGGGAGCCAGTCGAGATAGCTGGTGTGGTTGATGGCGATCACCGCTCCGCCGGTCGCTGGGATGTTCTCCAGGCCGCGGTAGGTGATCGGGTTCCCCGTGGCCCTGACGACGACTTTGACCACGGTCTCGAGGGCGCGGAAGACCGGCTCCATTCCCGTTACCCTGGCGCTCCCGCCGGTCCGGAACGCTGCGCGCGGCGGGCGGCCTTCGCTGCCGCTTTCTGGCTGGCCTCCTCGGCATCCATTCGGTTGGCTTCGGCCAGCGACGGCGCGCCGCCGCCGAGCCGGTGCGGCACCCAGAACTCGCCGGGGGGATGGGGCCCGTAGGCGTCCTGGACGCGCTCCAGCAGATGCTGCATCCGCGAATGCAGCAGCTGGGTCAGCTCCGGCGCGGGCAGCGTCGGTGCGATCGGCTCGCCCACCGCCACCGTGATCGGCACCTTGGGCCGCCACAGCTTCTTGGGGTGGCCCTTGGTCCAGATCCGTTGGGCGCCCCACACGATGTGCGGGACGATCGGCACACCCGCCTCGATCGCCATCCGGGCCCCGCCGGACTTGAACTCCTTGATTTCGAAGCTGCGGCTGATGGTGGCCTCGGGGTAAACGCCGACCAGTTCACCGGCCTTGAGCGCGGCGACGGCCGCCGCGAACGACGCGGCGCCGCTGTCCCGGTCGACCTCGATGTGACGCAGGCTGCGCATGAGCGGCCCGGTGATCTTGTGGTCGAACACTTCCTTCTTGGCCATGAACCGCACCTTGCGGCCAAGACCCTGCTTGTAGGCGGGCAGGCCGGCGAACGTGAAGTCGAAATAGCTAGTGTGGTTGATGGCGACAACGGCGCCGCCGGTAGCGGGCAGCTGCTCCACACCGGTAACAGTGAACGTCAGGCCCTGCAGTCGCCATGCCAGACGGGCCGCTTGGATGACAGTCCCGTATACCGGTTCCACAGCCGCCAGCGTAATGCGCTGGCGTGCCGATCCGAATGCAGCCGTACGGATAAGGACCACAGTTGAGCGTTCCCGAGGCGCCGGTGCCCGTCCCCACGGTCGTCACCGACATTGCGGATGGCCGTCCGGTGAGGGCCGTATGGGTCAACGAGCTCGGCGGGGTGGCGTTTCAGGTGGGATCCGGGGCCCGCCGCGAATTCGTCAAGACCGCGCCGCCGGCATGGGCGCATCATCTGGGCGCCGAGGCCGAGCGGCTGGCCTGGGCCGTCGGTTACGTGCGGGTGCCGCGCGTGCTCGGCGCCGGCGACGGCTGGCTGCACACCGCCGGGCTGGCCGGCCGCTCGGCGGTCGACCCGCGTTGGGTGGCCGACCCGCGGACAGCGGCCCGGGCCATCGGTGCGGGGCTGCGGCTGCTGCACGACGAGCTGCCGGTCGACGAGTGCCCGTTCGGCCCTCCGTCGTGGGTGTCCGGCTCGCCGTCGATCGACCGGCTGGTGGTGTGCCACGGCGACGCGTGCGCGCCCAACACCCTGATCGACGACGACGGACGGTGCCGCGGTCATGTGGATCTCGGCGACCTCGGTGTCGCCGACCGGTGGGCCGACCTCGCCGTGGCGATGCTGTCACTGTCCTGGAACTACTCCGGCGCCTGGGAGCATGAGCTGCTGGACGCCTACGGCGTCGATGCCGATGCGACGCGCATCGACCACTACCAACGGCTGTGGCAGGCCGGCGATATCTCGTCCCGTTAAGCTCTTAACGGCACAGGCGACCGGGAGGAGGGACATAAGTGCAGGTCACGAGCGTCGGACACGCCGGCTTCCGGATCGACACACAGGCCGGAAGCATTCTGTGCGACCCCTGGGTCAATCCGGCGTACTTCGCATCGTGGTTTCCGTTCCCCGACAACAGCCAATTGGAATGGGCGGCCCTCGGCGATGTGGACTACCTCTACGTCTCACACCTGCACAAAGACCACTTCGACCCGGTGAACCTGCGCGAGCACGTCAACAAGGATGCGGTGGTCCTGCTGCCCGACTACCCGGTGCCCGATCTGCAACGCGAGCTGGAAAAGCTGGGCTTTCACCGGTTTTTCGAGACCACCGACTCGGTCAAGCACACCGTCAGCGGGCCCAAGGGCGACCTGGACGTGATGATCATCGCGCTGCGCGCCCCCGCCGACGGACCCATCGGCGACTCCGGCCTGGTGGTCGACGACGGCGAGACGGTCTGTTTCAACATGAACGACGCACGCCCCATCGACCTCGACGTGCTGGCCGCCGACTTCGGCCACGTCGACGTGCACATGCTGCAGTACTCCGGCGCGATCTGGTACCCGATGGTTTACGACATGCCGTCCCGCGCCAAGGAGGCGTTCGGCACCCAGAAACGTCAGCGCCAGATGGACCGCTGCCGGCAGTACATCGCGCAGGTCGGCGCGACGTGGGTGATCCCGTCCGCCGGTCCACCGTGCTTCCTGGATCCCGAGCTGCGCCACCTCAACGACCACCACGGCGACCCGGCCAACATCTTCCCAGACCAGATGGTGTTCCTCGAGCAGATGCGCGCGCACGGCCACGACCGCGGCCTGATGATGATCCCCGGCTCGATCGCCGATTTTACCGGCCCGCAATTGAATTCGCTCACCCATCCGCTGCCCGACGACGAGGTGCGGGAGATCTTCACCACCGGCAAGGCCGACTACATCGCCGGCTACGCCGATCGGATGGAGCCGGTACTGGCCGCCGAGAAGGCGCGTTGGGCACCCGCGGCAGGCGAGTCGCTGCTGGAACCGCTGCGCGCGTTCTTCGAGCCCATCATGATCCAGAGCGACCAGATCTGCGACGGCATCGGGTATTCGGTGGAGCTTCAGCTGGGCCCCGAAACGGTGGTGCTGGACTTCCCGAAACGCGCTGTGCGCGAGCCGATTCCGGACGAGAAGTTCCGCTACGGCTTCGGCATCGCGCCGGAGCTGGTGCGGACGGTGCTGCGAGACGACGAACCGGACTGGGTCAACACCATCTTCCTGTCAACGCGCTTCGAGGCGTGGCGCGTCGGCGGCTACAACGAATACCTCTATACGTTCTTCAAGTGCCTGACCGACGAGCGGATCGCCTACGCCGACGGCTGGTTCGCCGAGACCCATGACGATACTGCGTCAATCACACTGGACGGCTTTGCGATTCAGCGCCGCTGCCCACACCTGAAAGCCGACCTGTCGAAGTTCGGCGTGGTCGACGGCACCACGCTGACCTGCAACCTGCACGGCTGGCAGTGGAATCTGGTAACCGGCCGCTGCCTGACGTCCAAAGGCCACGAGTTGCGAAGCACACGGTTATGAACGCGCCGCACCAGTACTACGACGACGGCCTGATCCAGCTCGACCGCGAGGCGCTCACGCTGCGCCGCTACCACTTTCCGTCCGGCACGTCGAAAGTCATTCCGCTGCGCACCATTCGCGGATACACCGCAAAGCCGCTGGGCCTATGGCTGCAGCGGTTCCGGATCTGGGGCAGCTCGGATCTGCGCGGCTGGCTGCCGCTGGATGCGCGCCGGCCGCTGAAGTCGACGCTGATCACCCTCGATGTGCCCGGAACGTGGCCCAGTCCCGCCTTCACTCCGGTCGACGCCGACGAGTTCATCGCGATGCTCGACGAGCTGTTGGACCGTTAGTCACTGGCCGGATTGCTTCTGGCGCCAGCACGAACGCGAAACCGATATCCATGTGACATCACTTATCTGAACCTCCGTGCCGCGGCCGGAACGACCTTGCCTGACGTCCACGATCTGCGGATCGTTACCGTTCAGCGCGCAACCGCACAGAGAGCGACGCCCGATAGGTCGTACCCACCGTCGGCGGCGAATGGGACGAATGCCTCCCGAAGTCGTGCCCTGAACACTTCCCGCTCATCCTCGGAGAGCCCCCGCACCGCCATCGCGAACGGGCCCCCCACATCGATGATCCATCGCTCGTAGTCGTCGAGGTCGCGGAAGCTGAAGTGCACCGTCACGTCCTCCATGCGTACTGAGCGGAAGCCGGCGCCAGCGAGCAGCGCCCTGATGCGCTCCTCGCTCCCCATGCTGAAGACCCCGGGAGCCCCTGGCTCCGGGCGTGTCATCTGCCCGCGCTCAACCAAGACCATGCCGCCGATCGAAGCCCATGGGTTGCGGTCAGGCGCCCCCCAAACCGAGAGCGCCAACCGGCCGTCCGGTCTCAGCACCCGGCGCGTCTCGGCGAGCGCCGCGGCCGGATCGGCCACCAGCATGTAGGTGCTCTGGCAGAGCACGCCGTCGACCGAGCCTGAGTCGAGCTCGATCTGCTCGGCGTCGATCACCCGGTAGACGACGTTGCCTAGCCCAAGCTCGGTTCCGCGGCGGCGCGCGACCTCGATCATCTCCGGCGCGAAGTCGGTCGAGATCAGCCGGCCGTCCTCACCGAGGATCGCCGCCGCGGCGAAACCGGTCTCGCCCGTACCGGCGCCGAGCTCGAGCACTGTCTCCCCGGGGCGTGGCCCAAGCGCCCGAACCAGCCACTCCCGCACCGGCGCCAGGGCGTCCGCAAGCTCCGCTCGCCAGCGTTCCCAGCCTGGCGCCATCGCCTGCCAGACTTCGTGGCTGGTACGGCGGTAATCGCCGACATCCACGAAACGAGCCTAATCCCGTTACTTTTTCGGCTCCAGGATCTTTGTGCCGACGAACGGCACCAGCGCGTCGGGTATGCGGACGCTGCCGTCGGGCTGCTGATGGTTCTCCAGGATCGCGACCAGCCAGCGGGTGGTGGCCAACGTCCCGTTGAGCGTCGCGGAGATCTGCGGCTTGCCGTTCTCGTCGCGGTACCTGGTGGAAAGCCGGCGGGCCTGAAACGTCGTGCAGTTCGACGTCGAGGTCAGCTCCCGGTAGGTCTGCTGCGTCGGCACCCACGCTTCGCAGTCGAACTTGCGCGCCGCCGACGACCCCAAATCGCCTGCGGGGATGTCGATTACCCGGTAGGGCACCTCGATGTGCGCCAGCATCTGGCGTTGCCAGCCGAGTAGCCGTTGGTGCTCGGCCTCGGCCTCGTCGGGCTTGCAGTAGATGAAGCCCTCGACCTTGTCGAACTGGTGCACCCGGATGATGCCGCGGGTGTCCTTGCCGTGGCTGCCGGCCTCACGGCGAAAGCACGACGACCAGCCCGCGTAGCGCAGCGGACCGTCGGACAGGTCGAGGATCTCGTTGGCGTGATATCCGGCCAGCGGCACCTCGGAGGTGCCGACCAGGTAGAGGTCGTCGGCCTCAAGCCGGTACACCTCCTCGGAGTGCGCGCCGAGGAACCCGGTGCCCGACATCACCTCGGGGCGCACCAGCACCGGCGGGATGACAAGAGTGAAACCGTTTTCTCCTGCCAGCTTCACCGCGAGCTGCATGAGGCCCAGTTGCACCAGTGCGCCCGCGCCGGTGAGGAAGTAGAACCGCGAGCCGGAAACCTTGGCACCGCGCTCCATATCGATCAGGCCCAGCGACTCACCGAGTTCGAGGTGATCCTTCGGGTTCTCTATCGCCGCGGGCTCGCCGACGCTGTCGAGCACGGCGAAATTGTCCTCGCCGCCGGCCGGGACGCCGTCGATGATCACATTGGAGATCGCCATATGTGCTGCGGTGAAGGCCTTTTCGGCCTCCGCCTGGTCGGTCTCGGCGGCCTTGACCACCTCGGCCAGTTCCTTGGCCCGCTCGAGCAGCGCGGGCCGTTCGTCGGGCGACGCCGCACCGACCCGCTTGCTCGCCGCCTTCTGCTCGGCGCGCAGGTTGTCGGCGGCCGTAACCGCAGCGCGCCGGGCGGCGTCGGCGTCCAGCAGCGCATCGACGAGCGCCGGGTCTTCGCCGCGGGCGCGCTGCGAGGCCCGCACCGCGTCTGGATTCTCACGCAGCAGCTTGAGGTCGATCACGGCCGCAACACTACTTTTGGCCGAACCTCTCGGGGTAGCCGGTTTTCCCGAAGACGTCGAACATCGGGGCCGGTCATGACGATCAACCTATGCGCCGGCGGGGTCGGTCAAGCACAACCTCGTAACGCTACATCTGCCTCACTTGTCACAGCACCCGACACGCCTGTCACAATGGAGCGGATGTTGGAAGTACCCGAGCACAACGAGTTGCTCGACGACGAGGCAAAACAGCCGTCGAAGCGGATCACCTGGTGGAGCAGTCTGCAGGCCACCTCGACCCGTCGCGCGCTGTTGTTGACCGCATTCGGCGGTCTGCTGATCGCGGGTGTGATCACCGCGCTGCCACGCAGCGATAGCGCCAGCGCGTTGAACGCCAGCGCCATCATGCTCGGGCCGCGGGGCACCGACACGTTCAACCACGCCAAGAGCGGCGACTGCCTGAACTGGCCGGACCGCACCCCGGACGCCGCCGAGTTGGTCGACTGCAAGGACGAGCACCGCTTCGAGGTCGCCGCGTCGGTGGATATGCGCACGTTCCCGGGCAGCGAGTACGGGCCCGACGCGGCCCCGCCGTCGGCGGCGCGCATCCAGCAGATCAGCCAGGAACAGTGCTCGGCCGCCGTGCGGCGCTACCTGGGCGCCCGCTTTGACCCCAACAGCCGGTTCACCATCAGCATGCTGTGGTCGGGGGACAAGGCGTGGCGCCAGTCCGGTGAGCGCCGCATGCTGTGCGGGCTGCAGTTGCCCGGCCCCAACAACCAGCAACTGGCGTTCAACGGCAAGGTCGCCGACGTCGATCAGTCCAAGGTCTGGTCCGCCGGCACATGTCTCGGTATCGACCCGACGACCAACCAGCCCACCGATGTCCCCGTCGACTGCGCGGCCCCGCACGCTATGGAGGTCTCCGGTTCGGTGAACCTGGCCGAGAAGTTCCCCGGCGGTGTACCGCCGGAGCCCGAGCAGGACACCTTCATCAAGGACGCCTGCACCAGGATGACCGATGCATACCTGGCACCGATCCAGCTGCGCAGCACCACGCTGACGCTGATCTACAACACCGTCTCGCTTCCCAGTTGGTCTGCCGGAAGCCGCCAGGTGTCGTGCAGTATCGGCGCCACACTGGGTAACGGCGGCTGGTCGACGCTGCTCAACAGCGCCAAGGGCCCGCTGCTGATCAACGGTCAGCCTCCGGTGCCGCCGCCGGACATCCCCGAGGAGCGGCTCAACATGCCGCCCCTCCCGAGGCCGCCGGTGGTGGACACCTCGTCTTCCTCTGGCTCGTCGTCGTCTGGTTCCTCGTCGTCTGGTTCCTCGTCGAGGCCGACGGCGCAGACCGAAGAGCGCCAGCAGTCCCAGCACCTGCCGCAGCAGGCGACCGCCCCGACGGCGACGCAGACCGCCGCCCCGACCACACCGCCCGAACAAGAGGGCAACATCTTCCTCAACGGACCGCCTCCGCCGCCCCCCGGCCAAGTGGCTCCCCCACCGCCACCGGGTGCCGAAGCGCCACCGCCACCCCCACCGCCGGAGGCCCCACCGCCGCTGCCACCACCACCGCCGCCGCTGCCGGGCCCGCCGCCGCCCCAGCCCGTGCTGCTGCCGCCGCCGCTGCCGGGCCCGCCGCCGCCCGAGCCCGTGCTGCTGGGGCCGCCGCCAGGCCCGCCGCCGGGGCCGTAGCCGCGTGGCCGTGCGGATGACTCCGCAACGGTTTGACGAACTGGTGTCGGACGCCCTCGACCTGATTCCGCCCGAACTGGCGGCGGCCACCGACAACGTCGTCGTCCTGGTGGAGGACCGAAACCCCGAGGAGCCCGACCTGCTGGGCCTCTATCAGGGTGTCGCCTTGACCGAACGCGATTCGACGTATGCGGGGTCGCTACCGGACACCATCACCATCTACCGCCACGCGCTGCTGGAGTTCTGCGAGACCGAGGACGAGGTCGTCGAGGAGGTGGCGGTCACGGTGATCCACGAAATCGCGCACCACTTCGGCATCGACGACGATCGGCTGCACGAACTCGGCTGGGCGTGAGCGCGGCAACCACGCTTTGTCCCCGCTCAGTGCTATGAACGGGCCATGAGCATCCAGTGCCGGGATTGTCGGGCCGGGCTGGAGCACTGCCATGGCACGGTGATCCACCACGCCCGCTATCGATCGGAATGCACCGAGGACAACTGCGTTACGCCGGAGGTGGTGCACGCGTTCAGCATCGACTGCGACGCGATCGGCTGCACCTGCGGGCAGGCCATCGCGCTGGCGATCTGACCGTCAGCCCATCGGGTCGGCGGACTGCAGCGCGTCCTCCACCGGGTGCGCGTCGGGTTCGGGATAGAACGGCGGGTTCAGGGTTCCCCACTGCACACAGCTCCAGCGCCCGTCAGTGATCGGGGACAGCACAACGGATTCCGTGTTGGCCAGATGGTGGTCGAGC
>JBEVHG010000131.1:0-10372 GCA_040511335.1 Mycobacterium sp. | reverse complement strand
CGACGGCTAAAGCCGCCGGTCCCCTCGGGGCGCACTGATGGCAGTGGGCGGAATCGATGTCACCGGTCAGCAACGCGGTCATCCCGGAAGCCATCTCGAGCGCCGGGCGGAACCATTGCCGCCCCTCCGGCAGGCCCTCGTGCAGCAATCCGGCCAGTTGGGCCGCTCGACGTGTATCGGCACGCGCGGTGTAGTAAGCCCCGAGGGCGGTCAACGTCGCAATGAGCTCGTCGTCACGCAGGTCGGTGCCGCCCAACTGCAGGCACCGCTCGAAATCGGCGGCACTTCCAGGGCTTGTACCCCCCTCCGCGGACACCGCGAGGAATCCACGTTCCAAGCGCAGCGCTATCTCCCTGTGGTCGCGACGCGGGCCTGAGGGGCAGTTCTTGAGCCCGGCGATGGCGGCGTCAACGACGCCACGCGCCTCGGCCAGTGCGCCGCGCCGACGCGCCTCGGTCGCGGCCAGCTGATATGCCGAGGCCGCCTCGTCGAATCGCTCGGCTCGCTCGTTATGGACCGCCACCATTCGCCAGTCCGGGTCGCTGCCGGGGCCACCGTTCAGCATCGCGTCGGCGACCCTGGCGTGCAGTCCCCGGGCGACGCTCGGGGGCGCCAACTCGTAGGCGACCTCGCGCAGCAACTCGTGGCGGAACCGCCAACCGTCGGTGGCCCATGGCTCCAGCACAAGCGCGTCTTCAAGCTCGTCGAGAACGTCGTCGATCACGGTCTCGTCGAGGGTGAGCACCGCGCCCAACAGAGCACGATCGACGTGGCGGCCGATGGTGGCCGCGGCCTGTAGTACCGGGACGACATTCGGCGTGGCACGCAGCCGGGAGAACAACGGCTCATACAACCCCTCGGGCACTCCCGACGCGCCGGCCGCAGCCTGCCCGAGCCCGGCGACGACCTGTTCGATGTAGAAGGGCACCCCGTCGCAGCGGCCGGCGATCGCCGCTCGCTGCGGCGCCGACAGGCCGGGATTCAGGGCCTCGATCAGCGTGTCGGCCTGTTCGCCGGTCAACGGTTTGAGGTCAACCGCCTTGACCGGCCAGCTGCCGGGCAGCCAGTCGCCCGGCCTCCCGGTGGCCAGCACCAGAATGTCTTTCCGGTCCACCGCGAGCAAAGCGCCGAGCACCTCGCGGGTGGACGGATCGAACCAGTGCACGTCCTCGGCCACCACCAACCCCGCCGCGTCGCCGACACGTGCCATCAGGTACTGCAGGACCGCCTCGTTAATCAGCTCGTACAACTTGCGCCCTGCTGCGGTCACCGGTTCGTAGCCGTCGTCGGCGGCGATCCCCAACACCGGGGCCAACAACGGCACGGCGGCCACCGGGTCCAAACCCACGGCCGCTATCTCGGCCCGCAGCAACGTCAGCCGTTCAGCCGGACCGGTTGAGGCCGATGCCGCAACGGCGTTGCAACAGGGTGCGTATCGGGTGCAGGCCGGTGTCGGTGTGCAGCGCCGACCCGACCAACTCCAGTACCACCGCACCGGAGCCCTCGACCAGTTCCGTGGCCGCAGCGGCCAGGCGACTCTTCCCGATCCCGGGTTCTCCGCGGAACACGACGCCGCCCGTGGCCAGCGTGCCGGCTTGTGCCCGCGTCCAACTCTTGACCAGCCGGGCCATCTCACGCTCGCGACCCACCAAAGGACCCCGACCGCTCCTCCGGCCCACCACGACCCGTTCGCCCAGCACCTGGTGATGAACGACCAAGCCCTGCACACCTTTTGCCGCAGCCGGCGGGCGCGTCTCCAAATCAAAGAGGTCGGCTATCAGTGGCGCGACCTCGTCGGAAACCACGACCGCACCCGGCGGCGCCAAACCAGACACGTGCGCAGCCAGATTGGCGCCGAGGCCGTAGACGTCATCCTGGTCGGTATCCAGATACACCAAGCCGCGATGCACTCCGACTCGCACAACGACGTCCACGCCGAACCGACGACGGGCCTGCTCGCCGAGTCGGGAAACCTCACGAGTGATTTCCAGTCCCGCCAGCACCGCACGCCGAACATCGTCTTCGTGCGCGTGGGGGTGTCCGAAAACCGCCAGCAGCCCATCGCCTTTCGTCGATCCGATGTGCCCGTCGTAGTTGTCGATAACGCGCAACACCTGCTCGCGGTATCGCCCGACAATGGCGTGATATGCCTCTGGCTCGATCTTGGCCGACAGCAACGTCGAGTCGACGAGATCGGCGAAAAGTATTGTCAAACGGCGAATCTCACCGCTTCGGTCGGAAGCGGCGAGCAGATCCTCCGCTTCGGTGTTGCCTTCATCGGCAACCAGGACCTGCTCCGCCAACGACGCTGCGGTTACCCGATCGCCACGGTTGATCGCCGCCACCGCCGAGTCCAGCAGGTCATCGATCGAGGCGCCGCGACTAACACCGGCGCTGTCATTCCCCGCGACTCGCCCTGCGCCGTCGCTCACGTCAAATATGGTGCCATCACCAGAGCACAGACGGCCGCTTATTCGGTGGCGCCACCACCCGACCTTCGGCTAGGTGACGGCTTTCGGCGGACACGTGATGCCTTGACCCGCGCCGTGACCGGGGAGACAATTCATCTTGTGATGAATTCGGTTTTGCGGCTGGTCGCCGACGTCACGTACCGGCTCGGTCTGGGGCCGCGGCCCTCCGACGTGCCCGATCACCGGCTGGTGGAGCTGGCCGAGGGGCCGAATCGGTTGGCGCCGGGACGTGCCCTCGACCTGGGCAGCGGCACCGGCCGCAACGCCATCTATTTGGCTGGGCACGGATGGGAAACGGTCGGCGTCGAGATGTCCGGATATGCGGTCGAGGCGGCCAGGCGGAAGGCCGCGGCGCAGGGCGTGCCGGCGCGGTTCGTCAAAGGTGACGTGACCAGACTTCCCGATCTGGACATCGGCCCGCCTTTCAACCTGTTCATGGACGGCGGCTGTTTCCACACCATTCCGCCGGGCCTGCGCGACGCGTATGCCGAAAGTGTCACGGCCGTGGCTGCGCCGGGCGCACGGCTGATCATGGTGGGGTTCCGGCGCCCGCTGGGGGCTGGCACGCAAGGTGACAAATTGCTGCGGCGGCTGCCCGGCTGGCGGCTCGTACGGGTCGATCGCGTCCCGGGCGAGCAGATGTGCCAGTACGTTTCGGGCCCCGCGCCCCTGCGCGCGGCGTTGAAACGTGGCGCTTTCCACCCGTTGAGGTACGAGCTGGAATACGCGCCGAATTGACGCGGTAGGCGCAGGCGGGGGCCAGCCACGAGATTGACGTGAGGCAGACCCCTTCTCGCACTTCTGCTGCGCCACGTCAATCTGGGCGAAAGAGGGTGCCGCCGGCATTAGTCCTGTTGTAACTTTAGCCACACCCGTCACAGCGCGGCTCCTCGGAAATCGGGGTTCAATCCCCTACCCTGCATAAACGATGGCCATTTTCGGGAATGCGTCACGCCGCATGTTGTGCTCGGTGGTGGCGGCCACGTTGGTGGGGGTACCTGCGGCGATCGGCATGCCCGTCGCCGGCGCCGAACCCAGCGCCGCGCCGGATTCCGGCACCTGCCCGTACCGGGTGACGACACCGCCGGCGGTCGACTCGTCGGAAGTGCCGCCGGTCGGTGATCCGCCGGCGCCGCTGCCGGTGCCCGCCAAGCCCCTCGGGGGCAGTGCGCTGTCCGGCTGCGGCGTCATCGCCGCGCCCGGCACGCCACCGCTGCCCAACGACGTCTCCGCCGAGGCGTGGCTGATCGCCGACCTCGACACCGGCGATGTCATCGCCGCCAAGGATCCGCACGGTCGGCACCGCCCGGCCAGCGTCATCAAGGTGCTGGTCGCGATGGCCGCCATCAACGAGCTCAACCTGAACAAGACCGTGGCCGGCACCGCCGAGGACGCAGCAGCGGAGGGCAGCAAGGTCGGCGTCGGCCCCGGCGGTACCTACACCGTCAACCAATTGCTGCACGGGCTACTCATGCACTCTGGCAATGACGCCGCGCACGCGCTGGCCATGCAGCTGGGCGGCATGCCGACCGCGCTGCAGAAGCTCAACGCACTGGCGACCAAGCTCGGCGGGCGCGACACCAGAGCGGCCACGCCGTCGGGCCTGGACGGCCCCGGCATGAGCACGTCGGCCTACGACATCGGCCTGTTCTACCGATACGCCTGGCAGAACCCCACCTTCAGCAGCGTCGTCGCGACCCGCACCTTCGACTTCCCCGACCGCGAGGGCACCTCCGAGTACCTCGTCGAAAACGACAACAAGCTGCTCCACAACTACCCCGGCGCGCTGGGCGGCAAGACCGGGTACACCGACGATGCCGGGCAGACCTTTGTCGGCGCCGCCGAGCGCGACGGCCGCCGGTTGGTCGCCGTGCTGCTACGCGGTACCCGCCAGCCGATTCCGCCGTGGCAGCAGTCCGCGCATCTGCTTGACTACGGATTCGCGACGGCGCCGGGCACCAAGGTGGGCACCCTGATCGAACCCGATCCGTCGCTGGTCGCGCCCAAGGCCGACCCCGGGAACCCGGCCGCCCTAGCGGCGGCTCTACCGCCCGCCGACGCCCTTCCGGTGCGCGTCGGGGTGACCGTGGTCGGCACCGTGATCGTGTTCGGCCTCATCATGGCCGCGCGGTCTCTGAACCGCCGACCACAGCACTGACGCGTCTCAGGCTCGGGCGACGAAGCGAAACCGGTCGCCGCGGTACACCGACCTGGTCCATTCGATGACCTGCCCGTCAGCGTCTCGTGCCGATCGGTGCAGCAACAGCAGGGGTTGGCCGGTCCGGATATCGAGAAGCTCCGCCTCGGCGGGCGTCGTCAGCGCCGTTTCGACGGTGTCCTCGACAGCTGCCACCCTCCGGCCGTAGCACTCGCGCAGGGTGGCATACAGCGAGTCATGTTCCGCTAGCCGCGCGCCGAGTCCGGGCAGCCGGCCGGGGAGGTGGGCGACCTCGATCGCCAGCGGCTCACCGTCGACGATACGCAGCCGCGACAAGCGATGGATCCTCTCGCCCGGTGCGATCTCCAGGCGCGCTGCGACCTCCTTGTCGGCGCGCACCCGCTCCAGGGCCAGGACGCGCGAAGTCGCTTGCATGCCTTCGGCTTTGAGATCCTCGGTGAGCGATGTCAACTGGCGGACGTGCACCACCTTGGGCGGCGCGACGAAGTTGCCGCTGCCCTGGGTGCGCCGCAGCACCCCCTCGCCGGCAAGCTCGGCGAGCGCCTTGCGCAGGGTCGTCCGGGACGTACCGAGTTGCTCGGCGAGCTGACGTTCCGGCGGCAGCGAGGCACCGGAGTCCAGCTCGTCGATGAGTTTCTGCAACGCGAGTTTGACCTGGAAGTACCGCGGTGGCCCCAGATCCGGTTCGGGTGCGGTGCCGACAACTTCGACCATGCTTTGGAACTTACCTCTTGACGCCGAAATTGGCATATGCCAATGTGTACTCCATCACATTGGCGTATACCAATTTGGGGCCCCCCGACGAAAGGACGAGAAGTGGGCACTATCGATGAGTTGCGAAGGTCGTCGCGGCTGGGATTGCTGGTGGCGATCACCGCCGCGAGTGTCGGCATCATCTACGGCTACGACCTGTCCAACATCGCGGGCGCGCTGCTCTTCATCACCGATGAGTTCAGCCTGACCACCCACCAGCAGGAGCTGGTGACGACGGCGGTGGTGGTGGTGATCGGCGAGATCGTCGGCGCGATCATCGGTGGTTGGCTTGCCAACGCGATCGGACGCAAGAAGTCGATGGTGCTGGTGGCGGCCAGCTACGCGGCATTCGCGCTGATGAGCGCGTTGTCGGTGTCGGTGCCGATGCTGCTGGTGTCGCGGCTGCTGCTCGGCCTGACCATCGGTGTGTCGGTCGTCGTGGTTCCGGTGTACGTCGCCGAGCTGGCGCCGGCCAAGGTTCGCGGCTCGCTGCTGGTCGCGTACCAGGTGGCGACTGTCGTCGGCATCATCATCGGTTACCTGGCTGCGTACCTGCTGGCCGGCTCCGGGAGCTGGCGATGGATGCTGGGCCTGGCCGCCGTCCCCGCGGCGCTGGTCATGCTGATGTTGTTGCGGATGCCCGACACGGCTCGCTGGTACATGCTCAAGGGCCGCACCGCGGAGGCGCGTAAGGCGCTGCAGCAGATAGAGCCGGCCGCCGACGTCGATTGGGAACTCGCCGAAATCAAGCGCGCGCTCACCGAGGAGAGCGGCGGGGTGATCCGGGAGATGCTTCGACGGCCGTATCTGCGGGCCACCATCTTCGTGGTCGGGCTCGGCTTCTTCATCCAGATCACCGGCATCAACGCGATCGTCTACTACAGCCCCCGACTGTTTGAGGCAATGGGCTTCCAGGGCAACTTCGCGCTGCTCGTGCTGCCGGCTCTGGTTCAGGTCGCCGCGCTGGTGGCGGTTTTCGTCTCGCTGGTTCTGGTTGACCGGGTGGGCCGTCGCCCGATCCTGCTGGGCGGCATCGGCATGATGATCGCGGCCAATGTCCTGCTGATCGGCGTCTTCGTCGCCGGTTCGGACTTCGGCGGCGCGCTCACGACGTTGGGCTTCCTCGGCGTGCTGCTCTTCACCGTCGGCTTCACGTTCGGCTTCGGCGCCCTGGTGTGGGTGTACGCGGGTGAGAGTTTCCCGGCCCGGCTGCGGTCGATGGGTTCTAGCGCGATGCTCACCTCGGATCTGGTGGCCAACGCGATCGTGGCCGCCTTCTTCCTCACCATGCTCAATTCGCTCGGCGGTGCGGGCACATTCGCGGTGTTCGGTGTCCTCGCGCTGGTCAGTTTCGCCTTCGTGTACCGGTTCGCCCCGGAGACCAAAGGCAGGCAGCTGGAAGACATTCGGCACTTCTGGGAAAACGCCGGACGCTGGCCCTCCGATGAGGAGATCGCGAAGGCGAGTGACCAGTCGTGACTGCCGGAGTCGTCCTCGGACTCGACATCGGAGGATCCAAGACGCAGGCCCTTCGGGCCGAGGACGGGATCATCGTCCAAGAAGCGATGGCGGGCAGCGCGAACGTGGCATCTGTCGGTTCCGACGAGGCGGGACGGCAGCTGGACGTCATCCTGGAACGGTTGGGCGCCAAAGATATTCGCGCCGTGTGCGCGGGTGCGGCCGGCGTGGACACCCCGGCCGGCGAGGCCCAGCTGCGGGACCTGCTCGCCCAACGCCTGCCCAACGCGCGCATCCGGGTGGTGCACGACAGTCAACTGATCCTGGCCGCCGCCGGCGTCTTGGACGGTATTGCAGTCATCTCCGGCACCGGATCCGTCGCCTGGGGTCTCCGCGCAGACCAACACGCTCGTGCGGGCGGGTGGGGCTATCTGCTGGGCGACGAGGGCAGTGGGTACTGGGTACTGGGTGGCATGCGAAGCGGTGCGCCGGACCCTCGCGCGGATCGACAGGGGTGAGCCGACCGACCGCCTCGGCCAGCAACTGGCCGCGGACTGCGGGCTGCAGTCCACCGAGCAGCTCCTCGACCACTTCTACACTCAGCCCGACCGCAGATACTGGGCGGGTCGAGCGCGGGTGGTGTTCGAGCTGGCCGACTCCGGTGATCCGGTGAGCACGCAGATCGTCGAATCCGCGGCGGCCTCGCTGACCGAGCTCGCTGTCGCGGTCGCGGGCAGGCTGGGCTCATCCGGCCCCGTTGTGCTCGCCGGCGGCCTCGCCGTGCACCAGCCCGCGTTGCAGAAGGCCGTGCGTCGCCGGCTTGCCGAGCGCGGTCTCAACGAAGTCCGGATCCTCATCGTCGACCCGGTGCGCGGCGCCGTGCAACTAGCAAAACGACTGCTCGACAGCGACCAATCAACCGCTTGAAACCCAGGAGGAACAGTGACCTCGACCACCGACATCGACACCCCGGGCCGGCTGATGGCCGCGGAGATCGCCGAACAGCCGCAGGTATGGCGCCGACTGCTCGACGAGGGCACCGACGCCATCGCTGCCGCCGCCGCCCGGATCGCTGAGCGCGCACCGCGATTCGTGCTCTTCGTCGCTCGCGGCACCAGTGACCACGCCGCGCTCTACGCCAAGTACCTCGTTGAGATCACCCATGGGTTGCCGGCCGGTCTGGTCTCGCCGTCGACGATGACGGTTTACGGCGCACGCCCCGACCTGCGCGACGTGCTGTACATCGCGGTGAGTCAATCCGGCGGCTCGCCCGACCTTGTGCAATCGGTCGAGGTCGCGCGTCAGCAGGGGGCGCTGACGCCCGCGGTGACCAACAATGCCGGCTCCGCGCTGGCCACCGCCGCCGAAATCCACATCGACGCGCTCGCTGGCGCGGAGCGATCGGTGGCGGCGACCAAGTCCTATACCGCCGAGCTGCTGGCGCTCTATCTGCTGCTCGAACGCGCGCGCGGCGGTGACGGCCGCGCGGCGGACGCATTGCCCGACCTCGGCGCGCAGGTTCTGGCATCCGGCGAACTGGTCCGTAATGTCGCGCAGCGCTATCGGTTCGCACAGCGGCTGATCACCACCGGTCGCGGCTACTCGTACCCCACCGCTCGGGAGGCCGCGCTGAAGCTCATGGAGACGTCTTACCTGTCCGCGCAGGCGTTTTCGGGCGCCGACCTCCTGCACGGCCCACTGGCCACGGTGGACCCGCAGGTGCCGGTGCTCGCCGTCGTCCCGGAAGGCGCCGGCGGTGACGCCATGCTGCCGGTACTGGCCCGGCTGGCCGACCGTAACGCCGACGTGTTCGGCGTCGGTGCGGCACCGGCGCTCGAAAACCTGGCCGGCGGGATCACACTGCCGAGTGGCGTGCCGGACACGTTGTCGTCGTTGTTGGAAATCCTACCGCTGCAACAGCTTGCGCTGCATCTGGCGATCGCCCGCGGCGGGGATCCCGACAAGCCGCGTGGGCTGCGCAAGGTGACGGAGACGTTGTGACGCTGATCGGCGCCGGCACCGTCGTTCTCGACGGCCGGGTCTGTAAGCCCGGTTGGCTGGAGACGTCGGGCGGACAGATCCTCGCGTGCGGTCCCGGTGCACCGCCCCGGAGCGCCGACCACGGGTTCGCGGATAGCGTTGTGGTGCCCGGGTTTGTCGACATGCACGTGCACGGCGGCGGCGGCGCGTCCTACACCGACGGCGTCAGCGCGGACATCACCCGGGCCGCCGCGTTCCACCGCGGCCACGGCACCACCACCACGCTGGCAAGCCTGGTGACCGCGTCGCCGACCGAGCTTCTCGCGCAAGTGGGTGTGCTCGCCGAGATGACTCGGCGGGGTACGGTCGCCGGCATCCATCTGGAGGGCCCATGGCTCAGCTCCGCACGCTGCGGTGCGCACGATGCCGCGCAGCTGCGCGATCCAGAGCCCGCCGAAATCGACGCCCTGCTCGCCGCCGCGGACGGCGCCATCAGGATGGTGACCCTCGCGCCCGAACTTCCGGGCAGCAGCGACGGGATCGAGCGCCTCACCGACGCCGGAGTCGTTGTCGCCGTTGGACATACCGACGCCACCTACGAGCAGACCACGCAGGCCATCGAGCTGGGGGCCACCGTGGGCACCCACGTGTTCAACGCGATGCGCCCGCTGCACCACCGCGATCCCGGGCCGGCGCTGGCTCTGCTCGAGGATCCGCGGGTCACGGTGGAACTCATCGCCGACGGCGTCCACGTGCACCCCGCCCTGGTTCGTCAGGTCATCGAAACCGCCGGACCCGGCCGGGTGGCGCTCATCAGCGACGCGATGGCTGCCGCCGGCCTGCCCGACGGCTCATTCCGGCTCGGCACGCTCGAGGTGGACGTCGTCGGGCGAGTAGCGCGCCTGCGCGGAATGTCGACCATCGCCGGCAGCACCGCGAGCATGGATCAGCTTTTCCGCACCGCAGTCGGACAGCTTGGCGCGGCGTCGGATGGGGCGCTGGCCGCCGCCGTGCAGATGACGGCGACCACCCCGGCCCGCGCGCTTGGCCTGAGCGAGGTCGGCAGCTTGCGGCCCGGTTTGAACGCCAACCTGGTGGTGCTCGATCAGGACCTACAGGTGAACGCCGTGATGGCCGGCGGCGAGTGGCAGCCCGAACGTCGCTAGCTCCACCGTCGCAGCAACGCCGAGGCGTCACTGCAGAGTCGCTCGATCGTCTCGGCCGCCGATCGCGTGTCGGTCACCATGCCCACGCCCTGCCCGGCATTCACGGGCGCCAACCGCAGATCGTCGGCGGCAACTGCGGCTGCCAGCGCCGCCCGCGCGCCGGCGTCCAGATCTGCGTCGTGGCCGTCCCAACGGTCGACGAAATCGTTGCGCAGCACCCGCTCGGGAATCGTTGCCGGCCAACGGTATCCCTGCGCAACATCGAAGACCCGGGTGGTCACCGTCGCCGCACCGTCGGCCTCCAGCAGCGCGTCGCGCACCGGCGCCGAGGTGAGCGCCTCGGGGCACGTCGCGAAGACGGTGCC
>JBEVHG010000130.1:0-23589 GCA_040511335.1 Mycobacterium sp. | reverse complement strand
GGCCAATCACCGTGTGCCGCATGCAGATCGGTGTGGCAGACGCCGGATGTTTCGAGTTCCACCAGAGCTTCACCGTAGCCCGGTGTGGGCAAGTCAAGCTCGGAAACTTCAAGTGGTGCGCCGAATTCGGTGACAACGGCGGCGCGCATGGTGTCGGTCGAGGTGTCGGATGTGGCAGGGGTGCCAACGGTCTGTGTCATGGTTTCATCCCAATCGTTAAAAGGGTTGAGGTGAAGGGTCTTTAGTCCCGGATCAGAAGAATCCGAGGGCCTTATCTGAGTAGGACACCAGCAGGTTCTTGGTCTGCTGGTAGTGGTCGAGCATCATCTTGTGGTTCTCGCGGCCGATGCCGGACTGCTTGTAGCCACCGAACGCGGCGTGCGCGGGATACTGGTGGTAGCAGTTGGTCCACACCCGGCCGGCCTTGATATCGCGCCCGGCCCGGTAGGCGGTGTTGCCGTCACGGCTCCACACGCCGGCACCCAGCCCGTACAACGTGTCGTTGGCGATGCCGATGGCATCGTCGTAGTCCTTGAACGACGTGACAGCCACCACCGGGCCGAAGATCTCCTCCTGGAAGATGCGCATCGAGTTGTTGCCGGTGAAAATCGTTGGCGCCACGTAGTAGCCGCCGTTCAGGTCACCGCCCAGTTCGGCGCGCTCCCCGCCGGTGACCACCTTGGCGCCCTCGGATTTGCCGATCTCGATATACGACAGGATCTTCTCCAGCTGGTCGTTGGAGGCCTGTGCGCCGATCATGGTTTCGGTGTCCAGCGGGTCGCCCTGGCGCACCGCCTTGGTGCGGATCGCCGCCAACGCCAGGAACTCGTCGTAGATGTCGGCCTGAATCAGCGACCGGGACGGGCAGGTGCACACTTCACCCTGGTTCAGGGCGAACATGGTGAACCCCTCCAACGCCTTGTCCTGGTAACTGTCCGCCGCCGCAAGCACATCCGAGAAGAAGATGTTCGGACTCTTGCCGCCCAACTCCAGGGTCACCGGGATCAGGTTCTGCGACGCGTACTGCATGATCAGCCGCCCGGTGGTGGTTTCCCCGGTGAACGCGATCTTGGCGATGCGGTTGCTCGACGCCAGCGGCTTGCCGGCCTCCACTCCGAACCCGCTGACCACGTTGAGCACCCCGGCCGGCAACAGATCGCCGATGAGCGACATCAGGTAGAGGATCGAGGCGGGCGTCTGCTCGGCCGGCTTGAGCACCACCGCGTTACCGGCGGCCAGTGCCGGGGCCAGTTTCCAGGTGGCCATCAGGATCGGGAAGTTCCACGGAATGATCTGCCCCACCACACCCAACGGCTCGTGGAAGTGATAGGCCACCGTGTCCTCGTCGATCTCAGATAATGAGCCTTCCTGGGCGCGGATCACGCCGGCGAAATAGCGGAAGTGGTCGACGGCCAACGGGATGTCGGCGTTCAGCGTCTCGCGGACGGGCTTGCCGTTGTCCCAAGATTCGGCGACCGCGATCGACTCCAGGTTCTCCTCGATCCGGTCGGCGATCTTGTTCAGAATCACCGCCCGCTCCGCCGGCGACGTCTTGCCCCACGCGGGTGCGGCGGCGTGCGCCGCGTCGAGTGCCTTCTCGATATCGGCCTCATTCGACCGCGCCACCTCACAGAAGGGCTGGCCGGTCACGGGACTCGCGTTCTGGAAGTATTGGCCGGTCGTGGGAGCCACCCACTCACCGCCGATGTAGTTGTCGTAGCGGGCCTGGAAGGACATCAGCGATCCCTCGGCACCCGGTCGTGCGTACACAGTCATGGTGTTCTCCTGCCTTCAGACGACGATTAATGTGTCGGTCGTCACTGAAAGTAGGTTGCAAGGGGTTGCAGCACGGTTGCACAACGATGCAACCGACGATCGGCTACGACAGGTCGAAGTCCAGCCCGGCGAGATGACCGTGGGCCCTGGCCCGAGTCACCGGCTCCGACTTGGCGGCGTCATGCAGTACCCGCCAGCCGTCACGATCGTCGCGTCCGTCCGGAAGCTCGAGCCAACGACGAAGCAGCGCAAGGTGTCCCGTCGCCAGCACCGCTGCACGCAGGCTCGCGCTCAGTTCGGTCCGCAGCCGGGCGATCGCCGGCGACACCGACTGCGGCAGCAGCGCCCCGGCGTATTCCGATAGCGCGGTGTCGACGTCCCCGGATTCCAGCGCGTCGAAGACCTCGCCGACGTCGCTGGTGATGGGTAGCAGCAGCCGATACGGCCGTGATCCGATGAATTCACCCCCGATGACCCGGCGCAGCCGCGACATTTCGGCGCGGATGGTCACGACGTCGAGGTCCTTGTCGTCGAGCAACATGGCCAGGTGATCGGCGCTGAGCCCCTCGGGATGGCGGCTCAACAGCACCAGGATGTCGGCGTGCCGCCCGGTGAGTGTGGCGCTGCGCAGCTGACCGTGCTCGTCGGTGACCTGCCATCGGGGGCGATCCGCACCCAGCACGACCAGATGTGCCGCCGCCGGTGTCGTGCTCTCCGGGCTCGATCCGGTCAGCCGCAGCAACGCCAACTGGTTCTCGACCGCGACAACGGTGGCGCGGACGAGTGCCAGCGTCTGCGGCGAGGCGACTTGGGATCCGCCGGTGAGGTCGATCGCACCGAGCAGGGCACCGGTGTCGGGGTCGTGCACGGGCACCGCGGTGCAACTCCACGGCTGCACAATCCGGGAAAAGTGCTCCGACCCGCGGATCTGCAGTTCGGAATCCAGGGCCAGCGCGGTGCCCGGCGCGTTGGTGCCGGCGCCACGCTCGCTCCAGTCGGCGCCGGGCACGAAGTTCATCGCTTCGGCCCTGCGGCACGCTTTGCGGTCACCTTCCACCCACAGCAGGGTGCCGTCGGCCGCGGTCACCGCGACCACCACACCGGAATCGGTGGCGTCTTGTACGAGAAGGCGGCGAATCACCGGCAGCGTCGCCGCCAACGGATGGGTGGTCCGCATCCGCGCGACGCTGTCGGCGATCGCGGATGCCTGTGCGCCTCCGCGATCAGGGTCGACGCCCTTGGCCAGGCTGCGCTGCCAGCTTTCGGCCACCACCCGGCGCAGCGGTGTCGAGTCGAGGTAGGCGGTGTCCACCCGGCCGGCGACGAAGAGCTCGTGAACGGCGCGCAGCGCCGCCGACGGCAGTCGCTCTGCGGCCCCGCCGCCCGAGGTCTTCGACTTACCCACCGGCGATCACGCTCCTCGCGCCGAGCCATTTGCGCTGGCTGTCGCGCGTGGCCGCCACGATAGCCCAGCCGCGCCGCGGAGAAAAGGATCCTTTGGTGTGACTGTGCGGTCCCGTTGGCTCCCCTCCAAGCGGGACCGCACAGGGTCTGTAGTGAGCGCTAGGCGCCCCACGCGTTCGCGGCGCTGCGGTCGGTGGCCGCGACGTCGTCTGCCCCGTCGCGCACCGCGTTGCCCAGGCTGAACAAGATCTCGTTGAGCGCGCCCGCCGCCTGGTCCCACCTGAGCTGCTCGACGCGATATGCCTCGGCGGCCTCACGCGTCCAGATCTCCTGCAGTGGAGTGATCTGAGCCCGCAGGTCATCGAGGGCCGCGTTCAGCCGGGCGGACGTGGCGTGGATTTCCTGCCGAACCGTGTACTCGATCTCATCGAAGTTGTACGACAGAACCGGATCCATGACAAGCTCCAATCTTTTCCGAGGGCTTGGACTTAGAGGTTGGTGGCCACCGCACCGATTTGGTGCGAATGGCTTTCGCTCGCATCGCGCAGTGTCCGCTCGTTGAGGCGCATGGTTTCGGCGATGTGCTGCAACGCGGAATGCAGTTTCACCGACTCCGCGTTCCAGCGGTCGACGACCTCCCTGAACCGGGTCGCCGCGACGCCTCCCCACACCGACTGCGGCACGCTGCTCATCTGGCCGATGAACGACTGCAGCATCGCCCGAATCTCCTCATTGCGGCCGTCGATCTTGCCGGCCACTGCTGTCATGAGGTCGAAGTCGGTGTTGAGTGATCCGCCTGCGGGTGTCGTCATGAGAATCCTTCCGTGTCGTCCATGCGGGATACGGAGTTCGACGGGATGACCGCCGATTCGGTTCCCGTGCCGGCCAAGAAATTTCAAAACACCGCATGCGCCGAACCGATGGCCTGCTCGCACGCGAGGCGCACCAGATCTTCGTGATCCACTGCGCTCTGGCAGCCGATACCGATGCGGACCGAGTCATCGACCAGCACCGTCCACGCAATGTGGTGTCCCGCGCGGATCTCCCGGTACGTCATGACGGGTCGGTCTGCTCTGCGGTCGGCCGGATCAAAGTCGACGAATACTCCGAGCGGTTGCGCTTCGAGCGCCGTGCGCAGGGTCTCCGCCACCGCCGCCGGTGTCTGGCCGGGTGGCAGCGGGGACTGCGTGACATGCACCGCAGTCTGCGGGTCAGCCGGCGAAACGATCTGCACCCGAGCCGAACCCGGTCCGGACGTGATGCGCTGTACCCTCCACTGTGCGGGCACCTTGACCCCGATGCGCCCTTCAACCAACAGCGTCAGGGGCATGTCTTCGGCCGGCGGCACACGGGTCGGTTGCCGAACTGAAAATCCTGCACACAGTGCCGCCAGCGACAGCAGGACGCCGGCCAGTACCGCCACTGCTCGGCGGGGCGGCCGGTGGCTTTCCACGACGCACGCGTCGTCGGGTTGCCGACTCTGCGTCGCGGGCATGGCGCGCCGCACCCAGTCCTGGCCGGCAATCGACACCGATACGCCGTGGGCACGAACACGGTCGGTGATCGCCACCGCGAGCGGACCGGCCCCGTTGACGCCGACGGCGGCGTCCACAAGCACCGCAGCGGTCGCACCGACCTCACCCGCCACCACTTCCGCCACACCGTCTGGATCGCCCAGACGAGGTATGACCACCGGCGCACGCCCGTCACGCGAAACGACAACCAACTCGGGCGCAATCTCGACCACCGCGCACATGCGGGCCGGCAGTTCGTCGGCAAGCACGTGTGCCCGTTGCAGCACAACCACATCCGTTGCCGCATCGGCGGCGGCGTCGCGAACGACGTTGACTCGTCGCGACGCCCACCATGTCGGGCAGACGAGTACCACGGTCTCGCATGCTCCGACCGCCGACCGCATTACCTCCCGCCACACGTCGGCTACGGCTGCAGGACGATCGTCGATCAATGCAAGCTCATCGTCGATGCACTCGAGGGCCGCCGAAACCAATTGCGCCGGAACATCGCGGGGCCCTCGCACCGTACCGGGGCCCGCCTCGACAACGACGTCGGTCACGGCGGATCGGCCCACGCCACCTGGATGAGCTGGTCCGGCTGCGCACGGGTAATCAGCGTGCCGCGCCCGGGTGGTAACGGCGACGGGCGGACCGAGCCCAGGACAATGCCCTCGTCGGGGCCGGCGCTCATCATCAGCCCGACCGCGCCCATGTCGCGCAGTCGGGCCAGGATCGGGTCGAACATCGCCCGCGCGGCGCCGCCGGATCGACGGGCCACGACGACATGCAGCCCGAGATCCTTGGCGTGCGGGAGGAAGTCGAGCAGCGGTGTCAGCGGGTTATCGGTGGCGGTGGCGACCAGGTCGTAGTCGTCTACGACGACGTAGATCTCGGGCCCCGACCACCACGATCGGGTTCGCAACTGGAGTTGGGTCACGTCATCTCCCGGCATCCGAGCCTGCAGCCGATCCAAAAGCGCGGGTAGCTGCGATGTCAGGGCGGCAGCCGATACCGC
This sequence comes from Mycobacterium sp., assembly GCA_040511335.1. Lineage (GTDB taxonomy): Bacteria > Actinomycetota > Actinomycetes > Mycobacteriales > Mycobacteriaceae > Mycobacterium. Next base: position 17,880 of record JBEVHG010000130.1, on the reverse strand, counting down.
GTATCCCGCCAGGTGCCCGGACGTGACGGCGCCCAGCAGCGTGCGGCGAAAGTCGACCATCACCAGTTGTGCCGAGTCGGCGTCGTTGGTCCGCATGATCTCCCGGCACAACGTGCGCAGCGCCGTCGTCTTGCCGCAGCCGGTCTCACCCAGGACGATCAGATTCGGCTGCTCGGCGAAATCCACTGCGACCGGTTGCAACTCACGCTCACCGAGGCCGAGAAGGATCTGCGCGCCTGCTCCCAGGTCGGCGGCCGCGGCCACGACCGTGTCGTGAGGGAGGTGCACGGGCAAGAGATCGACGGGCGGCGCGCTGCGCCCGTCGTATCGGACGCGCAGCGATTCGGCGCTCGCGGCGATCGATTCGGCGAGCGCTGTGCTCGTCGCCTTGCCATCCAATCGGGGCAGTGCGATTGCCATCTCTCGCCCGTCGGAGGTGATGCCCCGACCCGGCAGACGTGCGCTGAGCTGTCGCGCCTGCTTCCGATCCATCTCGGACTCCGCGGGATCGCCCAGCCGCAGTTCAACGCGTGTCCCGATCTGGTCCTTCAGGGCCGGGCGGATCTCCGCCCACCGCGACGCCGCCACGACGACATGAACTCCGTATGAAAGGCCATGAGCGGCAAGCGCGGTGATCGCTCCCTCGAGACTGTCGAAGTCCTGGCGGACCGCTGCCCACCCGTCGATGACGAGGAACACGTCACCGAACCGGTCGTCCCCAACGGCAGCGTCGCCGGCGGCCCGGCGCTGGCGGTATTCACCCACCGAGTCGACCCCAAGAGTGCGGAACCGTTCCTCGCGCGCCCGCAGCACCGACTCCAGCTGGGCAATCGTGCGGCGAACCAGGCCGACATCCGGCCGGCCGGCCACGGCACCGATATGAGGCAGCGTTCGCAACGACGACAGCGCACCGCCGCCGAAGTCAAGGCAGTAGACCTGGACGTCGGCGGGATCATGGGTCGCGGCCAGCGCCAACACCAGGGTGCGCAGCGTGGTCGACTTTCCCGACCGCGGACCGCCGACGACGGCCACGTTGCCCGCCGCCCCGCCCAGCTCGGCGATCAGCAGATCGCGTCGCTGCTCAAATGGGCGGTCAATCAGGCCGATCGGCACCGTGAGTGGGGCCGATCCGAGCTGTCCGGCCCGCGCCACTAAGGAGTCCAGGGTGGGCGACTCCGCCAACGGCGGCAGCCACACGCGATGCGCCGGTGTGCCATGGCCGGCCAGTCGGTCAAGGACGGTGTCGAGCAGCGTGCGGGGCGATGCGATCGCGTCAGCCGAGGGTTCGCGCCCCGATGTGACATGGCCGATCGCCGCGGCGGTGAAGACCGTGGGGGTCGCGGTTTGGTGCTTGGTCGTCGACCGGTCGCGGTCGACATACGCCCCGGAAACGAACGCGGCCTGAAATCGCAGCAGCTCGGCGGACGACGTCTTCAGGTAGGCCGCTCCGGGCGCGCTCGGCAGGTGGTGGGCATCCGCAACGCCCAACACCGCCCGGGATTCGTTGGCGGAGAACGTCTTCAGACAAATGCGGTAGGACAGGTGGGTCTCCAGTCCGCGCAGTCTGCCCTCGTCAAGACGTTGACTGGCCAGCAGCAGATGGATGCCAAGCGACCGACCGAGCCGACCGATCGCAACGAAAAGCTCGGCGAAATCCGGGTGCTGGTGCAGCAGCTCGGAGAACTCGTCCACCACCACGAACAGCGCGGGCATCGGCGCAAGGCCAGCACCCGTCGATCGGGCCCGCTCGTAGTCGGCGACGTTGACGAAGTTGCCCGCCGCCCTGAGCAGCTCCTGCCGCCGGTTCACCTCACCCGCGAGCGCGTCCTTCATCCGCGCGACGAGATGGGCTTCGTCCGCCAGGTTTGTGATGACGGCGGCCACATGGGGCGCGCGTTCCAGCCCGAGGAAGGTGGCGCCGCCCTTGAAGTCCACCAGCACGAGGTTGAGAACATCGGGCGGGTGCGCCGCGATCATGCCAAGCGTAAGGGTGCGCAGGAACTCCGACTTACCCGAACCTGTTGCACCGACGCATAACCCGTGTGGCCCCATGCCGTTCTGTGCGGCCTCCTTGATGTCCAGCTCGACGGGCACACCCTGGTCGGAGACGCCGATGGGGACCCGTAGGCGATGACGTCCGTCCCGGGCGCGCCATTGCACCGCCGGGTCGAAACGTGCCGGGTCTGCTATGCCCATCAAGTCGGGCCAACTGATCGGGGCCGACCGTCGATTTGCGTCGGCGGTCGGCGCGACACCGGGGCGAAACGGCGCCAGGCGACGGGCACACACCAGCGCCTGCGTCACCGACAACACGTCCGGATACGCGAACAGTTCATCGCCGGAATCGGTTCGGGCCGACAAGCCGTCGGCGGCGACGTGCAAGTGAAATCCGTTGGGAACAATGTCGCAGGCGCTCCCGACCGCCAAGACGGTGGCGGCGCCGATCCCGCCGGGCACGCACAGCCGTTCGGCGCCCGTGATCACACCCCCGTCGAGAATCACGGCAACGTGCGGTGATGGGCCGCCGTCTGGCGGCACGCAGTCGTGCTCGGCCTCACCGAGGCCGCCGTACACCATTCTCGCCGATCCCGCGGCGTCGACGGTGTGCGGATGTTGGTGGTGTGGCAGCCACTTCAGCCATTCCCAGTCGGCTTCGGCGGCAGGGCCGACCACCGCGACGATCCGCAGGTGTTCGGGACTGTGCAGCACCGCAAGCTGACAGACGACGGCACGGAGCAGTGCCCGGGCGAGGGCATCGTCGCCGCCAATGGTGACGACGGGGAACTGCCGCAGCGCCACCGCGATCGGGACCTTCGCGACCACAGACCGGTTTCGAATCAGGCGGCGCAGGGCCATCGACGTCACCGGATCCAGCTCGTCGACCGGGCCGAGCTCGGGCGCCACCAACCGGGTGGACAACCGCTGCGTGCCGACTCCAAGGCGCACGTGACAGAAATCGGAATCGTCGACTCCGCGCTCCCACATCCGCCTGCTACCGACCAACGTCCACAACGAAGCCGGCTCCGGGTGACTCCAGTGCAGGGACAGATGTTGAGCGTCTGCGGTCTCCGAAGCCGTTCGATCGAGGGCGTCGATATACCGCAGGTAGTCGCGCCGGTCCTCGTTGACGTCGGCAGTGCGGTTGCCGCCGCGCGCCCCGTAGGCCAAAGTGCCCAGCACCGATACCAGCATCATCGCCGGAAAGAACATGAACATCGGGTTGCGTATGACGGCGGCGCCCGAGCTGAAGTACAGCGCCATCATCCCAACGGTCGCGACGATCATCGCGACCGGCAACAGCCGGGCAAGCGGGTTCACCGGAACAGCCCGCGGCACGTCCGGGGGCGCATGCACGGCGATCTCGCCGTCCGGAAACGAAGGAATCGACACTCGTGACTCGCATGTGAAATCCATCGCGTAATGGACGACCGCAAGTCCGTTTTCGTTCCATCCACAGGCGCCGAAATTGCCGCGCAGCCATCCCGCCGGGGTGGGTTACCGTGGCAGCGCGGACGCCAACCGGGGGGTGATGTCGTGGCCGATGATCTACGCCGAGTGTCGGTGCAGGCCACCCAGGGGGACCGAGATGTCGCTGTCGACCTGGCCCTCCCGACGCGAACCCCGGTGGCCCTGCTGCTTCCGTCGATCATGGATATCGTCCACCGCGAAGGGCTCTGGCCCACGGATGCGCCGGCCCGCAGCTGGCGCCTGTCGCGGGTGGGCGGGCCGTCTCTCGACGACTCGATGACGTTGCGTGAATGCGACGTTCGTGACGGCGAACTGCTGTTGCTTTCGGCCACGGCCATTCCGGCGGCTGAGCCAGTCCTCTCTGACCCCGCGGAGGCGGTGGCCAACACCTCCCCGCACGGCGAGGGTGAACAGACGGCACGGATCATCGGTGCGGCCGCCTGTCTGTGGGCGGTCGGCGCCGGGGCGCTGACACTGCTGCGCTCGGGCGTCGCCTCGGGTGCGTTAGGCAACGCCGTCACATCGGCGGTGTTGGCATCCGCCGCCGCCGTCGCCGCGGTGGTCCTGCGTCGCATCCATCGCGACCCACTGCCGTGTTTGGTGCTTTCCATCGCCGCTGTCGTGTTCACCGCGGTGGGCGGCTTCCTTGCGGTTCCGGCAGGCCCGTCAGCGGCCAACCTGTGCCTCGCCGCAGCGGCCGCCACAACGGCGTCGATCGTGCTGCTGCGTGTCACCGACTGCGGCACAGTATGTTTGACGGCCGGCGCCAGTCTGTCGACGCTGGCGGCGACGGTCTCAGTCTGCGGCGTTGTATGGACCATGTCCGCTCGGGTGGCCGGAGCGCTGCTCGCCACCGGCGCCCTGGCCACGCTCAGCGTCGCTGCAAAGCTGTCGATCCTGCTGTCCCGGCTGTCGCCGGCGATGCCGACTGCCGACGGCGGGATGGAGGAGGAGCCGACGACAGCCGAACCCCGGGAAGCCCGGGCGGTTCGTGGCCACCGAATGCTGACCGGCCTCGTGGTGGGGTCCTCGGCGGCGGCCGTGGTGGGGGTGGCGTTGGTTGCGTGGTGCGGCCACGGCGGCGGCGGACACTGGCTGGTCGGCGCCGTGTTCACCGGTGTCGTCGGGGCGGTGTTGATGCTGCGGGCACGGCTGCATGTCGGCATCGATCGCGTGGCCGCACTCGTCGGGTGCGGAATCATATGCGTCACAGTCGCGTTCGCATTGACTGTAGTGTCTGTCCCCCGGCAGGCGAGTTGGGCAACCGTCATGACCGTGATCGCCGGCGTGGGCGCGCTGCGCGTGGGGTTCGGTGTGCCGGTCAGTCCGGTCGCGCGCCGCAGCGTCGATCTGCTGGAGTACCTCGTTGTGGCGGCTGTGGTGCCACTGGCATGTTGGGTCATCGGTCTTTATGGCGTATTCCGCGGCTTGAGCCTGCCATGACGGGCCGCTGCCCGCGGGTAGTGCGGCTTGTCACGGCCGTCGTTCTCGCCACCATCCCGTTCTGTGCGGCACCGATGGCGTCCGCGGTGTCGCCACCACCGGTCGATGACACTCTTCTCCCCAAACCCCATCCCCCGGCGCCACCGCAATCGACCGAACAGCGCGAGCAGTGCTTTGCCTCCGCGGCGGTCGATGTCCAGGAACGGGGGGCAAGCCATCTCAAAGTTCTTGGCCTGGCTACGGTCTGGAGGCTGACCCGGGGAGCGGGTCAGTCCGTTGCCGTCATCGACACCGGCGTGTCACGCCACCGCCTACTTCCCCATCTCATCCCCGGCGGCGATTACGTGTTCACCGGCGACGGCACCGAGGACTGCGACGGCCACGGCACCATTGTGGCGGGAATCATCGGGGCTGCAGGCAATTCGGCTGACCCGAACGCGTTCCGCGGTGTTGCGCCCGACGCGGCGATCATCACCATCCGGCAGTCGAGCAACAAGTTCGGCCCCGCCGGCGAACCGGCGGCCACCGGATACGGCGATGTCGACACCCTCGCGATGGCGGTGCGCACGGCTGCCGATATGGGTGCGACGGTGATCAACGTGTCGTCGGTTGCCTGTGTGTCGGTGGCGGACGCGCTGGACGACCGCGCCCTGGGCGCGGCCCTGGCCTACGCAGTCGACATCAAGAATGTCGTCGTGGTGGCCGCCGCAGGAAACGTCGGCGGTCCGGGCCAATGCCCCGACCAGAACCCCGCCGATCCCGCCCGGCCGGGCCAGCCGGGTTGGGACACCGTGAAAGTGACGGTGAGCCCCGCCTGGTACGACGACTATGTGCTGACGGTGGGATCGGTCGGACCAAGCGGAGCGCCGTCACAATTCAGCCTGGCGGGCCCGTGGGTGGACGTCGCGGCTCCCGGCGAGGAAATCGTTTCGCTGGATCCCGATGGCGAAGGCCTGGTCGACACACTGCCCGCGGTCGGCGAGGCCATGCCGATCTCGGGAACCAGCTACGCGGCACCCGTGGTGAGCGGTGTCGCCGCCCTGGTGCGCGCACGGTCGCCGTATCTGACCGCGCGGCAAGTCATGCAGCGCATCGAAGGCACCGCCCACCGGCCGGCCGCCGGATGGGATCCCTTCGTAGGTCATGGCGTGGTCGATGCACTGGCCGCGGTGAGCGGTGACACGACTGTTCGACCGCCACGTGATCGTGACGCGCCCCGGCGCGCGCCGTCACCCGTCCTCGGCGAACCGCCCGATCCGCGGCCCCGCTACGTCGCCTTCTCAGGGGCGGCGATCTGTGTCGTGGTGGCGGTCGCAACGGTGGCGATGACGGCGTCGGCCGACCGGCTACGCCGGCGGCGCGACGCTGTCACGCACGACTGACGCACTCTGGGTGCTCAGGTCCGGCCCACGTGGCAGCAGCGCGAGTACCGGCCACGGCGCAGGCACCGGCGTTGATGGCAACCCGAGGTGTTCAGCGGCGCCTTCGTCGTGGACGCCGAATAGCACACCGGAGTCGGTCATCAGGTAGAGCGGTCCGCCAGACCCGGCATCACCGGTGATGCCGACCGACCGGACGTACGCGCTGCGACCGGGAGGAAGGTAGACAGCGTCGATATTGGGCCCGTCCCCATCGGCCTGGGCAAGCGTCGCAGCCGTGTCACCGCTGTCGAGCGGTAGCGAATTGCCCACCAGCACCGCGGTGTTGGCATATCCGAGTGGCCCGCCCGGCTCCCAGCGGGCACACAACACCGGATGACCCGCCGCGCCGATCGTCGCGCCGGCGTGGTGTGGAAACGTGCCGACGGGCAGCACATCGACCGTCGGCGATGCTCCGATCGCATCCGGTGCGACAGTGGCGATCTCGTGATCGCGCTGCGGGACGGCCATCCGGATGAGGTCCGCGGCGACCTCGCCGATCCGCTGCACACCGTCGGCGAGCACCACGTAGTGCTCGGCGGCGGCGGCATGGGTGATCCGCACCACCGTGCCGACGGTGAATCCGGCGAGAGACCGCGGTCCCGGCGAACCCGCGCCGGGAATGTGCGGAGCAGTGATCTCCGGCACCTCGGGTATGGCATCGAGCAGCGCACGCGAAACCGGCCGCGGCGCAACGTCGTCGAGCCGCAACGCCCGCACCACCGCGGCGTCGCGCAGGTCGACTTTGGCCCGCCACCCGTCATACAGCAGGTACGTCGGCACAGCCCCTTGCGGGTGCGGTGTGACGAGAACGCTCTGCTTCGGGTCGAGCCGGTCGGCGCCATCGGCCGCTGCCATCACGGTCGTCGTCGACTGGGATGGTCCGGTTTGCTTGTCGCACACGGCCCAATCCGATTCATCGTCCGTCAAGGGGCTGGCGATCACCGAGGGAGCTCCCGGGATGCCCACCAGGGGACCGCGTTTGGCCCTGTTGATCGCGGCGTCGCCGACGATTTCCGGATTGGCGGCCGTCCCGGCAACCAGGCGAGCCGACGCGAGGTTGGGCACCGGATGCATGGTGTCGCCGATGCGGACATACAGCGCCCCGGATGTGCGGGCCATCACGATCGGCGCGCTTCCCAGCTCACCCTGGGGTTTCAGAAACGCCAAGATTGCGCAACCGGCGACGGCGATTACCGCCAGGATGCATCCCGCGATGAACGAAAGTGACTGTGCGCGCAGCCGGTCGTCGAGCATCCGGGCATCCCCGCTCACCAGCGCGTGTTCCATCCGGCGCATCAGGAATCGGTATCCGCTGACCTGCAGCCGGGTTACCGGTTGACGAGCCATTGATCCCCCCAGATGTGCCCCATCTCACCGTAACGGGTCCGCACCAAGCCCGATTACGCCAATCGGTTCAGCTACACTGTGCGCAGCGGCATCGTCTGTTCTGCCTTTTGCCGCTTCTCGATCGTCAACCGAGCGCCGCGGAATCACCCGCGCCGGGCAGGACGACCACACACCTAATTTTTCGGAGCTTCACTTTGTCTGTTCACGAAACCGGTGGCACGACCGTGCCCACCTTCGCCGACCTCGGCCTGCCGCAGGCCCTGGTCACGACCCTTGCCGACCAAGGCATCACCACGCCCTTCCCGATCCAGGCCGCCACCCTGCCCGATTCGCTGGCCGGCCGCGACGTGCTCGGCCGTGGCCGCACCGGGTCCGGGAAGACCTACGCGTTCCTGCTGCCCATGGTGACGCGGCTCACGCAGAGCCAATCGTGGCGCGCGCCCGGCCGCCCGCGGGCGCTGATCCTGGCCCCCACCCGTGAGCTGGTCGCCCAGATCGACGCGGCGCTGGCACCGTTGGCCGCGGCGGCGCACCTGCGCAGCGTCACCGTCTTCGGCGGCGTCGGCCCCAACCCGCAGATCCAGAAGCTGCGCGACGGCGTGGATATCGTCGTCGCCTGCCCGGGCCGGCTGGAGGATCACGTGAGATCCGGCCACGCGGACCTGTCCGCGGTCGAGATCACCGTGCTCGACGAGGCCGACCACATGGCCGATCTCGGCTTCCTGCCCGGGGTCAAGCGGCTGCTGGACCGCACCCCGCGGCGCTGCCAGCGGCTGCTGTTCTCCGCGACGCTCGACGGCGGTGTCGACGTGCTGGTGAAGCGTTATTTGCACGACCCGGTGGTGCACAGCGTCGACTCGGTGCAGTCGCCGGTATCGGCGATGGTGCATCACGTGCTGCATGTCGACAGCTCGGCACGGGTCAGCGTGGTGGCCGACCTCGCGGCGTCGCCGGGCCGCAAGATCGTCTTCGCCCGCACCAAACACGGCGCGAAAAATCTCGCCCGCCAACTGAACTCGCGCGGCGTTGCCGCTGTCGAGTTGCACGGCAACCTGTCCCAGAACGCGCGCACCCGCAATCTGGCCGCGTTTTCCGACGGTTCGGCGACCGTGTTGGTCGCCACCGACATTGCCGCGCGTGGCATCCACGTCGACGACGTGACTCTGGTGGTGCACGCCGACCCGCCGGTCGAGCACAAGGCCTACCTGCACCGGTCCGGGCGCACCGCCCGCGCCGGAGCCGACGGCACCGTGGTGACACTGATGCACGACGCCCAGGTGTCCGATGTGCGTCAACTGACCCGCAAGGCCGGGGTGAAGCCGACGATCACCCGGTTCAGCGGCGCGACCCACCCGGTGTTGCAGCAGATCGCTCCGGGCGAGCGCGCATTCGGTAAGCCGAAGGCAACCGCGCGCCCACAGGAAGCTCAGTCCCCGAATCCTGGCCGGCCGCGCAAGCGCAAGCCCAGGCGGAACAGCGGACGCTACCACACCGCCGCGGCGTTCTCGGCGAGCGTTCAGCGCGCCTAATCCACCACATACGCTGCGCCGATCGGCCTACAATCCGTCCGGCCGCAGGTAGCTGACGGCCGTCCTGGTGACCGACCTTGGGGGCCGCGATGACCACCGATCAACGCTCGACGGCGACCGCGAACGCGGACGGCGGCACGATCACGAAGCAGGGTCGCACCCCGCGGACGATGCCGTTCGACATGTCCGGCATCGTCCGCACCGACGACGGCGTCCTGCGTTACTCGACGTTGGCGCCCTCGCTGTAGGACATGTTTCGAGCCTCGGTGGATCGTCACCCCGATCGCGAGTGCATCGTCGTCCTCGGCGGTGACCGGGTGACCTACCAGCAGATGTGGGACCGTTCCGCTCGCGTCGCCGGCGGCCTTCGTGCCGCAGGCGTGCGACCGGGCGATCGCGTCGCCAACCGCCACGGCAACAGCCTCCAGTGGTGCCTCGGCTTCTGGGGCACGCTGATGGCCGGCGCCGTGGTCGTCCCGGTCAACACCGCTTCTCCGAGAGCGAGGTCGACTACGTCGTCACCGACTCGGGTGCGACGGTGGTGCTGCTCCCCGACGCGCCGTTGCCCGACGGCGAGCCGTACGTCACCGCCGACGCGGATCACGAGACGCTCGCAGCGATCTTCTACACCAGCGGCACCACCGGCTTCCCCAAGGGTGCGATGACCACCCACGAGAACTTCCTGTCCAACAGCGAGACGTGTCTGCGGGTGACGAGACTCCCGTCCGGCATGCACGTGCGTAACCTGGTGTCGGTTCCGCTTTTTCACGCCACCGGTTGCAACTCCCAGCTGATCCCGACGATCCAGCTCGGCGGCACGACGGTTTCATGCCGGCGTTCGAGGTGCAGGCATTCCTGCGCGCCGCGGTCGACGAACAGATCAACATCCTCACGGCGGTCCCGGCGATGTTCTGGTTGGCGATGAGCCAGCCGAACTTCGGGGAGTTCGACCTGCACAACGTCGGCTGGATCACCTACGGCGGCGCGCCGACGGCACCCGACGTGATCGGCCGCCTCCGCAGCTCATTCCCAAATGCCCGCCTCGCCAATGGCTTCGGGCTCACCGAGACCTCGTCGGTGTCCACCTGCCTGCCGGACGAGTATGCGGAACTCCGCCCGGAGACCGTCGGCTTCGCCGCGCCGCCCGTTGAGGTCGACCTGCTCGACCCCGACCCGACAACTGACGTCGGCGAACTGCTCATCCGCGGCCAGAACGTCGTCGCCGGCTACTGGAACAAACCGGAAAAGACGGCGGAGACGTTCGTCGACGGCCGGTTGCACACCGGCGACCTCGCCCGCATCGACGAGGAGGGCTTCGTCCAGATCGTCGACCGGCTCAAGGACATGATCAACCGCGGCGGCGAGAACGTGTGCTGCGTCGAGGTGGAGAACGCGCTCGTGCAGCACCCCGCGGTGTTCGAGGTCGCCGTGCCCGGTGTGCCCGACCCAATGATGGGTGAGAAGGTCGGCGCGGTCGTGGTGCGGCGGCCTGGCATGGAGGCCGACGCGCAGGACATCCGCGCCTTCGCCAAGGAGCAGATCGCCGATTTCAAGGTGCCGCAGTACGTGTCATTCCGCGCCGAGCCGCTCCCGCGCAACGCGGGCGGCAAGGTACTCAAGCCGGTGCTGCGCGACGACACGGTGTGGGGCGAGCAGCTCCGCTGACGCGGGCCGATCAGTGTTTAGGACTCTTCTGGACGACTGTCGACGGGCTCGGTGTAGTACGGCCGACCGACCGCCTCCCACTCCTTGTACAACTCGAAGAACGGCTCGCCGAACGGGTCCAGTCCGCGCAGCGGCATCGAGCCGCGCCGAATGGTGAAGTCGTGGGGCGCCAGCTCACCGGCACGCACGAAATGCTTTTCGGCGAGATACTTTTCACCGCCGCGCCACAGCTCGACGGCCAGCCGGTAGGTGGCGCGGGCCAACTGCTGATTCTCGTCGGGCAGGAACTGTCCGGCACGCACCTCCGCGTCACTGTGAAAAGGTTGCTCGCCGTTGACGATCCAGCGCTCGAGTGCCTCAAAATGCGGCGCCGACGGCTGACCGTGGAAGTCGACGAACTGGTCGTCGCCGAACTCCGGTGAATTCGGCCGCACGATGCGGTCGTCCTCGTCGATCCACACGACCGTCGGCACGTTACGGATGCCGTATGCGTCGACGAATTCGTGGTCGGCGTCGACGAGCACCGGGTAGGTGGCCTTGGCTTCGTCTAGCCACGGCGCGACGACCTCGGCCGACTCGTCGACCGCGACCGCTACCACCGAGAAGTTCTTGCCGGAGTACTTCTCCTGCAGCTGCTGCCAGGCCGGCAGGTCGTAGCGGCATCCACACCACGACGCGAACGACACCACCAGCCGTTTGCGGCCGCTGTAGTCGTACACGCTGGCATCCGAACCATCCATCGTTGGCAGCCGCACGTCGGAAGCCTTCAGCGACGAAAGCGTCTCGGCGCGTTCGGAAGCCGCGTGCCCGATTACCGCCAGGGCCGCGGCCGGCTCGGCCGACGCCCTCGAACACACCCTTGACGCCGTTCGTAACGCGATCGATTACGAGAATCGCCCAGAGTACAAACGCAGTTGGCTGCTGATGTCCCTCGTCACGGCTGTGGTCCGGGGCGTCGTGGCAGATAATCTCGTCACCCATCCGCGCGGGTTCAGGGCAGTCAACGACGAGGACTTCGGCGAGTGGATCCTTCGCCACGGCGCCCATCCGGACGTCCTCGAAAGTCCTTTGGTGCGTGGCCTTTACGACCTGGTATTCGGTTACGAGGATGCCGATCCCGACCGGCCGGCGGTCGCGGCCGGCCTCATGCTTTTCCTCATCGGCATGGTTCTCTTCGCACTACAAGGGCGCAATTTTCTGGAAGATGACTGCCGGCATGGGTGACATCGTGATGGCTCCCCTGTATCAGGCACTTCGCAAGCGCGGCGTGCAGTTCGAGTTCTTCCACCGCGTCGATGCGCTGCACCTCGACGCCAGCCATCGGGCCGTTGACGCGATAACCATCGGCCGGCAGGTGCGGCTCGCGAAAGGTGTCGAGCACTACGAGCCGCTGACCACAGTCCGGGGGCTTCCCGTGTTTCCGGCCAATCCGCTCACCGGTCAGATCGAGGCCAACGACGGACTCGGCGACCTTGAATCACATTTCGGCAAGCGCACCGACGTCGAATGCCGGGTCCTGCGGCGCGGTGAGGAATTCGATCACGTCGTGCTCGCCGTGTCCCTCGGCATGATTCCGATTGTCGCCGAGGAGCTGATCGAGGACCGAGCCGAGTGGCGCGAGATGACAACGCGGGTCCGCACCGTCGCCACCCAGGCCTTCCAGATCTGGCTGCGGCCGGACGAGCCCGCACTCGGATGGGACAAGCCCGGAGCGACGATCACCGCCTACGAACGCCCATTCGAAACCTGGGCCTCGATGCCGCAGACACTGTGGGCCGAGGACTGGCCCGACGATGATCGGCCGGGTACGGTCGCATACTTCTGCGGCAGCCTCGACGCGCCATTGCCGGCCGGCTCCGACAGCGAGAGCTATGTCCGCCGGTACCGAGATCTTGTGCATGCGGGTGCCGCCGACTACCTCGATCGACATCTCGGGCTCTACTTCCCGAATGTCGTCAACTCGCAAGGCTTCGCATGGCACTTACTCAGCGGTGCCGACGGTCATTCCGGCCGGGCGGCGTTGGCGACGCAGCACGTCAGCGTCAACGTCGATCCCTCGGACCGCTACGTGCAATCGGTCCCCGCAAGCGACGAATTCCGCCTCCGGCCGGACGAAAGCGGCTACGACAATCTTGTGTTGGCCGGTGACTGGACCGACTGCGGTCTGAACGCCGGATGCATCGAGGCGGCCGTGTTGTCGGGCCTGCAGGCGGCCAACGCGCTGGTCGGCCGCGGCCGCAATCACCGCATTCGCGGGTTTTACATGCCCTGAGCCAAGTTTCTAGCCCTGTTTCGCGCGGCGTTCCCGGTAGGCCGCGACGTGCTGGCGGTTGCCGCAGTTGCCGGTGTCGCAGAAGATCCGCGAGCGGTTGCGCGACAGGTCCATCAGCACCGCCTCACAGTCGGGCGCCGCGCAGGTCTTGAGCCGGCGTAGCTCCCCGGCCCGGATCAGGTCGGCCAGCGCCATGGCCATCTCGGCGCCCATCCGCTGCCACAACGGGTCGTGCACCGACGCCAGGTGCAGGTGCCACTCCGGCATCTCCGCATGCCGCGTCAGCCACGGCGCCGCCCGGGTGTCGCTAAGCAGCGCGTTGACCAGGTCGACGGCGCGCTCCTCGTCGGCCGCGGCATCCCAGATCTTGCCCAGCCGCTCCCTCAGCCGGCGCACCGCCTCCAGCTCGGCCCCGTCATGGTCGCGCCGCCCTGTCCAGCCGAAGCCGTCCAGGTACTCATCCAAAGCCGCCTGATCGTCCATCTGCTCGTCGTCGGCGCGGACACTGTTGATCAGGACACATGCGGCCCGTAATGTGAGCTCGGTGTCATGAGTAAAAGTCATTTGACTCATGACTCCTTTCTGCGGTAGTGTCATGACCAAAGCACAGTTTACTCATTACACGCCCGGAGGTGCCACATGGCTTCGACAACGCCCGCTGTTGACCACTTCCGCCTCGGTCTATTGTTCGCTGTCGGCTCCGCCTTCACGTTCGGAATGTCAGGGCCGCTCGCCAAGTCGCTGATGGAGGCCGGCTGGAGCCCGACCGCCGCGGTCACCGCCCGGCTGGCGGCTGGCGCGCTGCTCATGGTGATCTTTGCCACCATCGTCAAGCCCGACTGGTTCCGCGAAGCGCGCCGCCACGCCAGGACGGTAGTGGCCTACGGGCTGATCCCGGTCGCCGGCGCGCAGCTGTGCTTCTACAACGCGGTCGCGCACCTGTCGGTCGGTGTCGCGCTGCTGCTCGAGTACACCGCGCCGATCCTGGTGGTCGGCTGGCTCTGGGCCACCACCCGTCGTCGCCCGAGCAATCTCACGCTGGCCGGTGTCACCCTCGCGGTGGCCGGAATCATGTTGGTGCTCGACATCTTTTCGGGCGCACACATCAACATCGTCGGTGTCGGGTGGGGTCTGGCGGCCGCCATCTGCGCGGCGTGCTATTTCGTGATGTCCGACGAGGTAACCGCCGACGGCAGCGGGCTGAACTCCATCACGCTGGCCGCGGGTGGACTGATCGTCGGCAGCGTGGCGGTCGGCGCACTGGGCGTGGCCGGCGTGATGCCGCTGACCTTCACCACCAACGACGCCGTCGTCGCGGGGTTGACGATGTCGTGGGTGGTGCCGGTCATCGCGCTGGGCCTGATCCCCACCGCGACCGCCTACACCCTGGGCATCATGGGCATCGCCCGGCTGCGGCCGCGGTTCGCCTCGCTGGTCGGCCTCTCCGAGGTGATGTTCGCCGTGCTGGCTGCCTGGGTGCTGCTGGGTGAGGCGATCACCACGATTCAGGCCATCGGCGGCGCCGTCGTGCTGGTCGGTCTGGCGCTGGCGCGTCAGGGCGACCGCACCGAGAAGGTCGCCCGGTGGCCCGACGACGGGCCCGCCGACAAGCTGGCATTGAGCAGACGGGCCTGACAAGGCCCAACGCCGGGCTAGGCCGCCGGATTCGTGGCGGGTCGGCTTTAGTCCACCGACTCCCATCGGCCAGAGAATTTCGGCCCGTCGGCATCCATATGTGAGTATTAGCCGCATGAGCGCAGTTGATGCCGCCCAAGCCCCTGTCCGGCCGTTCCGCAACGCGGCCCGCTGGATGATCGTCGCCGCGGCGGCGATGCTCACCGCCGGCGTTCTGCTGGTTGCGCCCGCGGTCGCTCCGACGGGGGCGGTCATCCCGTCGGCGACCGCCGCGCCGTGCCCCGATATCGAGGTCATCTTCGCCCGCGGGACCCGCGAGCCCGCCGGCGTCGGAACCGTCGGACAGGCGTTCGTGGACGCGCTGCGGCCCCAGGTGGGCGGCCGCACGGTGAGCGCCTACGGGGTCACCTATCCGGCGAGCTATGACTTCCTCGCTGCGGGCGACGGCGCGTTCGACGCGAGCGCCCGTGCCGCGTCCATGGCGTCGTCGTGCCCCGACACCAGGCTGGTGCTCGGTGGCTATTCGCAGGGCGCGGCGGTGGTGGACATCCTGGCGGGCGTTCCGATCCTCGGCCGCAATCTCGGCGTCCCGCTAGCACCCGATGTCGCCGACAACGTCGCCGCCGTCGCGGTCTTCGGCAATCCCGCGTCCAAGATCGGCAAGGCCATATCGGTGGCCAGCCCGCAGTTCGCCGGAAGGGCGATCGATCTATGCAAAGACGGTGACCCGATCTGCTCCGATGGTCGTAACCCCTTCGCTCATAATGACTACGTGTCCGTCGGCCTGCCCGTCCAGGCGGCGAATTTCGTGGCTGGCCTGGTCTGACCCCAGGCCAGCAAGAACACACCAAGCACGTCAATTTGTTCGGCTACCATCGCTTTGGTGATCGTTCGTCTTGAGCCCACCCGCCGTCGGATCCGCCGCGCCGTCATCGCCGCGGCGGTTTCGGTGTTCGCCGCCGGTAGCCTGCTCACCGCGCCGGCCATTCTGCCCGATTACCTCCCGGGGCCGATCCCATCGGCCTCCGCCGCGCCGTGCCCGGAAGTCGAGGTGGTGTTCGCCCGCGGCCGGGTAGAGTCTCC
Organism: Mycobacterium sp.; assembly: GCA_040511335.1. Taxonomy (GTDB): domain Bacteria; phylum Actinomycetota; class Actinomycetes; order Mycobacteriales; family Mycobacteriaceae; genus Mycobacterium. The sequence goes on along the minus strand of JBEVHG010000130.1, from coordinate 2,017 downwards.
CGGCGCCGGACAGATCGGCAACGCGTTTGTCAACGCGCTTCGTGCGAAGACGGGCAAGAACGTCGGGCTTTACTCGGTGAACTATCCTGCCGACACCGAGATCGACGACGGCGCCAACGACATGAGCGGGCACATCCAGTACATGGCGGCCAACTGTCCGGACACCCGGTTGGTGCTCGGCGGCTATTCCCTGGGCGCCGCGGTCACCGACGTGGTGCTTGCCGTCCCCTTCACGGCGTTCGGTTTCAAGAACCCGTTGCCCCCAGGCATGGATCGGCACATCGCCGCGGTCGCACTATTCGGCAACGGAATCCAATGGGTGGGGCCTATCACGAACTTCAACCCGCTCTATAGCGACAGAACGATCGAGTTGTGCCACGGCGACGACCCCATCTGCAACCCGACGGACCCCGAAAACTGGGAGTCGTACTGGCCCGACCACCTGGCCCCTGCGTATATCAGCGCCGGCATGGTGAACCAGGCCGCCGACTTCGTCGCCGGCCGACTGTAGCGTGGCGGCCCGAAGTGAGCTTGTGTTTGAAATGTGCGCGAAAAGTCGCACACAAGCTCACGTTCGGTGGCGAGGCGGTCCTCGACAGCAAACCGTGCGGCTCGCCACGTGCTTGTCCCGGCCTCGAACTGCAACGAGGTTCGGAACGTGGTACCACATGCGGTACCGGTTTCCAGAGTCGTTGCATGCCTCTCGGACGGCGAGCCGAGCGAGCCGATCCAACACCGACGGCGAATTAACGACTCACGACACGACCAAGGATCGCTAGTCGACCACCCGCAGATCGCGGGTGACCTTGGTGCGCGCCTCGAGCTGATCGTCGGGCGGATAGTCCACGCCCGTCAGTGTCAGACCGCGCGCCGGCGCGGCGACGAAGTCGCTGGAGCGCCGAGTCGACGCCAATAGGCTACCGCACCAACCCGGTTCGCGGCGGTGCTCGCCCACGGCCAGCAGCGCACCGATCAGTGAGCGGACCATCGACCAGCAGAACGCATCTGCGGTGACGTTGGCGGCGATGTCATCGCCGTCGCGTGACCAGTTCAGCCGCTGCAGATCGCGGATGGTGGTGGCGCCTTCACGCTGTCGGCAGAACGCAGCGAAGTCGTGCAGTCCCAACAGTTCCCGCGATGCGGCGGCCATGGCGTCGATGTCCAGCGGACGCGGCCACGCGGTCACGAAGCGCGCCCGCTGCGGGTCGACCCCGTACGGCGCGGTGGACAGGCGGTACACGTAGTGGCGGCGCAGCGCCGAGAAGCGGGCGTCGAAACCCTTTGGTGGGCGCACGATATCGCGGACACGTACGTCCTCGGGCAGGAACCGCGCCAGCCGCCGTACCAGCGGCAAGAACTCGCTGTCGCCGGCCCGCGAAGCCCGGGGATAGGCGTTGCCCAGCGCGTGGGTGGGAACGTCGACATGGGCCACCTGACCGGTGGCGTGCACACCGGCGTCGGTGCGCCCGGCCGCACGCAGCGCAACGGGGGTGCGAAACACCGTCGTCAATGCGTCATCGAGCACCCCGGCGACGGTCCGCTGTCCGGTCTGGACCGCCCAGCCCGCGAACTCCGTTCCGTCGTAGGCGATATCGAGCCGAAGACGACTCGCGCTCATGCCATTAGGACTTGTCGGCATCCTCGTCGGATTCAGCCAGCTCGGCCTCGGGAGCCTCTGCTGCGGGAGCCTCGGCCTCGGGAGCCTCTGCCGCGGGAGCCTCGGCCTCGGGAGCCTCCGCCACCGGAGCCTCTGGAGCCGCCGCTTCTTCGGCAGCCGCGGGAGCGGCCTTGGCGGGAGCCGCCTTGGCCGGAGCGGCCTTTTTCGACGCTGACGCCCGGCGGGCGCGGTTGGCCTCCGAGGTCACCGTCTTCTCCTGCACCAGCTCGATGACGGCCATCGGGGCGTTGTCGCCCTTGCGCGCCTCCACCTTGATGATGCGGGTGTAGCCGCCGTTGCGGTCGGCGAAGAACGGCCCGATCTCGGCGAACAAGGTGTGCACCACATCCTTGTCGCGGA
>JBEVHG010000129.1:0-10633 GCA_040511335.1 Mycobacterium sp. | reverse complement strand
GGTTTCGGTGTCGGCACGCTGAGCGGCCAGGACAGGCAGGTAGCCGGTATCAGTGCGGAAGTTGGGGCAGTGTTCACAAATATTGGCGTAGGCGCACGGGCCTTGGACCTGGGCGCGGATACAGAAGCCACCGGCGAGGCGCGCCTTGACCGCCGGGGCTTGTTTCCAGTCGCCGTCGATGATCGGCAGTTGGGTGCGTCCCTGGGGTGGCACGGTGGGCAGGGTGCCGAGATGGGCTTTCGCGGCGGTCAATGCCCGCTCGTATTCGGTGCGCACGGTCGAGTCGAACAGCCGTCCATAGCGCAGGCTCATCTCGGCCGAGACATGCCCGAGCAGGGTCATCAGCCTTTGCAGGGAGACACCGGCGTTGACCAATGCGGTGGCGTAGGTGTGACGCAGCTGGTGTGGGGTGGTGTGCGGCAGACCGGCGTCGCGAGTAACGCGGGTCATGACGTCGCGAAGCTGATAGACGGTCAGGCGCCGGCCATGGTGGGTGAGCAGGAAATCGGTGGGTCGTGCGGTGCGGGGGTGTGGCAGCGGCCGCCCGGGTGAGCGGTGGGCGACGATGCGGTCGATCAGCGCGACGGTTTCCTCGTCAAGGGGCACCATGCGTTCGGTGTTCAGCTTGCCCAGCGGCACCTTCAGCCACGCGCCTTGGCTGGGGATCTCGTGCACACAGTCCAGTTCCAGGTCGACCAGCTCGCCGATGCGCAAGCCGGTCGCGCGTTGCAGTAGCAATGCGTCGGCGGGCAGCCGCTCGGGCCAAGCCTGTAGCGCTTGGGTCAGGCGCCGGTCCAGGTCGGGAGTCAGGTAGCGGGCCAACGCCCGGGGCAGCTTGGGGATGTCGGAGCGAAACACCAAGCGCCGCTTGGGTGCTTCCGGCCAGCCCCATTCGGCGATGTCGTTGAGCAGGCAGTGCACCGCTAGGATCCGGCCGCGGCGTTCGGAGGCCTGGATCGGTGCGCCGGTGCGGGAGTTCGTCGCGACGGCGGTCGCGGTCAGGTAGGTCTCGATGTGCCGGCGCCGGTCCAGGTCGGCCAGGCTCGATAGTGCCGGGTCGACGGCGGCCAGGTGCGCGGCGAAGTGGTTGAGCCGGGTCGCGGTGCCGGTGACGGTGCCACGACTGTGGGTGGCGGTGAGCCGGTCGAGGTAAGCCACGAACGAGCCCCGCAGTGCGGGAGAAGCGTCGCGCATCCGCTGCTGAAAGCTTTGCCGCAGCAGACTGGTCGCGTTCACCGGCTGCTCGGTGAGCACGCCGAGATGGAACATCACCTGCCGGGCGGTGTGCACCGCGCTGCTATAGTGATGGCTGGCTTTCCCCCGGCCGTGTCGCGCCGCACTGGCGGCCAGCAAGTCGTCGAAGTCCTTGTTGGTCAACGCATCCAGCCGCCGACCGGTCTGAATAAGCAGCCGGCCGATCACCTGCGATGCGGTGCCGCTGCGGGTGCGTTCGGTGAAGCCGAGTTCCTCGGCGGCGGCGAGGAACCCGGCCAGGTCGTCGGCCAACGATCCCGGTGGCAGATGACGCCAGAACACGGACAGCTTACGACGGATCAGGTAGTCATAGCCGGGCCGCAAATGCCCAGCCAACATCAAGAACATCACGAACGACCTGGTGTAATGGGAAACCGCTAACCGCGAAGCGAGCGGCTCGTCGGCCCACCGCTGCGGATCGGGCCAGCGTCGCAAGAACATTCGCGCGGCCGAACGAAGGTTCACCCCGACCAGCCCGAGCCGGTCGCAATGCTCGCGGTATGCGGCGAGCAGGTCGACCTCAGGAGCGGGCGCGTAGGCGAGCACGGGCGGCATCGAACTCCTCACGCAGAAACGACGGGGCCAAGTGGATGTAGGCGGCCGAGGAGTCGACATGATCGTGACCCATCAGCGCCTGAATCACAGACAGGTCGACCCCAGCCTCGGCCAGTGCAGTGCCAAACGAATGCCGTAAGGCGTGTGGATGCCCGGCAGCGACACCGGACCGCTCGCGGTGATACCGGAACACGGTACGCAGCCCAGCCGGGGTGAGCGGCTGTCCACGATGGGCGCCCTTGGCGACGACGAACAGCGCATCAGCGTCGGTTTCGGGACGTTCGGCGAGCAGATAGGTCTGGATCGCGCCGGCAACGTCGGTGTCGATCGGCACCGACCGTTCCTTGCCGCCCTTACCAAGCACCCGGACCCAACGGCGTGCGATATCGACATCGGCAACCCGCAGCCCCAGCACCTCCGCCGACCGCAGACCCGACAACAGCATCAGCCCGCCGATCGCGCGATCGCGCCAACATCGGAAGCTGCCCAGCAGCGCCGCAGACTCCTCTCGCGACAATCCGCGCGGCAACCGCCGTGGCTCGCGGACCCGCAGCTGCGACCGCGACTTCGGCTTCGCCACATGCGCCAGCAGCCCGGAACGCTCGCCGCTCGACCGCATCCGGGCCGCCCGCCCGCCACGGACCGGGCTACGTACATCCGGGTCACGCATCTCTCGGAAGGCGAACAGTCCCGAAATCGCCGCCAGCCGCCGATTGATGGTCGCCGCCGCATACCCCCGATTGCGGCCGTCGCGGATCGAATACACGTTGCCGCCCGGGTGACCCGACAACGTCGCCTCCCGACACGCGGTCAAGAACCGCAGCAGCACATCTACATTCACGTCCACCAAAGCCGACTCCTCGCCAGCCAGCCACCGCGCGAACGCCAGCAGGTCATAGGCGTAGGCCCGGCAGGTTCGCGGGGAGAAATTCCGATCAGCCAGATATCCGAGGAACTCGTTCACCAACCCGAACTCGCCCGCGGCCGTTCCACACAACCGCCATACACCGCGTTCGTCGACAGCCGCGAACAGTTCCTTCGTCATGAGACGTAGATATCCCATCCCACTCCATCACAGTCAAGAACCGCAGGATTACGGCGTGTCGCGGTCGTGCTTCGATCACTATTAGCCGGTTAAGAGGGGCGGCCTTAACCCGCTCGAACACCCACCAGTCCTCTCCGTGCAAACTATGCCGCGACTCATCAAAGTGGCGGTGGCGGAGGGATTTGGACCCCGAACGGTTTTAGCCGTCTCTCGCTTTCACGGCGAGTGCATTAGGCCACTCTCTGCCACGCGACCGCGAACAAGCGTAGCTGGGGCGAATCCGGGTCGCTTCGCTCCTGCGCTACACGCGTCCCGAGCGGGTCGGCGGGGCGGCGATCTTCGGGCCAGGCGTTGATCCGCCCGGCAGTTCTCCCCATCGCCGCAACCTGAGGTAATTTCCGCGTGTCTCAAAATCGAGGTCGGTCATCAGCGCGCTGACCAACAGGAAGCAGCGTCGTGTCGGCGTACCCTGCTTCGTGCTCCCGCGCACCCTGCATGTCGAAAGGTAGGCCGGAGCCGGCGGGTGCCGGGTCAGCTGACGCCGAGCGCGCTCTTCACCTTGCCGATCGCCTCGGTCTCGGCGGGTGCGACACCCTTCGAGGCCTCGGCGACCTTCTCACAGGCGTCCACGATGACCGCCTTGAAACCTTCAACCTCATCGGGACCCTTCTCCTTCAGGATCGCCACCGCCTGCTGCACGGACGTCAGGACCGACTTGTCGATCTCTTCCGGACTACCCTTCGGCGGGCTCGGCATCCCGCCCGACTTCAGCAGCTCCCGAAGCTCGGGCGACGCCTTGGCGAGGGCCTTGGAGCCGGCCATTGACTCCTTGAACATCGCGAAGAAGCCGGGGTCGGCCCTCGAGACGAGAAGCATCGCGCCAAAGGCGGCGGAACGGACTGTGTCGCGTTCTTCATCGCTGTATTCGGTCATGCGAGACATGCTGCTCCATTCCGGCCGATCCGTCGAGGTGATCGTGTTCACGCACGATGACCGGCTGCCGGCGGCCTTCTTGGCGGCATGGGTGTTCCAGCCTGCCGTCGAGAAGTGCCAGGAGGCTGACGACCCGTTCCCCTCGATCACGCCGGATGACCTTCGGCACGCAGCCAGCCTGGCGATCAGCGCCGGGGCAAATATGAAGGCGGTTCAGCGGATGCTCGGCCATGCAAAGGCATCGATGACGCTGGACGTCTACGCCGATCTGTTTGACGAGGATCTGGACGGTGTTGCCGACCGGCTCGACACCGCAATCCGATCTACTGCGGACCAGCTGCGGACTGGCTGGTCTGCGACGGAAGAGCCAGCTAACGCCCAGAGGGCTCTCTAGCTTGCTCGAATCCTGGTGGAGCTAAGGGGATTCGAACCCCTGACCTACTCGATGCGAACGAGTCGCGCTACCAACTGCGCCATAGCCCCTGGTCGGTAGCACAGGCTACCAGTCGCGACGTCGTGGTCGAAACCGACGGGTACGCCGCCGATTACTGGCCCGCCGCGCGCGGCAGGTCGTAGTCGCGCGCCGACGGGGCATAGTCGAGGTGCTCGAAGATCGGGTCCTCGTCGTCGATCTCCAGCACGACCGAGCCGGGGCGGCGCAGCCGGGATGGGACGACGTCGAACTCACGGTCGTCCTTGTTCTCCACGCCCAGCCGCGACCGCGCCAACCGCTGCATGCGGTGCCGACGCAGCCGCTCCTCGATGCGGGTCTGACGGCGCAGATACGCCAAATAGAGAAGCGTCAGCGCGCCCGCCGAACCGCACACCCACCACGACGCAGGCGTCAGCGCGAACGCAGCGGAGGCCGAGGCGACCAAGACCAGCGCCATGAACGCCAGCATTCTCTTGCGGAACTTGTACTTGCGCGCGCTCACCTCCGCGGCCGTCTTGGATTCGTACCGGCGACGGCGTGCGGCAGTCATAGATTCGGCCAGTTGCAGATCGGTTTCCGACGGTGCTTCCAGGCCTGAGGAATCATCGACGTACTCGTACTCGTCGGCGGTCCCGTCGTCGACCTGGGGCTCGTCATCCGCGTCTACGTCGTCCTCGGATTCGGCGGCGGCCTGCGCGGCCGATTCGCCGATCGGCAGCGCGCCGGAGTCCTCCTCGACAACGTCCACATCGAGGTAATCGGGTTCGGTGTCGGTGACGATGCCTGTCGGGTTGGCCGCCGCCACCACCACCGCCTTCTTCGACGGTGCTTCGTCTTCCGTGTCCTCATCGAGGCCGTCGTCGGTCGGCCGCCAGTCCGGGTCGCTGCGATGGCCCGCCGCCGGACCGCCGCGCCGAAACAGTCGTGCGGCGCGGCCGGTGTTGAGCACGCGGGTCGCTAGCGCCACATCGCTGGTGCGGCGCACGGCGTCACGCTTGCTGATCAGCATCGGAACCAGCACGAAGAGCCAGAGCACGACGAGGGAGATCCACAGTAGGGATTGGGGGATGCTTGGCATACGCCTGCTCCTTTCCCCTTCAGGCTAGGTCCGTGACCTGCGCATCCATGGACGACGCGCCGAAGACAATTACACACCTGTAATTCACTGGTGACAAGCACCAATAGTCACAAATATCACATTGGTAACAGCGGGGCGCTGAGATTGCACTCAGGGCCGTGCTTCCGAGAGGCGATCACAGCCGTGGGCGCAATCTCAAAGTCAGGCCCAGCTGGCGTGGCCCTCACGCACCAGCGCCGAGGTTGCCGACCCGTCGAGGTCCTCGCGGGTGATGGCCACCAAGAGGTGATCACGCCAGGCGCCGTCGACCTCCAGGTAACGCCGAAGCAGGCCCTCTTCGCGGAACCCGACCTTTGCCAGCACCGCCCGGCTTGCGGCGTTCTCGGGACGCACCGTCGCCTCGACGCGGTGCAGCATGACCGGGCCGAAACAGTGATCCAGGCCCAGCGCAAGCGCGCCGGTTGCCACTCCGCCGCCGGTTACCGAGCTGGCCACCCAGTAGCCGATCCACGCCGACCGCAGCGCCCCGTGGGTCACGTTTCCGATCGTCAACTGACCGGAAAACTGCTCGTCGACTTCGATAACATACGGCAGCATCCGACCCCTGCGCGCCTCCGACCGCAGCCCCGAGCACACCGATGGCCACGACGAAATTGCGTGGCGCGCTTGCCAATCCACGTCAGTCGTGGGCTCCCATGGCTCCAGGTGCGCACGGTCGGCGAGCCTGGTCCGGCTCCACTGGCCGGCATCGCGCAGTCGCACCGGCCGCAACCGCACTACTCCGGCGGACACCCGCAGCGGACCGACCGGCAGCGGCCAGCCCGGATGCAGGGAACTCGAACGAAACAGGTTCACGACGGTTCGGTCAGCCGCGCTGGGCCAGGAAGGCGACGTCGACGATCTCCCCGGTGCGGATCTGCTCGGCCTCGCTGGGGACGACCACCAAGCAGTTTGCTTCGGCCAGCGTGGCGAGCAGATGCGAGGACGCGCCCGGCGCGCCCCCCAGCGCCTGCACCAGGTACTCGCCGGTGTCCTGGTCACGCATCAGCTGCCCTCGCAGATACCCCTTGCGGCCGGCCACTGAGGTGATAGGCGACAGGGTGCGGGCCTGCACCACGCGTCGCATTGGCTGTCGCTTGCCCAGCGAGAGTCGGATCAGTGGACGAACCATCACCTCGAATACCACCAACGCGCTGACCGGGTTGGCCGGCAACAGAAACACCGGCACACCCTCGCGGCCCAACTGCCCGAAGCCCTGCACTGAGCCGGGGTGCATCGCGATGCGGGTGACTTCCATCTCGCCGAGCTTGCTGAGCACCGTGCGCACGCCCTCGGCCGCGGCCCCGCCCACCGCTCCGGCGATCACCACCACCTCGGCGCGGTTGACCTGACCTTCGACGACTTCCCGCAGCTCCTTGGGATCGGTGTCGACGATGCCGACGCGGGTCACTTCGGCGCCGGCATCGCGGCCGGCCGCGGCCAGCGCGTAGGAATTGACGTCGTAGACCTGCCCGTTGCCCGGCGTACGCGAGATGTCGACGAGTTCACCGCCCACGGACATCACCGACAGCCGCGGCCGCGGGTGCACCAGCACCTGTTCGCGCCCCACGGCCGCCAGCAGGCCCACCTGCGCCGCCCCGATGATCGTGCCGCTCCGCACCGCGACGTCACCGGGCTGGACATCGTCGCCCGTGCGACGAACGTACGCACCCGACCGCACGCCGCGCAGCACCCGCACCCGCGCCTCACCGCCGTCGGTCCATCGCAGCGGCAGCACCGCATCGGCGAGGGTCGGCATCGGCGCGCCGGTTTGCACCCGTGCGGCCTGGCGGGGCTGCAGACGGCTGGGTGTCCGGGTGCCGGCCTCGATGTTTCCCATCACCGGAAGGCTGACTTCGCCTTTACCGGTTTCGTCGGCCTCGTTGTCGTTCACGCCAAGGACGTCGACACTGCGGACCGCGTAGCCGTCGATCGCCGCCTGGTCGAAACCTGGCAAGGGACGCTCGGTGACCACTTCCTCGGCGCACATCAGCCCTTGCGCCTCGGCGATGGCTACTCGCACCGGTCTGGGAGCCACCGCCGCGGCCGCTACCCGAGCCTGCTGGTCCTCCACCGAACGCACAGCACGCCTTTCTCCAGTATCAGGGGCCCGTCGCCCAGATCTAGCGTTCGGTCAGGCCCAATCGCTCTACCAACCACCGCCGCAGCTCGGGTCCGTAGTCGTCGCGTTCCAACGCAAAGTCAACCGCAGCCTTGAGGTACCCGCCGGGATTTCCCAGGTCGTGTCGAGAGCCGCGATGCACCACCACGTGCACCGGATGGCCCTCGTCGATCAGCAGCGCGATCGCGTCGGTCAGTTGAATTTCGCCGCCGGCCCCGCGCGGAACCCGGCGCAGTGCATCGAAGATCGCCCGGTCCAGGACGTAGCGGCCGGCCGCGGCATACGGCGACGGCGCATCCTCGGCCTTGGGCTTTTCGACCATGCCCTTGACGCGCAGCACGTTGGGGTTGACGGCGTCGGGCACGGTTTCGACGTCGAAGACGCCGTAGGCGCTGATGTCGTCGGGTTCGACCTCGATCGCGCAGAGCACCGAGCCGCCCCGTTTGGCGCGCACCTTCGACATCGTCTCCAGCACGCCGGTCGGCAGCACCAGGTCGTCGGGCAGCAGTACCGCGATGGCGTCTTCGTCGGGCAGCAGGCTGGATTCGACGCAGCCCACGGCGTGGCCGAGGCCGAGCGGTTTTGCCTGCACCACCGACTCGACCTTGATCAGTGCGGGCGCGCGGCGCACCTTCTCGAGCATCACGTGTTTGCCTCGTGCCTCCAGCGTGCCCTCGAGGATCAGGTCCTCGACGAAGTGCGCGACGACGCCGTCCTTGCCTTCGGAGGTGACGATGATGAGGCGCTCGGCGCCGGCCTGAGCCGCCTCGGCGGCCACCAGCTCGATGCCGGGCGTGTCGACGACCGGCAGCAATTCCTTGGGCACCGTCTTGGTGGCCGGAAGAAATCGGGTCCCCAAACCTGCGGCAGGGACGACCGCGGTGAGCGGAATCGGTACCTGGGCCTGTGTCATCGTTCACACACTAATGCTCCCGGGCGCGGGGATCGGTATGGCGGTCCTGATGTCGCGCTGTCATCGTGGACGCCGTGGTGACCCCGACGAAAGCGAAGCTGCGGGGCGCGATCCTGGCGGCCCGCCGGGCGTTGCCCGAGCAGCTGCGCGAAGCCGAGGCCGAGGTGCTCTGCGCGCATCTGCGAAGCCTGGTGAGCAGCGGTGAAACCGTCTGCGCCTATGCGCCCGTCGGCTCGGAACCCGGATCGATCGACCTGCTCGATTCGCTGCTGCGGGCCGGCGTGCGGGTATTGCTGCCGGTCGCGCGCTCCGACCCCGCAGGCGTCCCGTTGCCGCTGCAGTGGGGGGAGTACCGTCGCGGCGGCCTGGTCGATGCGCGCTTCGGATTGCGCGAACCGCCGCAGCCCTGGCTGCCGGCCGACGCGGTCGCCGCCGCGGCGGTTGTGCTCGTCCCGGCGCTGGCGGTCGATCGCACCGGTGTGCGCCTTGGCCGCGGCGCGGGTTTCTACGACCGGTCGCTGCCGCTGGCCGATCCGGCGGCGCGGCTGGTCGCGGTGGTCCGCGACGACGAACTCGTCGACCGGCTGCCCGCCGAAGCCCACGACGTGCGGATGACCCACGCACTGACACCGGGGCTCGGGCTGGTCCCGCTGGGCTAGCAGTCGTCCAGCACGGCGGCCATCGCCTGCTTCTCGTTCTTCGACACCCACAGCTGGTAGCTCGTCTTGACCGCGATCTGGCGGGCGACGAACTCGCAGCGGAAGCCCGGGTTGGGCGGCAACCATGCGGTGGCGTCGCGAAATGCCTTGTCGAAGTTGACTTGTGCGCCGACGGCGAGCAGGTTGCGCGGATCGTTGGCGAAGTCACGTCGGCGTTGCGGGTCCCATTCGCGCGCGCCCTTGTACCAGGCGTCGGACAGCGAGACCAGGTGGTCGATCTGCACGGTGCTGGACGTGCCGGAGCCGCGGACGAACGCCGTCGACTCGCCGGTGTACAGGTCGTGCAGGACGCCGCTCTGCGCGTAGCAGGTGCCGGGTCGCACGACGAGGTCGGCGAGGTCGCGACGCAGGATGTCGTCGCGGGTGTTGCAACCGTTGTGGCCGAATTCGACGTTGACGTCGTCGCTCCACGCTTCGCCGAAGCGGTAGCGGGCGAAGTCGGTGTGGCGGTCCCAGCCCTTCACGGGCAGTCGCTCGAGTTGGACCGCGGCCTGGTCGTAGCCGGACGTCCGGGTGGCGTCGGTCGACGGGGACGCGGTGCCGAGGGCCGGCGGCGCGGTGTCGGCGGTCGGAGGCGCAGGTCGGGACCGCCAGTGCAGCCACGCCGCCGCCACGACGACCGCGAGAAAGACCAGCACGACCAGCGCCCACCATCGGTGGCGCCTGCGGCGACCCGCGGGAATGACACGGCCCACATAGCGGTTCTAGCAGTTGAGCCGGTAGAGTGCTAACAGGTTTGACCATCTCGGAGGTTTTTGGTGCCCACCTACAGCTATGCGTGCACCGAATGCGGCAATCGGTTCGACGCGGTGCAGGCGTTCAGCGACGATGCGCTGACCACCTGCCCCAAATGCTCCGGCCGGCTGCGCAAGCTGTTCAGTTCGGTCGGGGTGGTGTTCAAGGGCAGCGGCTTCTACCGCACCGACAGCCGCGAGTCGGCCAAGAGCTCGACGAACGGCTCCGCCAAGAGCTCGAAGTCCGCGACCGTGTCTTCCTCCTCGTCGGAGAAGTCGAGTTCGGCGTCGTCGAACGATTCGAGTACGGGTTCGACCAGCTCGGCCCCGGCGGCCGCAGCGTCGAGCTGACACCCGAAGTTATCCACAGGCCCGGCTCAAGCCGGCGCGGGCGCGGGCGTGTGCTGCCTAGCGTGGCGGCATGGGGGAATCACTGAATCCGTCGGTGTTGAGCCGGCTGGTGCACGGAATGCGGCCGGACTGGTCGCGCACCTTGGCGGCCCGTCGCATCGCGGCGGGCGGCCTCGTCGTACTGGCCGCCGTCGCGGCGCTGCGCTCCGATCCGCAGGGTGAGCGCGCCGAGATCGTCGTCGCCGCCCGGGATCTGGCTCCCGGCGCCGAACTGAGCGCCGCCGATCTGCTGCTCGAAAACCGCGCGGCCGCAACGGTTCCCGACGGTTCCCAGTCGGATCTGGAAGCGCTCGTCGGCTCGACCCTGGCCGGTCCCGCCCGCCGCGGCGAGGCGCTCACCGATGTGCGGCTGCTGGGTCCAAGGCTCGCCGAATCGGCGGCCGGGCCGGACGCACGC
>JBEVHG010000128.1:0-12290 GCA_040511335.1 Mycobacterium sp. | reverse complement strand
CTTGGCCAGCATCGGGTCGTAGAAGACCGAAACGGTTGAGCCGCCGACGATGCCGGTGTCCACCCGGACGCCGGGCCGCTCCAGCGGACCGAATTCGGTCTGCGTGGTTGGCACGTCGAATCGGTGCACGGTTCCGGCCTGCGGCTGCCAGCCCTTGGCCGGATCCTCGGCGTAGAGGCGGGCCTCGATGGAGTAGCCGCGCGAGGGCAGCGGTTCGGCGTCGAGCCGGCCACCGTGGGCGACATGCAGTTGCAGTTCGACGAGATCGGTGCCTGTGGTGAGTTCGGTGACCGGATGCTCGACCTGCAGCCGGGTGTTCATCTCCAGGAAGAAGAAGTCACCGCTGTCGTCGGCCATGAATTCGACTGTGCCCGCGCCGGTATAGCCGATCGCAGTCGCTGCCAGCCGCGCCGCGTCGAATAGCTTGGCGCGCATGCCCGGGGTGCGTTCCACGAGCGGCGACGGCGCCTCTTCGATGATCTTCTGGTGCCGGCGCTGGATCGAGCATTCGCGTTCGCCGACGGCCCACACGGTGCCGTGTTCGTCGGCGAGCACCTGCACTTCGACGTGATGCCCGGTGGCCAGGTAGCGCTCGCAGAACACCGTCGGGTCGCCGAACGCCGACTGCGCTTCACGACGTGCGGCGGCCACCTCGGTGGGCAGCGCGGCCAGTTCGCGCACCACCCGCATCCCGCGCCCGCCGCCGCCGGCCGACGCCTTGATCAGCACCGGCAGTTGATCGGCGGTGACGGTGTCGGGGTCGAGTTCGTCGAGCACCGGCACTCCGGCGGCGGCCATCATCTTCTTGGCCTCGATCTTCGAACCCATCGCCGCCACGGCGGTCGGCGGCGGGCCGACCCACGTCAGCCCCGCATCGTGGACAGCGGCGGCGAATTCGGCGTTCTCCGAGAGGAATCCGTAGCCGGGATGAATGGCGTCGGCTCCGGCGGCGTTCGCCGCGTTGATCAATTGCTTGGCGTCCAGATATCCGCTGTTGCCCGCCAACCGCACCCGGGCGTCGGCCTCGGCGACATGGGGGGACCTGGCGTCGGGATCGGTGTAGACGGCGACCGTGCCGATGCCCAGTCGGCGGCTGGTGGCGAACACCCGTCGCGCGATCTCACCGCGGTTGGCGACCATGACTCGAGTGATCACGTGTGGCTCACATTCGGAAGACGCCGAAGTTCGACGTCCCCTCGATCGGGCTATTGGCGATGGCGGACAGGCACATTCCCAGCACCGTGCGGGTGTCGCGCGGATCGATGACGCCGTCGTCATAGAGTCGTCCGGACAGAAACATCGGCAAGGATTCGGCCTCGATCTGCGCCTCGATCGCGGCGCGTAGTGCGGCGTCGGCGTCCTCGTCGACCTGCTGGCCCCGGGCCTGCGCGGCCGCCCGGCTGACGATCGACAGCACACCGGCCAACTGCGTTCCGCCCATCACCGCGGACTTGGCGCTGGGCCAGGCGAACAGGAACCGGGGATCGTAGGCCCGTCCGCACATACCGTAATGGCCGGCGCCGTAGGAGGCGCCGATCAGCAGCGAGATGTGTGGCACCGTCGAATTGGACACGGCGTTGATCATCATCGAGCCGTGCTTGATCATCCCGCGTTCCTCGTAGGCCTTGCCTACCATGTAGCCGGTTGTGTTGTGCAGGAACAGCAGTGGCGTGTCGGCGCGGTTGGCCAGCTGGATGAACTGGGTGGCCTTCTGCGACTCTTCGCTGAACAACACGCCGCGCGCATTGGCCAGGATGCCGATCGGATAGCCGTACAGCTTCGCCCATCCCGTCGCCAGTGACGAGCCGTAGAGCGCCTTGAACTCGTCGAACTCCGAGCCGTCGACGACCCGGGCGATCAGCTCCCGCGGGTCGAACGGGACACGCAGGTCGGACGGCACGATGCCGATCAGTTCCTCGGCGTCGAACAGCGGCTCGGTCACCGGGCCCGGCGTCGGCCCGCGCTTGCGCCAGTTCAGCCGGGTCACGATGCGCCGCCCGATACGGATGGCGTCGAGCTCGTCGACGGCGAAGTAGTCGCCGAGGCCCGAGGTCCGTGCGTGCATTTCGGCCCCACCGAGCGACTCGTCGTCGGACTCTTCGCCAGTGGCCATCTTCACCAGCGGCGGTCCGGCCAGAAAGACCTTGGAGCGCTCGTTGATCATCACCACGTGGTCGGACATCCCCGGAACATAGGCGCCGCCGGCAGTGGAGTTGCCGAACACCAATGCGATGGTGGGGATTCCCGCGGCCGAGAGCCGGGTCAGGTCACGGAACATCTGCCCGCCGGGAATGAAGATTTCCTTCTGTGTGGGCAGATCCGCGCCGCCGGATTCGACCAGCGAGATCACCGGCAACCGATTCTGCAGCGCGATCTGGTTGGCTCGCAGGATCTTTCGCAACGTCCAGGGGTTGCTGGTACCACCCTTGACGGTCGGATCGTTGGCCACCAGCATGCATTCGACGCCGCTGACCGCGCCGATGCCGACCACCAGGCTGGCACCCACCTGGAACTCGCTGCCCCACGCCGCCAGGGGGCTGAGTTCCAGGAACGGGGAGTCCGGGTCAAGCAGCAGTTCGATGCGCTCGCGCGGTGTGAGTTTCCCTCGGGCGTGGTGTCTTTCGACGTACTTGGTCCCGCCACCGGCGAGCGCTTTGGCGTGCTCGGTCTCGATCTCGGCGAGCTTGGTGGACATCGCCGACGCGGCTTCACTGTAGGCGGAGGACACCGGATCGAGGGTGGACCGCAATACCGTCATGACTGGTATCCCAGCGTCTTGGCGGCCAGCGCGGTCAGGATTTCGGTGGTTCCACCGCCGATGCCGAGGATGCGCATGTCGCGGTACTGGCGTTCAATCTCGGACTCGGCCATATAACCCATGCCGCCGAACAGCTGCACCGCCTGATTGGCCACCCACTCCCCGGCCTCGACGGCGGTGTTCTTGGCGAAGCACACCTGAGTTATGAGGTTGTTGGTCGCTCTATCTAATGTCGCCGGCCCGGCGGCTCCGGAAGCGAGCTGCCGCTCGACCAGGTGGTGCGTGTACACCCGGGCGACGTCGATGCGCCGTGCCATCTCGGCCAGCGTGTTCTGCACCGACTGGCGCGAGATCAGTGGCCCGCCGAAGGTTTCGCGGTCCCGGCACCACCGTGCGGTGAGGTCGAGGCAACGCTGCGCGCTGGCGTAGGCCTGCGCGGCCAGACCCACCCGTTCGGAGACGAACGCGGCGGCGATCTGCGCGAAACCCGTGTTCTCGCCGCCGATCAGGTTGGCGGCCGGAACCCGCACGTCGGTGTAGGACAACTCGGCGGTGTCTGAGGAGCGCCAGCCCATCTTGTCCAGCTTGCGGGTCACCTCGAAGCCCGGTGTGCCCTTGTCGACGACGATCAGCGACACGCCGGCCGCACCGGGGCCGCCCGTGCGCGCCGCGGTCACGACATAGTCGGCGCGCACTCCGGAGGTGATGTAGGTCTTCGCGCCGTTGACGATGTAGTCGTCGCCGTCGCGGGTGGCGCGCGTGGTCAGGTGCCCGACGTCGGAGCCGCCGCCGGGCTCGGTGATCGCCAGCGCCCCGATCTTGTTGCCGCGAAGCGTGGGCCGCACATAGGTGTCGATCAGCCGCTCGTCGCCGGAGGCGATCATGTGCGGTACCGCGATACCGCAGGTGAACAACGACGCGTACACCCCACCCGGCGCCCCGGCGTAGTGCATCTCCTCGCAGATGATCACCGAATCCGCGCCGTCGCCGCCCCCGCCGCCGACCACCTCGGGCAGGCCCGCGCCGAGCAGCCCGGCGTCGCCGGCTTTGCGGTGCAGTTCGCGAGGCAACTCGCCGGTGCGTTCCCACTCCTGCACGTGCGGCAGAATCTCGCGTTCGGCGAACGCGCGCACCGTCTTTCGGAGCTGCTCGCGTTCGGGGGTGTGCCAAATGTTCATAGCAAGCTTTCGGGTATGTCGACGTGGCGGCTGCGCAGCCACTCGCCCAGCCCCTTGGCCTGGGGGTCGAACCGGGCCTGATAGGCGACACCCTCGCCGAGGATGCCGTCTATCACGAAGTTCACCGCCCGCAGGTTGGGCAGCAGGTGGCGGATGACCGGCAGATCGGCTGTCTCCGGCAGTAATTCGCGCAACTTCTCGACGGTCAGCGTGTGCGCGAGCCAGCGCCACTGCTCGTCGGTGCGCACCCACACCCCGACGTTGGCGCTGCCGCCCTTGTCGCCGCTGCGCGCGCCGGCGACCATGCCCAACGGTGCGCGCCGCGTCGGGCCGGCCGGCAGCGGTTCGGGCAGCGGCGGCGGGTCGATGGGCGCCAGTTCGCGGGTGTCGGCGGCGGACGCGACCTCGGTGTGCCTGCCGTCGGCGTGCACGGCGACATGCGGGACCTCGCCGGCATCGACGTAGCCGGGCGTGAAGACGCCGTAGACCTGGCCCTCGCCCGGTGGCGCGGTGACATGGAATCCGGGATAACTGGCCAACGCGAGTTCGACTGCGGCCGAGGAGAATTGGCGTCCGACATTGGCCGGATCGGGGTCACGCACCACGCAGTGCAGCAACGCGCTGGCCGCCTCCTCGGTGTCGGCGTCGGGATGATCGGTGCGCGCGAGCGTCCACTCCAGTTCGGCGGGTTTGACGCTGAGCGCGGCCTCCAGTTGGTGCTGCACCAACTCGGCCTTGGCGTCGATGTCCAGCCCGGTGAGCACGAATGTCATGGCGTTGCGGAATCCGCCGACGCTGTTCAGCGACACCTTCAGCGTAGGCGGCGGCGGCTCGCCGACCACACCGTCGATCCGCACGCGGTCGGCTCCGTCGTCGCTCAGCCGGATGGAGTCGACGCGCATCGTCACATCTGGGTTGGCGTAGCGCGCGCCGGTGATCTCGTAGAGCAGTTGTGCCGTGACGGTGTCGACGCTGACCTGCCCGCCGGTCCCGGGGTGTTTTGTGATCACCGACGATCCATCGGCGTGGATCTCGGCGAGCGGGAAGCCGGCGTAGCCGAGGTCGGCGACTTCGGTGAAGAACGAGTAGTTGCCGCCGGTGGCCTGGATGCCGCATTCGATGACGTGGCCCGCGGCCACCGCACCGGCCAGGGCGTCGTAGTCGGTGCGGCCCCAGCCGAAATGGGCGGCGGCGGGCCCGACGATCACCGAGGCGTCGGTGACCCGGCCGGTGACGACGACGTCGGCGCCGCCGTTGAGGCAGTCGACGATGCCCCACGCCCCGAGGTAGGCGTTGGCCGCCAACGGCGTGCCGAACCCTAACTCGTCGGCCCGGGCCACCAAATCGTCGCCCTCGACATGGGCGA
Source organism: Mycobacterium sp. (assembly GCA_040511335.1). Taxonomy (GTDB): domain Bacteria; phylum Actinomycetota; class Actinomycetes; order Mycobacteriales; family Mycobacteriaceae; genus Mycobacterium. The sequence goes on along the minus strand of JBEVHG010000128.1, from coordinate 6,988 downwards.
CGCGGACATTGAGGCCCAGCCGCTCGGCCAGCGACCCCACCGCGGTGGCCAGGCCGGCCGGATTGAGCCCGCCCGCGTTGGCGACGATCCGCACGCCGCGGTCCAGTGCGGCGCCCAGGCATTCCTCCAGCTGGGTCAGAAACGTCTTGGCGTAGCCCCGCTCGGGCGCCTTGGCCCGGTCGCGGGCCAGGATCAGCATGGTCAACTCGGCGAGATAGTCGCCGGTGAGAAAGTCCAGGTCACCGCCGGTGAGCATCTCCCGCATCGCCGACAGCCGGTCCCCGTAAAACCCCGAGCAGTTGCCGATTCGGACGAGATCGGTCACACGTCCTCCCATCGCCATCACGCCAACCAACCGGTAGGTTAACCGTTACCTCCGGTCACCGCGTCAAGGGGGTGCGTGATTTCGGTGCGGAAACCGACGCTGACGCATGTGTGCGCGCCGAAATCGCCCCATTTTGGAGGCTACGCAGCTCACCGGCTATCCTGAAGAGCAATTGCCGACGCCGGTCGTCAGGCAGCACCCCTCAAGAGGAGAAGCTCGATATGGCTGTGCCCAAGCGCAGAATGTCGCGCGCGAATACCCGTAGCCGGCGCGCGCAGTGGAAGGCCAAGCGCCCCGAACTCGTCCGTGTGACCGTCGCCGGTCGACAGCACAAGGTTCCGCGGCGCCTGCTCAAGGCCGCCCGTCTCGGCCTGATCGATCTCGACCGCCGCTAAGGCGCAGTTGGCTCCGGCGCGCCTCTCAGGTCACTCTCAGGCGGTGGGATGAGACTGTGGCTGTGCGCATACTTGTCGTCGACGACGATCGCGCGGTCCGCGAATCCCTGCGCCGCTCGCTTTCCTTCAATGGTTATTCGGTCGCACTGGCGCAGGACGGCGTCGAGGCACTCGACCTGATCGCCAGTGACCGGCCCGATGCCCTGGTGCTCGACGTGATGATGCCGAAGCTGGACGGCCTCGAGGTGTGCCGTCAGCTGCGCAGCACCGGCGACGACCTGCCCATCCTGGTGCTGACCGCCCGTGATTCGGTGTCCGAGCGGGTCGCCGGGCTGGACGCCGGCGCCGACGACTACCTGCCCAAGCCGTTTGCGCTCGAGGAGCTGTTGGCCCGGATGCGGGCACTGCTGCGCCGCACCACGCCCGACGACCGCGCCGAGTCCCCGGCCATGACGTTCTCCGACCTCAGCCTGGACCCGGTGACCCGGGAGGTCACCCGCGGCCAGCGCCCGATCAGCCTCACCCGCACCGAGTTCGCGCTCCTGGAAATGCTGATCGCCAACCCGCGACGAGTCCTGTCCCGCAGCCGCATCCTCGAGGAAGTCTGGGGCTTCGACTTTCCGACGTCGGGTAACGCACTTGAGGTGTACGTCGGCTACCTGCGCCGCAAGACCGAAGCCGAGGGGGAACCGCGACTGATCCACACCGTTCGCGGGGTGGGTTACGTGTTGCGTGAGACACCACCCTGATGTCGTTCTATCCGCCACGCCTTTCACCGCCACCCACCAGCTCGCTGTCACTGCGCTGGAGGGTGATGGCGCTCGCCATGTCGATGGTGGCGATGGCGGTGGTGCTAATGGCCGTCGCCGTGTACGCCGTGGTGTCCCGCGCGCTCTACGACGATATCGACAACCAGCTGCACAGCCGGGCGCGTCTGCTGATCGAAAGCGGATCGCTGGCCGCCGATCCCGGAAAGGCCATCGAAGGCACCGCGTACTCCGACGTCAACGCGATGCTGGTCAATCCAGGCCGTGCCATCTACACCGCCAACCAGGAGGGCCAGACCCTGCCGCTCGGGGAGCCCGAGAAGGACGTGGTGTCCGGTGAACTGCTGATGTCGCTGCGCACCGCCAACCAACAGCGGGTGCTGGCCGTGCACCTGCAGAACGGCAGCTCGCTGCTGATCTCCAAGAGCCTGGCTCCCACCGGTGAGGTGCTCAAACGGCTGGGCACGGTGCTGCTGATCGTCGGTGGGCTGGGCGTGGCGGTGGCCGCGGTCGCCGGCGGGATGGTGGCCCGCACCGGCCTGAGACCGGTGGCCAGGCTAACCGAAGCCGCCGAGCGCGTGGCCCGCACCGACGACCTACGGCCCATCCCGGTGTTGGGCAGCGACGAACTCGCCCGGCTCACGGAGGCTTTCAACATGATGCTGCGGGCGCTTGCCGAGTCGCGGGAACGGCAGGCCCGGCTGGTGACCGACGCCGGTCATGAGCTGCGCACCCCGCTGACGTCGTTGCGCACCAACGTCGAACTGTTGATGGCGTCGATGGCGCCGGGCGCACCGCGGCTGCCCGAGGATGAGATGGCCGGACTGCGTGCCGATGTGATCGCGCAGATCGAGGAATTGTCCACGCTGGTGGGCGATCTGGTGGACCTCACCCGCGACGAGGCCGGTGGTGTCATCCACGAGCCGGTTGACATGTCCGAAGTCGTCGACCGCTGCCTCGAGCGAGTCCGTCGGCGCCGCAACGACATTGAGTTCGACGTCGATGTGATCGGTTGGCAGCTCTACGGTGACGCCGCGGGATTGTCGCGCGCGGTGCTCAATCTGCTCGACAATGCCGCGAAATGGAGTCCGCCCGGTGGGCGGGTCGGGGTGCGGTTGATCCCGACCGACCCGCTGCACGCTGAGCTGGTGGTCTCCGATTTTGGGCCCGGTATACCGCCGCAGGAGCGGCGTCTGGTGTTCGAACGGTTCTTCCGTTCGACGTCTGCCCGCGCGCTGCCGGGTTCCGGACTGGGCCTGGCGATCGTGAAACAAGTTGTCCTCAAACATGGTGGGGCGCTTTGGGCCGAAGACACCGTGCCGGGCGGACAACCACCCGGGACGTCGATTCGCGTCGTCCTGCCCGGGCGGCCCATGCCCGCGACACGGCCCCCCGCAGGTGTCGACGAAACCATGGTCAGCGCCGACAATGGGTGATCGGGAACACAGTTCACAGGCGCAAATCTGGGGATGTACCGAGCTTTCTCTAAGTGGATTCTCAGTCCCCGCGGGCACTGTGGGCATGCGCCCTTCGTTGTCCGACTGTCCGGCACCTACCAAAGAGGAAGAAGCACCGTAGCGACATGACCAACCACCCGAGGTACTCCCCACCGCCACCGCAGCCGGGCCGACGGCCCGGAGCCAACGTGCCCGCGGCCCCGGTACACCCCGGACAGCAGGGGCATGGCGCTTACCAACAGCAGCCCTACGACTGGCGCTACGCGACGCAACAGCAGCAGTTCCGTGCGCCCTATGATCCGTACCGTCAAGCCGGGCCTGCTGTGGCGCCCCCGGCGTATCGGCCTGCGCAACCCCAGAAGCGCTCCCGCGCAGGGGCTCTGACGGCAGGCGCAGTCGCGGTGGCGATCGTGTCGGCCGGTATCGGCGGGGGAGTGGCACTGCTGGCGCAGCCGGACCGCCCGGCGGCCGGGAGTTCGACCGCCGCCGGCGCAGCTCCGAGTGTGCCCGCCGCCAGCCTGCCGGCCGGCTCGATCGAGCAGGTCGCGGCGAAGGTGGTGCCCAGTGTGGTCAAGCTGGAAACCGACATGGGGCGGGCGTCCGAGGAAGGCTCGGGAATCATCCTGTCCCCCGACGGACTGATCTTGACCAACAACCATGTGGTGGCGGCCGCCAAGGATGGAGCGCAGACCACGGTGACCTTCGCCGACGGGCGCACCGCGCCGTTCACCGTCGTGGGCACCGATCCCAGCAGCGATATCGCCGTCGTGAAGGTGCAGGGCGTTTCCGACCTGACCCCGATCACGCTCGGCTCCTCGGCCAATCTGCGGGTGGGCCAGGACGTGGTGGCGATCGGTTCGCCGCTGGGCCTGGAGGGCACCGTCACCACCGGCATCATCAGCGCCCTGAACCGGCCGGTCGCAGCGGGCGGGGACGCGCAGAACCAGAACACCGTGCTCGACGCCATACAGACCGACGCCGCGATCAACCCCGGCAACTCCGGCGGGGCGCTGGTCAACATGAATGGCGAACTGGTCGGCGTGAATTCGGCGATCGCGACGCTCGGCGGACAGTCCGCCGAGGCCCAGAGCGGTTCGATCGGGCTGGGTTTCGCGATCCCCATCGACCAGGCCAAGCGCATCGCCGACGAGTTGATCCAGAACGGCACGGCATCGCACGCATCGCTGGGTGTGCAGGTCGGCAACGACGCGGCCACAAATGGCGCCAAGATCGTCGAGGTCACCAACGGCGGAGCGGCTGCGGCGGCCGGGCTGCCCAGTGGTGTCGTGGTCACCAAGGTCGACGAACGGGTGATCGGCAGCGCCGACGCGCTGGTCGCCGCGGTACGGTCCAAGGCGCCGGGCGACAAGGTCACGCTGACGTACCTCGATCCGGCGGGTAAGCCGCAGACCGTCGAGGTCACCCTGGGCAAGGCCCAGCAGTGACCCCAGCACCGGTCAGGCCATGTTGAGAGTGGCCGCGCCGCTGTCCGTCCCCGGATATACGGTTGCAGACATGGAACAGCCAGGGGAGTTGGTGGGCCGGGCGCTGGTCGTGGTCGTCGACGATCGCACCGCACATGGCGAAGAGGATCACAACGGCCCATTGGTCACCGAGCTGCTTGGCGAGGCGGGGTTCGTCGTCGACGGTGTCGTGGTGGTGTCCGCCGACGAGGTGGAGATCCGCAATGCGCTCAACACGGCGGTCATCGGCGGAGTCGACCTGGTGGTGTCGGTGGGCGGCACCGGCGTCACCCCGCGCGATGTCACGCCGGAAGCCACCCGCGACCTATTGGACCGTGAACTACTCGGCATTGCCGAGGCGCTGCGAGCCTCAGCGTTGTCGGCCGGGATCGTCGACGCCGGGGTGTCGCGTGGGCTGGCCGGAATCTCCGGTAGCACGCTGGTCGTCAACCTCGCCGGCTCACGCGCTGCGGTGCGCGACGGCATGGCCACGCTGAACCCGCTGGCTGTCCAGATCATCGGCCAGCTATCCAGCTTGGAGATCTAACAAGTGCGTCGGCCGGGGCGGTTCGTGCAAACGCGCCCGTTGGGTTACGCAAAGGTGAACAGAAATCCCGTGCCCGATTGTGATCTTCGTCACACCGAAGGCTGGTTGTAACGAACCCGCCAAAGCCGTCCCGCGGCGCAGTTAACAAGATTTTCGGCGAAGAATTGCCGGCCACATCGACCGACGAGCGCGAGACCGATTCGCCGGGTGACGACGCAGCACACGACCAATGGTTGAGGGACAACGTTCCGCCTCACCACGACTGAGCTGTGATTTCCCCGTAATCCTGTGAAACGCTTGATAATCCCGATGGGCGACCTGGCTGCCTGCTCGCCACGACCCTTGAGCGAGCGGGGGCGTCCGGAATACCGGCATCGGACCGGGTCCAGCGCTCCCAGCAAATTTGCGACGGGCGATGACGCCGTCTGTGGTGGCGATGTGCAACCGTTGCCGGGCGGATGCCTCCCCGTTATGGTCCTCCTGTCAATGATGAGTGAACCTTAAGAGCAACCTGTGGGATTTCTAATTCCCCTCACATTTGGGTCTCGCGGAGTGTGTGGTGTTAGGTGTAGTGCCAGGCACGACAACAAACTCGGTGACCCGCCCGGATCACCGACCACATAGCTAGGGAGAACATGAAGGCAATCACTCGGGTGCTGATCGCGATGGTTGCGGCCGTCGCGGGTCTCTTCGTGAGCACTGGCACCTCAAACGCAGTTCTGGACAACGAAATGAGTCTGATGGATGGCCAAGACCGGACCCTGACCATCCAGCAGTGGGACACCCACCTCGAGGGTGTGTTCCCGCTGGACCGCAACCGGCTTACCCGCGAGTGGTTCCACACCGGTAGAGCGAAGTACTACTGCGGCGGCGGGTGCGACGAATTCGAAGGCACGCTGGAGCTGGGCTACCAGGTCGGCTTCCCGTGGTCGCTGGGTGTGGGCATCAACTTCAACTACACCACGCCGAACATCCTGATCGACGACGGTAACCTGTCCGGTCTCAACCCGTTCAACTCGGTCATTACCCCGAACCTGTTCCCGGGTGTGTCGATCAACTCCGACCTCGGCAACGGTCCGGGCATCGTGGAAGTCGCCACCTTCTCGGTCGACGTGGCGGGTCCTGCCGGTGGTGTGGCGGTCTCCAACGCGCACGGCACCGTGACCGGTGCGGCCGGCGGTGTGTTGCTGCGTCCGTTCGCCCGGCTGATCGCCTCGTCCGGTGACCAGGTCACCACCTACGGCGAACCGTGGAACATGAACTGATCTCCCTGCACGCAAAAGAAACAGCCCCCGGCTTCCCGCCGGGGGCTGTTTCTTCGTCTGCGGTCACCTCGCCTTGTCGGCGCCGAGTGCAGCTTCAGCGCCATGCTTGCCGGAGGCGCTGCCATTCACGGCCAGTATGTCGCGGATCTCGGTGAGCAGAGTCAGTTGGGTCTCCTCCTCCTCCACCTTGGTGTCGAGTTCCTTGAGCTTCTTGTAGGGAACCACGATGACGAAGTAGACAACCGCCGCGATGATCAGGAAGTTGATCGCCGCTGAGAGCACGGCGTTCAAATCGATGGCGATGTCGTCGCCCAATGGAATCCTCAGGAAACCGTACTGCGAATCAGGTGTCGCACCGATCCGGCTGACTAGGGGCTGCACTACGTTGTCGGTGAATGCCGTCACCAGTCCGGTGAATGCCGCGCCGATGACGACCGCGGTGGCGAGGTCGATGACATTGCCTCGGGCGATGAACTCTCTGAAGCCCTTCAACATGCTGAGGAACCCTTCTGCGGTGTTGTGCTATCTGACAGAAACGCAACGTTAGTCTGCGGGCGCTCCGTTCACCGGATATCCCTTGGGGTGCCTGTTGACGGTGCCTTACCAACCGCCCTGACCGGTTCAGTGGAACGTGAGCGTGACCGTCTGCACCAGCGTGGCGCCGGCGACGTCGTTGGCGGCGTGGGCAGGCAGCGCGACCAGCACCACCCGGTCACCGGAATTGCCCGGCGCCTTCTGCTTCTCGGACACCAGGACCACCACGGCGTCG